>NZ_BAAAIR010000026.1:0-47696 GCF_039526165.1 Brachybacterium tyrofermentans
TATCCTGCTCACCAGCGCCGCGAGAACCGTAGCGTGAACACCCGTCCCAGCAGGGTCATTCACCACGAACCGCGAAGAGCCAGTTCAACACCATCACCCGACGGATCGTGCTGATCATGCTGCTGGGCCTGCCGTTCTTCTCCGGGATCATGGCGTCGGCCGATGCCGTGCTGGTCTCCGGTGCCACCTGGATCGCGATCGTGGCCTGGCTGCGCACCGCCCTCACGCAGAACCGTCTGGCCCTCGGCCTCGGGGAGAAGGTCACCGCGTGGCGTGCAGCCCGCGGTGCGGGCACGGGCTCTGCCTCGTCACGCACGGGGGAGTCGGCACAGGGCCGGTCCACGGGGTCTGCCGAGGCTGAGGCCGTCGAACCGGCGCACGACGGAGCAGGCTCTCCTGTCGATGCCTGGTCTGCCGAGCCTGCGGGCGACGACGCCGACGGGGAGGGTGCGGTCGATTCTCCAGCGGGGCCGAAGGCTGCGGAGGCAGCGGGAGTCGATCCTGCCTCCGAGGCGAGTACCGAGGCGAGTACCGAGGCGAGTACCGAGGCGAGTACCGAGGCGAGTACCGAGGCGAGTACCGAGGCGAGTACCGAGGCGAGTACCGAGGCGAGTACCGAGGCGAGTACCGAGGCGAGTACCGAGGTGAGCAGCGAGGCGAGCGACAAGGCCCGCACTGAGCCGAGCGCAGAGGCCAGCGCCGAGAAGAGCTCCAGGGGGAGCTCCGGGCGGCGCTCGGGCCGACGGGCCGGGCCTCGCCCGCAGAACACCGGCGGTGCGGGCACGAAGGCCTGAACAACGCCAGGCGGCCCTGGGGGAGCGTGCTGCTCCTCCAGGGCCGCCTTCGTCGTTCTCCCGTCGGGCCGCGAGAAGCCGTCACGCCCCGTCGAGCAGTGGTCCACGTCCGGGCCGAGGAGTCTCCTGTCCAGCGCTGTGAACGCCGGTCACTCGGACCGGAACTGGTCCTGGGTCATCGCCTTCGTCTGCTCGTACTTCCGGCGGATGTCGGCTTGGCTGTCTCCTTCGACCCAGGGGCGCTCCAGCGCGACCAGAGCGGCCCAATCGACCACGGTGGTGACACCCATCGTGAGCAGAGCCCCGGAAGGCGACGGCGCGAGGAGCAGCCCGATGAGGAAGCTGATCGGCACCGGAAGCACGGCGACGATCACCGTCATCAGGACGCTCCCGGGATCCGGGTGCCGGTGACGGAGAACGAAGATCCGCTCCACACCGGTCGTGGCGAGCTCGATGGCGATCATCACGACCGACGCCGTGACGATCGCCGTTCCCGCGGGAACGCGCGCGGTCCACCCGGTCAGGCCCACCCCCCAGAGCAGCAGAGCGATCGCGACGACCTTGACCACCCCGGTCGCCAGATGCCCCATGAGGGCGAAGGAGAACGTCGGCGGGACGAAGTCGCTGGCATCGTCGGTCTCTGCCACCACAGGAGGTCCTTTCGGGTCGACGATCGGGTCAGAGAGAGCAGGCGGTGACGACGCTACCAACTCCGGGATCTCCCTCAAGGGCCTTCCCCGCTGCGTGCTCAGAGCCGTCGGTCCGTGCAGGTCAGCCTCAGGACGGAGCGCCGTGCGCCGGCCACCTCGCCGAGAACCATCCACAGGTCCTGATCAGTCCTCGGGGCGTGGAGCTCAGCCCTGGAGGCGGTCCGGGGGGAAGGTCGAGCGGGAAGCGCGGTGCGCGGCCTCGATGAGCCGCAGAACGTCGACGGCATCCTGCGGATCCACCGGCACCGGTGAGCCGGTGCGCAGGGCGACGGCGAGCTCGCGGTAGTAGCGGCCGTAGTCCCCGGTCCCCGCGGGCGTGCGCGTCACCTCGTCACCGGAGCTCAGCTCGCCGCGGTCCTCCTCGGACTCGAGGCCGAAGCCCGGGGTGTCCGGAGTCGTCCCGGCGAACAGGGCCGCTTCCTGGGGGTCCTTGCCGACGGTCCGCCAGGCACCCTGGTCGCCGGAGACCTGGAACCTGGGACCTGCCAGGGCGGACAAGCTCGACATGGTCAGCTGCGAGGTGACGCCCCCGGCGTGGGTGAGGATCAGCTGGACCACGGTGTCGGCGCCCGCCGTCGTGCGGGGACCCGCCGACTGCGACCCCGCAGCGGCAGGTGCTGCCCGGTCGCCGGAGCGGGCGACGGCCCGCACCGAGGCCAGCATCTCCGTGACCGGACCGAACAGCTGGACGGCCTGGTCGAGGAGATGAGGGCCGAGGTCGAAGAGGACTCCGCCGCCCTCGGAGACGGAGGTGTGCGCCTTCCAGCTGCGCTCACCGGCAGGCTTCCACCGCTCGAAGCGGGACTCGAACGTGTGGACCCGGCCGAGGTCCCCGGCCTCCAGGAGGCCTTTCAGGGTCAGGAAGTCCGCATCGTACCGACGGTTCTGGAAGACGGACAGGCGCCGACCCAAGGCATGAGCCTCGGCGATCAGCGCCTCGCCCTCCGCACTGGTGGGGGCGAACGGCTTGTCGACCACGACGTCCAGGCCGGCGCGCAGGGCTGTGCGGGCCAGGTCGACGTGGGAGGACGGCGGCGTGCAGACGATCACCAGATCGAGGTCCGACGCGTGGGCCGCGATGTCGTGCGGGTCCTCGATGATCGTCGCGCCGGGGTGGTCCTGCCGCGCCTGAGCGGCCCGCTCGGGATTCGAGGTGGCGACGATAGTGACCTCGTAGGCAGGATCGACGCCGAGGAAGGTGCCGTGGAAGTAGCGGCCGGCGACGCCGTAGCCAAGGATCGCGGTGCGCAGGGGCGATGGTGAGCGGCTCATTCCAGACCGATCAGCTTCCCGCTCTTGGAGAGCTCGGGGTCGGTGCAGGAGGCCAGGTCGAAGCAGCAGGGGCGCTTGCTGCCCTTGCGGAGCTTGTCGATCGACACGTCCACCCGCTTCGCGCGGGTGCTGTCGTTCTTCGTGGCACCCACCCAGCGCACCCACTCCCAGCGGGCCATGGGGGTGATGGAGTCCCACTGGTGCTCGACGTCGTCCGCGGCCTCGAGCGCCGCCCCGAGATCGCCGGGCACCTCGGGCTCGGGCCACTGCGCGGCGGTGGTCAGGGTGAAGTCGATGCTCGTGCCGTCGGCCGCACCGAGCGAGGTCACGAGCTCCTCGTCCAGGGAGATCCAGTGGCCCTTGCGGCCGTCGGGCTCCAGCACGAGCTCGACCTCGTGATCCTCCAGGGCGCCCACCATGGCGACCTGGCCGCGGGAGGGGAGCTGCGCGCTCGCCTCCTCGGGCAACGGCGCGATGAGGCGGTCACCGACCGCCCGTGCCGTGGCACGGCCCTCGATGGTGACGGTCTTCTTCGCAGCCATGGGGTGCTCCTCGGGACGTGATCGGGTCCGTGCACCCACCAGTTTACGAGGGCTGGCGACGAAGGGCCCGTGCCGTGCCGTGCCGTGCCCTGCCGTGGAGTGCCCGGTGCCCGGTGTTCGGCGCGCGCCGTGCTCAGGCTGCGCTGTCCGCCGCCTCGAGGGGGAGCCGGATCGAGAACGTCGACCCCGCGCCCGGTGTGGAGCGCACGCTGATCTGCCCACCGTGCTCGAGGACGATCCTCCGGGTCACGGCCAATCCGATGCCATGACCCTGGATGGCGCTCGTGCGTGCGGACTCCGTGCGGTAGAACTCGGTGAACAGGTCCGCCTGCTCCTGATCGGACATCCCGACACCGGTATCGGCGATGGCGATCTCCAGAGCGCCTTCGACTGCCCGACTGCTCACCGTCACCGTCACCGTCCCGCCGCGCGGGGTGTACTTCAGGGCGTTGGAGAGCAGATTGGTCAGCGCCTGAGTGATGCGGTGCTCGTCGATCGGGAGCTCCGGGGTCTCCTCGAGATCCTGCACGAGCCGGATCCCGGACTCCTGAGCGCTCAGCGACGCGGATTCGATGACCTGCCCGGCCACCGTCGAGAGACGATGCGGGCGCAGCGACAGCCCGCCGGACACGGAGCGTGTCACCTGGTCCTGCAGGAGATCCTCCACGAGGGCGAGCAGCTGCTCGGCATTGCGGTTGGCGACGCTCAGGTACGACGCGGTCTCCGTCGACAGGTCGAGGTCGTCCTGCGCGAGCTCGAGGTACCCGATCACCGAGGTGAGAGGGGTGCGCAGCTCGTGGGAGACGGCGGCGACGAACTGCTGCTGGGTGCGAGCGGCCTCGACGTAGGAGGTCACGTCGGAGAAGACGACCACGGCGCCGTCGCGATCGCCGTGCCGATCCAGGATCTGCCGGGCGGAGCTGGAGAATTCCGTGCCCCGGTCGCCGGGATTCCCGACCGAGACCACGTAGTTGCTGAAGGTCTCCTGGTTCACGGCACGTCGCACCGGGCGATCCTCCGGGGGGATCGGACAGGAGGTGCCCGGGTATCGGAGGGTCAGCTGCGTCTCGTCCGGATCCTCGATGCCCGCCGGCATGGCGAGCGTGTGGATGCGCTGCTGCGCGCGGTTCATGAGCAGGTCGTGGCCGTCGCGGTCGACCACCACGATCCCAACGTCCACGGAGTCCAGTCGGTGGCAGGTGCTCGATGGCAGGTATTCGGTGGCGGCACCGCCCGCGCGCGATCTACGGTTCCGGCATGACGCACCCCGAGCCCGCGCACCGACAGCTCTCGGGCCTCGCCGCCCTCGACAACGGCCGCTCGATCCTCCTGGTCACCGGACCTCCCGCCGCCGGGAAGTCCACGGTGACCAGGCTGCTGGCCGAGAAGCTGAGTCGTTCCGCGCTGCTCGCCGGAGACGTCGTGGCCCGGCTCGTGGTGCGCGGCTATGTGTGGCCGCTGGGGGAACCCGCCGACGAGGCCGCGCGGCAGGTCGCCCTGTGCAATCGGAACCTCTGCGACCTCGCACGGAACATCGCCGCCGCCGGGATCACCCCGGTCATCGACTGGATCGTGCCCGACCGTGAGCAGTTCGACGTGTTCACGAGCGCGCTCGGCGGCCTGGGGCTGCGCCCGGTGGTGCTGGCACCGGATCCCGCCGTCTGCGTGGAGCGGAACCTGCAGCGGGACGAACGCGAGAGGTTCGACGTCGACGACCACGCGGGCCTGCTCGCACGGATGGGAGCCGCGTTCGGGGACGACGTGCTCTGGGTCGACTCCACCCACCTCAGCGCGGAGGCGACGGTGGAGGTGATCGTGGAAGCTCCGGGCATCGATGGCGGCGCATGACCTGCACCGACGGCGTGATCTCCTGCCACCCGCCGGTCCTCGACCAGCCGGTCGTGACAGCCGGCCCTCGGGGACCGTATTGCGACGGAGAGCGACCGAGGGCAGCTGAGTGGGGCGGCGAGCCGTCGGGCCACCCTCTGGACCCTCCGTGACCTGCGCACAGCCTCGCGAGTACCGTGGCATCACCTCATCACCTCATCACCTCATCACCTCATCACCTCATCACCTCCTCACCTCCTCACCTCCTCACCGCGCTCCGCACCTCCTGTATCTCCCTCTGCGCGGGCCCGCCCTCCCGTTCGAAGGACCCCAGTGCCCGTTCAGATCGCCCTCGCCGCGCCGCGAGGCGTCGCCCGAGTCGGGTACGAGCTGTCATGATCACCACCGCCGCCCCGCGCCCCCGCCGCTTCGGCCCCCTGCGCGACAAGTACTCCCGCCCGTACCTGATGACCGCGGGGCTCTCGATGATGGGTGACAACATCGAGCACGTCATCACCTACTGGGTGCTCTGGCAGACCTTCCACTCGCCGTGGCTCGTCGGCTTCCAGGTGATCAGCCACTGGCTGCCCTTCCTGCTGCTGTCGGTGCTCTTCGGCGGCCTCGCCGAGAAGTACGACTGCCGGCGCATCATCCAGATCGCGCAGGGGCTGTTCGCGTTCGTGTCCCTGGGCTGGGGCGTGCTGTTCCTGACCGGCAGCCTGGAGATGTGGAGCGCCTGCGTGCTGCTGGTGCTGCACGGCTGCGCCGGCGCCCTGTGGGGACCGGCGGAGCAGCTCATGCTCCACGACTTCGCCGAGCCGCGCGAGCTGCCCAGCGCGGTGCGCCTGAACGCGACGTTCAAGAGCCTCGGCGTGCTGGCCGGGCCGGTGGTCGGCTCCGTGCTGCTCCTGCTGCTCGGGCCCACGTGGGGGATCTTCGCCAACATCGCCTTCTACCTGCCGATGACGCTGCTGATGATCCGTACGCCGTTCACGGGGCACTCCCGCAGCGGCCTGGTGATGCGCGAGCGGATCTCGATCCTGGACACCCCGCGCGTGCTGCGCACCGTCGCCGGGGACACGGTGCTCGTGGGCATGATCGCGCTCGCCGGGCTGATCGCGGTGTGCGTCGGCTCCTCGCTCACGGTGTCGATGCCCAACTTCGCCGACGCCCTCGGCGCGGGGGACGAGGGCGGCCTCGGCTACGGCCTGCTGCTGTTCGCCAACGGGATCGGCGGCGTGGTGGGCGGGTTCCTGCTCGAGGCCACCGGCATCATCAAGGCGGACGTCAAGGCCGCCGTGGTCGCCGCCGTGATGTTCGGGCTCACCAGCCTCATCGTGGCCACCACCTCGCACTACGGGATCGCCGTCGCCGCGCTCGTGGTGGGCGGCGTCGCGAACCTCGCCGCCACCTCGGTGGGCCAGGCGATCGTGCAGCTGCGCGCCCCGGCGGACCAGCGCGGGCGCGTGGTCGGGGTCTACGGGATGATCGGCAGCGGCATGCGCACCGGCAACGGCATCACCCTCGCCGGGCTCGGCGCCCTGGTCGGGGTGAGCGGCGCCGTGGCCGTGGGCGGGGTGGGCCTGATGCTCGGCGCGCTCGTGATCGCAGTGCTCACCGGGATGCAGACGGCCCGCAGCCGACGGGCCTGACCGGCCGACGGCTCAGACCGGTCAGCGGTGGGAGCGTCGACGCCCGGCGATCCAGAGCGCGATGCCGCCCAGACCCAGGGCCAGTGCGGCGAGAGCGGCCGGCACCGTGGCGTTGCTGCCGGTCTCGGCGAGGCCGCTGTCCGAGCCGTCGGAGGCCTCGGAGATCCCAGAGCCTTCCGAGCCGTCGGCGCTGCCTGAGGAGCTGCTGTCGTCCCCGGTCCCGGCGCCGTCCGCGACGCCGCTGTGCGTCCCGTTCAGGAAGGCGCCGATGCGGCGCACCTGATCGATCAGATCCTGCTGCGAGGGGTCTGCCGAGGAGGAGTCCTCGGCGCCAGAGGGCTGCGCGTCGGAGGCATCCGTCGGCTCAGCCGAGCCCGCTCCTCCGGCCGACGGGGCCGGCTCGTCGGACGCGGTGCTGTCGCCGGACTGCGTGCTCTCGTCCGACGGATCAGTCGTGTCCGATGGCGTGCTCCCGTTCGTCGGGTCACCCTCGTTCGACGGCGTGCTCTCGCTGGAGGGCTCGCTCGGGGCGACGGGCGACGGAGTCGGCGCATCAGGACCGAGCGTCCCCGCGGAGCCCGGCGTCTCGTCGTCCTGCTCGCCGTCGTCCCCGGCGGAGGGGTCACCCGGAGCAGGCGTCGTCTCCTGGCCGTCGGGCTCGGCGGGTTCGCTCGTCGGCTCCTCGGTGGGATCCGCGGTCTGATCCCCGTCGGGGTCCTCGGTGGGCGAGTTCGTCGGTTCCGGCTCCTGCGTGGGCTCCGGGCTCTCGGACGGGCTCGGGGTCTCTGTGGGCTCCTCCGTCGGCTCCTCGGCGGGTGCGTCGGAGGGGTCGCCGGAGGGGTCGCCGGTCGGCTCCTCGGTGGGCTCCTCCGTCGGTTCCTCCGTCGGCTCTGCCACCGAGAACGATCCGCTCACCTGCGTGCCCTCGACGTCGATCAGGAACTGGTAGTCACCCGCGGCCTCGGGGGTGTACGTCGTCGAGATGCTCTGGGCTTCGTTCGAGGAGACGTCCAGGGTGGTCCCGCCGCCGCCTTCGGACGGAATGATCGTCACCGTCCCGCTCTTGTTCTCCCCGAAGCACTCGCCGGTGATGGAGACCGTCTCGCCGAGGTCCACGCTCTGCGGGGAGGCGCCGGCGCTGGGTGCCTGGCACACCACGGGCGGCGCCGCCGGTGCGGCGCCTGCGACCGGCGCGGCGAACGTCGCCGACGGCATCAGGGCGCACGAAGCGACCAGCACCAGGCCTGCACCGAGACCGGTGGCGGCCGAGCGTTGACGACTCGTCACAGAAAGACTCCTCGGAAGACATGGACAACCAGTCATACTCTAGAGGGAGGGCACTCTGTGGTACGCCCAAGCAGGTCACATGGCCCGGCAAATTCTTCGTGAAGAACCCGGCAATCGGCGGCCGATCGAAGGAGCACGCGATGATGCAGGACGACGCACCCGCACCCGGCCCGGAGGGCGACGGGAGCACGGACCGAGCTCCTGCGGTCCCCACGGTCCCCACGACGCGAAGGGCCCGAGCGGCCGGCGCCGATCCGGGCACGGGCAACCCCGCAGAGATCGCTGTCGACACCCCGGCCGACATTCCTGCCGACATCCCCGTCGACGGCGCTCCCGCCAGCGGCATCCCCGCCCTCACCGAGGCCGAGGCGCGGGAGATCGCCACCGAGGCCGAGTCCGTGATCAGCGAGATCGCCACGGTGGTCGAGGGCAAGAGCGAGGTCGCCCAGACCGCGCTGCTCGTGCTGCTGGCCGGCGGTCACCTCCTCATCGAGGACATCCCCGGCGTGGGCAAGACGATGCTCGCGAAGTCGCTGGCCGCGGCGCTCGGCGCGAAGCGCCACCGCATCCAGTTCACCCCGGACCTGCTCCCCGGCGACGTCACCGGCGCGAGCATCTTCAACCAGGCCACCAGCGAGTTCGAGTTCCGGCCCGGCGCCGTGTTCACGCAGATCCTGCTGGCCGACGAGATCAACCGTGCCTCTCCGAAGACCCAGTCCGCCCTGCTCGAGGCCATGGAGGAGCGCCAGGTCAGCGTCGACGGCACCACCTACGAGCTTGAGGAGCCGTTCATGGTGGTCGCGACCGCGAACCCCGTGGAGATGGAGGGCACCTACCGGCTGCCCGAGGCCCAGCGTGACCGCTTCCTCGCCCAGACCTCCATGGGCTATCCCGTGCAGTCGGCCGAGTCCCGGATGCTCGCCGCGCAGGCCGGGCCGGTTCCCGTGGGGGACCGTGACGTCCTCGACGCCGTGCGCACCCGCACCACCCCCGAGCGGATCGCCGCCCACGTCCGCGCCGTGCGCCGCGTCCACGCCTCCGAGGTCATCCTCGACTACGTGGTGCGCCTCGCGGCCGCCACCCGCTCCCACCCGCAGGTCACCCTCGGCGCCTCGCCCCGTGCCGCCGTGCACCTGGTGCGGGCCGCCAAGGCGCATGCCGCGCTCGACGGGCGCACTTTCGTGGATCCCGAGGACGTCCGGTCCGTGATCATGCCGGTGTGGCGCCACCGCATGCACCTGACCCCGCAGGCCCTGTCCCGCGGCGCGAGCGCGGGGGAGCTGGTCGACCAGGTGCTGCGGAACACCTCGCAGACGTGACGCCGCGACCCGGGACCGTCCTGCGCCCCACCGCGCGGGGCATCGCCGTCGCGGTCCTGGCGCTGCTGTGCTGGGTCGCGGCGGACCTCACCCGTGTGCTGCCCGCCCGCTACATCGCGGCGGCCCTGCTGCTGGCGCTGCTGATCGGCGCGATCGGGATCGGGATCTCGAGCATCGGCCTGCGCGCGCGCCGCCAGATCATCGACGTCGCCGTCCCCGTGGGCTCCGTGGCCCGCGTGCAGCTCGAGATGCTCACCCGGTCGCCGATGACCGTGATCCCGCTGGCCCGCGGCGCCGTGCGGGAGCACCTCCCCGCAGCGCTCGGCGGCCAGGGCGACCTCCCGCTGTCCCGGCGGATGCCGCACGTGCTGCGCGTGGCCCACCGGGGATCCCATCCGCTGGGCCCGTACAGCGTCATCGTGCGCGACGTGTTCGGCCTGTTCCATCTGCGCCGCACCGTCGACGACGGCCTCCAGCTGACCGGCCTGCCCGTGGTCGCCGAGCTCGCCCCCGGCTCCGAGCGAGCCACCGGCATCACCCGTGACGGGCCGCTGAGCGCCCTGTCCTCCCCAGGTGTCGGCGAGATCGGGCCCATCGCGCGTCCCTACGCGGCCGGGGACGACATCCGTCGCATCCACTGGCGGGCCAGCGCCCGCACCGGCACGCTGATGACCCGCGAGGACGAGCCCGCCGCCGGGCACAGCGCCGTGATCGTCCTGGACACCACGCGCCGCGAGGACGTGGGCCCCGAGATCGAGGATCGCCTGGTCTCCCACGCCGCCACCGTGCTCGAGAGCCTCGGCCTCAACGGCTGGGACGTGCGCATCGTGGATGCCTCCGGCGACGAGATCACCCGCAGCGGCCGCCGCCGCGGCATCCCCGGCCCCTCCCCGCTGGGCAGCGAGGCTGACGCCGTCGAGTCCCGCGCCTCCCTGCTCGCGCTCGCCGACGTCGACTTCGACGACGACGAGGTCGCCACCCTGGGCGTGGGCATCGACCACGCCGCCGGGCACACCGCCCTCGCGATCGCCCTGGGCCCGGACGTCGGCGACCCCTTCTCCGGCCTCGAGCTGGACCGCTTCGCCGGCCGCGCCACCCACCGCACCGCGATCGCCCTGCGGCCCGCCCTCGAGATCGAGGATCCCCCGACGCCCCGTCGGGCCCGTCGCATCGGCCCCGCGGACGGCGACGACTTCGGGCACGCCCACGAGGAGCATGCGGAGAAGCTCGCCGCCGCCCGGCAGGCCCTCCACCCCACCCGCTCGACGATCGGCAGCTGGACCCTGGTGCGCGGCACCACCGCGGACACCCTCGACAGCCTGCTCACCGCAGGCGACGCGGAGGAGCCGGCTGTGAGCGCGAGCTCGACGACGGCGGGGGCGGAGTCATGAGCCCGCTGATGGGACGCCCCCTGCTGCAGGGCGGGGACCTGGTGGGTCGTTCCCTCCTGCTGCTGATCGCGATCCTGCTCGCCTCCGCCCCGCTGTCGATGCTGCTGGCCGGCTCCTCCTGGTTCATGCTCACCCTGACCGCCTCGACCCCCGTGATCGTCACCGGGATGGTGCTGCGCCAGTTCCTGCGCCCCCCGCTTCTGGTGCCCCTCGTGCAGATGCTGGTGGTCATGGTGCAGCTCGTGGTGGTCGAGATGGGGCACGGCCTCGTGGGCCTCGGCGACGGACCGATCGCCCTGGTGAAGGCCCAGGCCTCGATCTTCCCCGGCGCCTTCAACGAGCTGGCCGGCGGGATGGCGCCGCTGACCCTCGGCTCCCGCGGCACCGTGGTCGTGATGCTCGTGCTCGCCCTCGGCGCTCTGCTGCTGGACCTCGTGTTCGTGGACCTGGGGTGGCACACCCCCGTGGGCCTCGCCCTGCTCGGATCGCTGCTGATCCCGGCCCTCCAGCAGCCCTCCGGCGGCGCCTGGTGGACCGTCATGGGGCCGGTGCTCGCCGGCCTGCTGATCCTCGCCACCCGCACCGTGCACTCCGATCCGCGGTATCTCGAAGGGGACCGTCGGCCCCAGGCGGGCCCGCTCGCCAGCCCCGCCCGCGCGACCGGTGCGGCCGCTCTGTGCGTCCTGCTGGTCGCCGCGCTCACGGTGCCCGTGGGCCTCGCCCTCCCGAAGGTCGCACCGACGAAGGTCGCCCTGAACATGGACGTGATCAACCAGTGGCAGAACCGCGACATGCCGTCGCTGGGCCCGGTGATGATCGACGACGACATCTCCGTGCGCCGCTCCCTGCTCCAGCAGGAGGACGTCGAGGTGCTGCGCTACTCGACCACCGCGGACGAACCCTCATACCTGCGCCTGCGCACCCTGAACAGCTTCGACGGCGAGACCTTCCGCAACACGGCCGACGAGGACGGAAGCCCCGCGATGGGAGTCGGCGCGTACTCCGACGCCTCCGACGGCACCGATCCGGCCGCCGGGAACGACGCGGGCCTGCTGCGCACCGAGTTCCACGTGCTGGACCTCGCCGGTGACCGCCTGCCCGCGCCGGAGCGGATCCGCGGCATCGCGACGGACGAGGCGGACATCTCCCGTGACCTGCAGCTGAAGCCGACCAGCGGGGAGATCGCCCTGCGCGGGGTACGCGCCGACCTGAGCCGCCTGGACTACACCGTGCTGACCGCGCCGGAGAACGCCACCGCCGACCAGCTGCGCGGCGTGGACCCCGCCGTGTTCGAGCAGCCCTTCAACGCCGGGTACATCTCCCGCCAGGACGTCCCCCAGATCGCCCAGGACCTCGCCGTGGACGTCGCCGACGAGGCCGGCGCCGACAACGCCTTCGACACCGCCGTCGCCTACCAGGACTACTTCCGCAGCGAGTTCGCGTACTCCCTCACCGTGAACTCCCCGCCGGGGGAGGACCCGCTGGAGTCCTTCCTCGCCGACCGCATCGGCTACTGCGAGCAGTTCGCCGCCACCTTCGCCCTGATGATGACCGCGCAGGGATATCCCACCCGGGTGGCCATCGGCTTCACCCCCGGGAAGCAGGACGGCGACGAGTGGTCCGTGAGCGCGAAGAACGCCCACGCCTGGCCCGAGGTGTGGTTCGGGGCGCGATACGGCTGGGTGCGCTTCGAGCCGACGCCGGCCGCCGCCGCGAACGGGGTGACGCCTCCGGGGATCACCTCGGACAGCTCCACTGCGCAGGACGAGCAGCAGCCCTCCGAGGAACCCAGCGACTCACCCACTCCGGAAGAGGAGACGACCCCGGCCAGCGAGGACCCCACCACCACGGATGATCCCGAGGAGACGACCGACGCCTCGGCCTCCGACGACGGGGGAGCGGTGACCAACCCCGTCACCGTGGAGCGGGTCGAGAGCGGGCTGTTCACCGGTCTCACCCTCGGATTCCTCGTCGCCGCCGGCGGTGCGGCGGCCGTGGTGCTGATCCGACGTCACCGCCTGACCCTGCGCGATGAGCGGTGGAACAGCCTCGTGCGCGGGGGTGGTGAGGGCGGTGCTGGTGACGGCGGCGGCAGCGGTGGAGGCGGCGGTCCGGGCAGCGGCGGTGGCAGGCTCGATGCCGCGATCGTCGCCGAACGGGAGCGGCGCCGCGCCGGCGAGCTGGCGTGGTCTGAGCTGGGGCGCGAGCTGACGGTGCGCTCCGTCGCCATCCGCTGGCTGGGCTGGACCGGCGCCTGGAGCGCGCCGCCGCGGCTCCTCGCGCTCGACGGCGCCCTGCCCCCTGCGCGCGCCCTCGGGGACCTCCTGGACCAGATCGACGAGGGTGATGTCGAGGTCACCGACGAGCATCGCGCCGCTGCCGCCCGTATCGCGTCCGCCTACACCGCCGCTCTGTACGCCGCGCCCCTCCCGGAGCCGGCCTCGGTCGGCGCCCCGCCGGCGTCGAGCAGCCGCGTGGTTGGCGACGCGTCCCCGCATGCCCCCGAGCCTCACCTGGACGATCGAGTGCGACCTTCGGGCGGTCGTGACGCCTCGATACCCGCGCCAACGTCGCACTCGACGAAGGCCGGGCCTGGGGCTGGGGCTGAAGCCGGGCTCGGGGCTGAAGCCGGGCTCGGGGCTGGAGCCGGGGCCGGGGCTGAAGCCGGGGCCGGGCCTGGGGCTGGAGCCGGGCCTGTGGTTGGGGTCGCGCCGGGTGAACCGACGCCGGAGATGCCCGCGCTGCGTCGAGACGCCGATCTCCTCGCCACCCTGATCCGCAACGCTCGCTGACTCCCCGTCACGCGTCCAGGACGTACTCCCTTTCCTCGAGGTGGTCGAGGGCGAGCCGGGCTGCTCCGAGGGGGACGACGTCGTCGCCGAGCACCGACAGGGCCACCTCGGGGACATTGATGCACATCGTGCTCAGGTGCTGCCGGGTGGCGTCGACGAAGGGCTGCCCACCGGCGGTGAACTCGCCGGCGATCACCACGAGCTCGGGGTCCAGCACCGAGACGAGCACGGAGGCGCCGCGGGCTGTGTGGTGGGCGAGGTGATCGGCCAGCTCGGAGGCCTCCTGCTCCCCCTCGGCAGCGGCGCGGAACACCTCCTCAGCGCTGCGGCCGGCCTCCTCGAGCACGGCGGCGGCGTTCCAGGTCTGGTCGTGCAGGAGCCGGCCCAGCTCGGCGGCGGCGCCCGATCTGCCGTGGTGGGCGCGTCCTCCCAGCAGAATGCCCTGTCCGGTGGGGCGACCCGACAGGATCAGTGCGACATCGTTCGCGTACCGCGCGGCGCCCTGCCACTTCTCGCCGAGCGCGGCGAGGGTGCCGTCGTTCCCGGCGACCGCGGCGCTGTGGAACCACGACCCGATCGTGCCCGCGAGATCGAGCCCGGTCCACCCGGGGATCTGGCTCGCCCTGCGCACGGTGCCCTGGGGGTCGACGACGCCGGTGGTGGCGACCCCGACCGCCCAGACGTCTCCGGCGGACGCGGTGGCCCGCAGCGAGATCTCGCGCGCCCTCCGCAGCCTGTCCGGGGCAGGGAGATCACGCGGCGTCGCGGCGTGCTCGCGGGCGATGATGGTGCCGTCGAGGTCGGTGACCAGGGCGAGCACCTGCGTGGGGGAGAAGTAGAGGCCCAGCACGTAGCCGGCGGTGGACTGGAAGCTGTACCGGCGGGCGGGGCGGCCCGATGTCCCGGTGGCCGGTGCGTGCACCTGGACCAGGCCCCGGTCGTCGAGCTCCGTGAACACGGCGGTGAGGGTCTGCCGGGACAGCCCGGTCGCCTGGGCCATCTCCGTGAGCGTCCTCTCGGGACCCGTGCGCAGGGCGGCGAGAACCGTGCTGCGGTTCCACCGTCGCACCAGGGTGGTGTCGGCGCCGGAGGTGCCGGCGCCCGAAGGGCTCGTCGTCATGGAAGGACTTTCTGAGATCGATCGCGGACGGGGCGGTCGGAAGAGCAGGAACGGAGGTCTCGCAGGAGCGGCGGTGGGGCTCGATGTCCGGACTGCGGCGGTCCGTCCGGTCCGCGGCCCTCAGGTCGTTCACGGTACCCGTTGGGTCCCTGGACGCTCTGCCCACTGACGTCGTGCCCTGGGGCGTCGAGTCGTCGGCCGTCGTGCCCGGCAGTCCTGGCCTGCCGGGCACGACGACGGAGGTGGCCTCAGGAACGGCGCTCGTAGGCGGTCTGGTGCGCCGCGACGAAATCTGCCAAACCGATCTGCTCGAAGGTGGCCACGTGGTCGTCCCATTCGTCCAGCGACCGGTCACCCGTGACGAACGCGGCGAGGGATTCCTCGGCGTACTTCGAGATGTCGTTGCCGATCGTGGTGATCTGCTGCGACTCCTCTGCGGTGAAGGTGAACGCGGGCCACACCTCCTTCAGGGCGTACGGCTCCACGACCTTGGATCCCTCGGTGGACTGCTCCGAGGTCTCGACGCCGCGGAACCAGTCGTCCGTGGCCCAGCCCGGGTACCAGCCCCCGAGGTACAGGACGTACGGCTTCAGGGCCTCGTCGACCGTCTTGTCCTCCAGGAGCTCCGGGATCAGCTCGTCACGCCCGTCGACCTCCTCATAGCTCTCGCCCTCGACGCCCAGGAAGAACAGCTTGGCGCCCTCCTCACCGAACCAGAAGTCCATCCAGCGGGCGATCTCGATGGGGTGCTCGGACTTGTCCGTCATCACGAAGTTGCCGATCGAGGAGAGCTCCGACCGCACGGCGTGCCAGGCCGGCTCGTCGCCGGCGTTGCGCACCAATGGCTTGAGCGCGACGTAGTTGTCGCCCTCCTTCCCGAAGTAGCCCGACGGGGTCTGCACCCCGCAGGAGCCCAGCAGCCCCTCGGTCCCGTTCGCGCTGAACGCCGCGGCGTCGGTGGCGAAGATGTCCTGCTGCAGGAGACCCTTGCTGTAGAGGCCGGCCAGGAAGGACAACAGGTCGCGGTACTCCTCGCTGGCCGGGAAGTAGCGCACCTTGCCGTCCGCGTCGAGGTCGATGAGGCCGGCATCGTTGCCGTGGTTCGCGAGGCCGAACGTCCCGTACAGACTCGTCAGGATGGAGCCCATGTCCTGGCCGCCGAGCGGGATCGAGCCCTCGATGCTCGCAGCGACCTCCTCGAGGTAGGCCTGGTACTCCTCGAGCGTCTCCGGGGTCGCCATGCCGAACTGGTCCAGCCAGTCCTGGCGGATCCAGAACTTCGTCTGGTAGCGCAGACCGAGGCTTGTGGGGTCGTAGATGCCCGGCAGGGAGTAGATGTTCCCGTCGGGGAAGGTGAGGCCGGTGCGGAGCGCGGGGTACTCCTCCATCCGCGCCGTCAGGTTGGGCATGTACTTCTCGATCAGATCGTTGAGCGGGATGAACGTGCCCTGCTCTCCGTACTTCGCGATGTCGCCGCTGGGAACCCCCGTGCGGTAGAAGACCTCGGGGTAGTCGCCGCTGGTCAGAAGGAGATTGCGACGCTCGATAGCTGCTTCCTCATTGACCAGGCCCCAGTCGACCTCGATGTTGGTGAGCTCCTGCGTCGTCTGCGCCGCGGCGACCTCGTTCCAGTCCTCCGCCGAAGCGTTGGACCGACGGGACATGAAGGAGATCGTGATCTCCTCCTCGACGATCGGCAGGCCCTCGGGATTGATGTTCTCGTCGGGGTTCTCGATCTTCTCGGCGGTGTCCCCGCCCTCGTCACCCCCGCCGCCGCACGCCGCCAGAGCGGTGGAGGAGGCGAGGACGGCGGAGGACGCGAGGACGGTACGGCGGGTGAACGGTGAACGGGTCATGATTTCCTCTCGAGATCGTGCAGGGGATTCGTCACGGCCGGGTGGCCGGGGCGTGAGGTCGTGGGGCGGGTGAGCCGTCGGCGGACACGGACACGGGCTGGGCGGTGGAAGGGTGGGGGAGCGCGCGGTGCAGGCACCACGCGGAGACGGCGAACGGGACGCCGGCGCCGACGACGGGGAGCAGGCCGGGCCAGCCCGAGACGATCAGCAGCGTTGGCCACCCGACCCAGGCAGCGACCAGGGCGATGCTCAGCACGGGCCGGCTCAGCGCGTGGGCGAGCGCCGAGGCGACGATGACGGAGACCCGAGGGCGGGCGCCCGGCTCGATCTGCTCGAGGACCCACGGGAGGTAGGGGAGCGTCACGGCCAGCAGGAGCGCGGTGAGCAGCACGATCCCCTGGGTGACGGCCGACGGGATCGGTGGGACCCCCCGGGACATCCACCACGTCATCGCGAGCGACGCCGCGAGAGCGATGGCCAGCAGGCCTAACCCGGCGGACCGGCCCCAGTGGGATCGCCAATGCGCCCACATGGTGCGGGGCACGTCGACGTCCTGGTCGCCGCGGGCCCAGGCGCTCGCCACCGCGTGGGCGCCGACGCTCGCGGGCCCGATGCCGAGCACGATTCCGCCCAGCAGCGTCAGCATGCTCCACCACAGGTTCAGCCACACCAGCTGCACGGCGCGATGGACCAGGGCGTCCAGGCCGGCCAGGGTTCGGGAGGCGCTCATCCCTTCACCGACCCGATCAGCACGCCCTGTGTGAAGAACCGCTGGAGGAACGGGTAGATGATCAGCAGCGGCAGGGAGGCCACGATCATCACCGCGTACTTGATCAGGGACGCCAGGCGCACCTGATCCACGATCGAGCCGGCATCGCCGCCGCCCCCGCCGCCTGCGGACGGGTCCTCGGAGACCACCAGGAGCTCGCGCAGGATCAGCTGGAGCGGGAACTTGTCGCGGTCCGAGAGATAGATGAGCGCCTTGAAGTACTCGTTCCACAGCCCCACCCCGTGGAACAGGGCGAGGGTGACGATGATCGGGGCCGACAGCGGCAGCGCGATGCGGAAGAAGGTCTGCACGTCGCTCGCCCCGTCGACCTTGGCGGCCTCGCCGATCTCCTCGGGCACCGTCTGGGTGAAGAAGGCCCGCGCCACCAGGATCGACCAGGCGCCGGCGGCACCGGGCAGGATCACGGCCCACATGGTGTCCAGCAGGGCGAGATCCTTGACCAGCAGATAGGTGGGGATGATGCCGCCGGAGAACAGCATCGTGAACAGGATGTACCAGGTCACGCCGGTGCGCCCCGCCATGTGCTTCCGCGACAGGGCATAGGCGCACGGCAGGATCAGGCCCAGATGCACCGCCACGCCCACCAGGGTGTAGACGATCGAGTTGCGGTAGCCGATCCAGATCGCCGCCTGCCCGAACACCCGGCGGTAGCCGTCGAACGTCACGTCCACGGGCCACAGCCAGACCTTCCCGGTCTGCACGGCGTGGGGGTCGCTGATCGAGGCGATCACCACGAACCACAGGGGATAGCCGATCACCAGCACCACGAACAGCACGAACGCTACGTTGAAGCGGTCGAACCACTGATCGTCGCGGCTGCCTACGGCGCGGTGCTCGACAGGAGACCCGTTGAGGGAGTCGTCGGACGGTGCGCCGCCGGGGCGCAGCTGGGTCGTCGTGCTCATGGGGTCACCACAGACTGTTCTCGGAGAACTTGCGGGCCAGCTGATTCACGGTGATCAGCAGGATGATGTTGATGACCGAGTCGAAGAGCCCGACGGCAGCTGCGTAGCTGTACTGGCCCTGGATCAGACCCGTCTCGTAGACGAAGGTCTGGATGACGTCGGCCGTCTCGGCGTTGAGGTTGTTGGTCATCAGCAGCACCTTCTCGAAGCCGACGGACATGAAGCTGCCGAAGTCGAGGATGAACAGGATGACCACCGTGGGCATGATCGCGGGGATGTTCACGTGCCGGATCCGCTGCAGGCGGTTCGCGCCGTCGACCTCCGCCGCCTGGTGCAGCTCGGGGTTCACGCCGGCCAGTGCGGCGAGGTAGATGATCGTGCTCCACCCCAGCGACTGCCACACCCCGGACCACACGTAGAGGTGACGGAACCAGGCTGGATCCTGCATGAACTGGATCGGATCGAGCCCGACCAGCTCGAGCAGATGGTTCAGCAGCCCGGTGTTGGGATCCAGGAAGGCGAACAGCATGCCGACCACCACGACCGTGGAGACGAAGTGCGGTGCGTAGGTGAGGGTCTGGGTGAACCGCTTGAAGAATTTGCTCTTCAGCTCGTTGAGCGCGAGCGCCAGAATGATCGGCAGCGGGAAGAGGAGCATCTGGTAGACGCTCAGCACCAGCGTGTTCTTCAACAGGCGCCAGAAGTAGAACGAGCCGAAGAATCGCTCGAAATTCTCGAATCCGCTCCAGGGACTACCCGAGATCCCCTTGCTCGCGATGAAGTCCTTGAACGCGATCTGCACCCCGTACATCGGGACGTAGTTGAAGATCAGGAAGAAGATCAGAGCGGGGGCGGCGAGCAGATACAGCTGCCAGCTCGCGACCACGCGCCGACGCAGCCGGCGCCGGCGCGACGGCTGCGGGAACGACGCCGCGGGCTGGTCGGCCGGCGGGGACGCGGTCGACGTACGCGTGGCCGACGGGGTCGCCCAGGACATCAGGCGACCGGTTCCGAGGCGCCGAAGACCGTGTGGCGCAGATCCGCGAGCTCCACCGGCATTCCGGTGCGGGCCGAGTCCTGCAGGGCCATCGCGCACAGCACCGCGTCGATGCCCTCGGCGAGACCGGCCCGCGGGGTCTGGTCCTCCCCGGCGGCGAGACGCCAGAACAGCTCACCGAGGATCTCGTCGCCTCCGTGGTGCCCGCTCGCGCCGATCTGCACGCTCTCGTGCTCCTGTGTGGACCCGGCTCCACCGGCGGGGTCCGGGAAGGACAGGTCGAGGGTGCGGGCGCTCAGGTCGCCCTCCAGCAGACCCTCGGTCCCGAAGATCCGCAGCCGACGGGTGGAGCGCGGCTGCGCCATCACGGAGGTGAAGGTGGCGAGCGTGCCAGTGTCGAACTCCAAGGTCGCAACCTGGCGATCAGGGAGGCCTGACGGGGAATAGGGGGAGTGCTGAGTGCTCGAGCGCAGAGCGTCCTTCGTCGCCTCGTCCCCGAAGTCGAGCTCGCCGGGTCCGGCCGCCGGGCGGAATCGTGGAAGCTGCTCGGTCTCCGGGCGGGGCCGGAACGCGAGGGCGGAGGCCATGGAGTGGACACGCACGGGGCGGCTGCCCAGGACGTATCCCAGGACGTCGAGGTCATGGCAGCACTTCTCGAGCATCCAGCCGCCGGAATGCCCGACGTCCTGTCGCCAGCCCTGGTACTGCATGAGCGTCAGCCCGGTGCCGAGGTTCTCGTCGGCCTGGACCGAGAGGATCTCGCCCAGCCGGCCGGAGCGGACGATCTCCCGCACACGTTCGTAGAAGCGCGTGTAGCGCAGCACGAATCCGACGACGGTGCGGGACGCGGTTCGTGCCTGTTCCGCGGACCAGAGCGCGGAGAGCCCCTCCACGGTGGTCGCGACCGGCTTCTCGAGCATCAGCGGAAGCCCCTGCCGCATCGCCTCGACCGCGTACGGCACGTGCTGGTCGTTCGGGGAGGCGATGACCACGGCGTCGAGGTGGCGATCGTGCAGCATCTCCACGCCGTCGTCATGGAAGTCGGGCTGCGCGTCGAACAGACCGGCGAAGGCCTCACGACGCTCATGATCCGGATCGGAGATCGCCGACAGGTCGACGGAACCCGCCATATCTGTCGGGATGTTACGGAAGTAGGAGGCGGCACGCTGGCCGGAGCCGACGAGGCCGACTCTCAGCTGTTTCGTGGCTATTTGGGCAGTGTTCATGGCCTGGACACCTAAGCTTCCGAGCGGGAATGGCGCTGCTCGGAGTGGAGATGAGAAGAGGTTACGTAAGGACGTAGCCAGAACCTAGGGCCGACGTGTGACCCCTGTCAACCCCCGGCTGCGAACTCGATCTCCCGGACCAGAATCCGATCCCCCAGGGTCGTGAACGCGATTCCTCACGCTTGTGAACGCCGTTCCTCGCGGAGATGAACGAGGGCGCTCGCGGGAAACGAGGGTCCTCTCGGGAGTGGTCCTCGGCGCCCTTCCCGGGCAGCTCGACGCAGGGCGCCCACCTCGCGGTGAGCGCCCTGCGCCGTCGCTGGCGACGGAGGTGGTGGATCAGCCCTTCACGGCGCCTTCCGACAGACCCGAGATGAAGTGGCGCTGGTTGAACAGGAACACCAGCAGCACCGGGATGGTCACGAGGATCGTCGCCGCCATCAACGGTGCGTACTGGATGTTCCCGCTCTGGCTGAACCCGGTCAGGGCGAGCTGGACCGTCTGGCTCTTCGGCGATGACGACACGACCAGCGGCCACAGGAGGTCGTCCCAGACGCCGGTGAAGGAGAAGATCGCGACGACGGCGATGATCGGCTTCGACAGCGGCATGTAGATGTTCCAGAACACCCGGAACTCGCTGGCGCCATCGAGCCGTGCGGCCTCTGCGAGATCCGGGCTCATGCCCGTGAAGAACTGGCGGACGAGGAAGATGCTCATCGTGCCGACCAGGTAGGGGATCGCGAGTCCGCCGAGGGAGTCTGCGAGGCCGCTACCCCCGCGCCCCAGGAGATCGTTCCCGCCGGCCAGAGGGAAGTTGGCGACCATCAGGAACAGCGGGATGAGGGTGACTGCGACGGGGATGGCCGCGGTCGCGATCAGGACATAGAAGATCAGGTTGCTGCCTCGGAAGGGCAGATGTGCGAAGGCGTAGCCCGCCGCCACCGTGATGACGCAGTTCGAGATCACCGCGACGATCGCGACGATCGCTGAGTTCGCGAACGCCCGGCCCAGATTCCCCACGGACAGTGCGGTGAGGAAGTTGCTCCAGGTGGGGTTGTCCGGCCAGATCTTCACGTCGCGGAAGGCGGCCTCAGCAGGGGTGAACGCCAGGCTGATCATCCACAGGAAGGGGAACAGCACCAGCGCGGTCACGATAAGCAGGAGCACGATGTTCACGAGCCCGGCGCGGCGGGTGCGGGTCATGGGGAACCGTCGTGCGGGTCGTGAGGATCGAGAGTCGGTGGCGGCGCTCATCGTTCCCTCCCTGCTCGGAGGGCGATCAGCGTGAGCCCGGCGATGAACGCGAAGAGCACGAAGGCCATCGCCGAGGCGGAGCCCATGCGGCTGTAGTCGAAGGCCTCGGTGTAGATCAGATAGTTCACGGTGGTCGTGGAGCTGAGGGGCCCGCCCGAGGTGAGGACGAAGATCTCGGCGAAGCTCTGGGACAGGTAGATGATGTCCATCGCGACGACGTAGACGAGCATCGGGCGCAGGCCGGGCAGGGTGACGTGGCGGAACTGCTGCCAGCGGCGCGCACCATCGATGCTCGCCTGCTCATAGAGGTCCTTGGGGATCGTCTGCAGGCCGGCCAGGAGCAGCACCATGTTGCTCCCGAGCGCTTTCCAGACGCGCATCACCGAGACGCCGTTCAGCGCCGAGTCGGGCTCGTTCAGCCAGCGCTGGGGGCCGAGGTCGATCATGCCCAGCAGCTCGTTGAACAGGCCGTTCTGGGAGTACATCCACAGCCAGATCATGCTGACGGCGGTCAGCGAGACGATGTGCGGCACGTACAGCGCGGTGCGGAAGAGGCCGACGCCGCGGAAGGGACGGTTCGCCAGCATCGCCAGGACGAGGGCGATCGCCACAGTGACCGGCAGGACCTGCAGGGTGTAGCGCACCGTCACCCAGAGCGCGTTCTTGAAGTCGGCATCCCCCAGCAGTCCGAGATAGTTCTCGAGCCCGATGAACGTCGGCGCCCCGCGCTGGAGCGGGCTGTACTCGGTGAAGCTCAGCACGAAGCCGTAGGCCACCGGCGCGAGCTGGAAGATCAGCACATAGAGGGCGGCCGGGGCCACGAAGAGCATCCCGGCTCGAGCCCGGGCGGAGTGCAGGGACCTGCGTCGCCGTGCTGGAAGGCCGGCGCCGGGCGCCCCAGCCGCGTGCGGCTGCGCGTCCGAACGCTGTGGGGCAGTTGCGCTGGACATGGGGTCAGCTGTTCTTGGCGAGGATCGTCTCGACCTCTGCCGCGGCCGTGTCCAGCGCCTCGGCAGGGCTGACCTGGCCGTTCAGGGCCTGCTCAAGATATTTCCCGAGCGTGTCACGCATCTGGGTCCAGCCCGCGACGTTCGGGTTCGGCCGGAAGGCGTCGTAGTTCTCCACCGCCGAGGCGATGGCCGGTGAACTCTTCACGTACTCGGTGTCGATCGCCGAGGCGCGCACCGGCACATTGCCGACCTCCTCGGCGTACTGGCTGCTGAGCTCCGGGCCGGCGAAGACGGTGAAGAACTCCCAGGCCGCGTCCTTGCGGGCGCTGTCGGGGTTGATCATCAACCCGGTGGCGGCGCCGCCGAACGCCGCCGGCTCGAACCCCTCGAACGACAGGGCGTCCATGATGCGCAGGTCGAGCTCCGGCGCGGCGGCCATGATCTGCGTGGCCGTCGCGGGGTCGACGAAGGTCATCGACGTGTCCTCGGTGATGAGCGGCGACTGCGCGGGCGGGAGGTCGTTCCAGGTCCCGCCGAGCCCGTTGTCCACGGGGGAGTCGCCCTGATAGAGGCTGACGTACCACTCGAGCGCCGCGACGCCCTCGGGGGAGTTGAAGAGCACGGACGTGGTGTCCTCGCTGAACATCTCCCCGCCGTGGGCCCAGAGCATGCTCGAGAAGGCCTGCTGGAGGGCCGCGATCTCCGTGTTGAAGACGATCCCGGCCCGGTTGAGGTCGTCGCCGTCGCGGACCGCGAGGGCGTCCGCGGCCTCCTTCAGGCCCTCGAAGGTCGTCGGCGGCTTATCCGGATCCAGGCCCACCTCGGTGAAGTGGGCGGCGTTGTAGATGACCTGTCGGCCGGTGGCGGCGATCGGGAACATGTAGTGCACCTCGTCGACGACGCCACCGTCGAGGCCGGCCTGCAGATCCTCGACGTCCGACGGGTCGAGCTCCTCGAGGTAGCTGTCCAGGGGCTCGACACGGCCGAAGCCGACGAGGTCCGCGACGGCCGCGGGCCCGTGGCCGTAGATGTCGGGGCCGGTTCCCGCCGAGAAGCCGGCGTTGAGCCGTGTGGACATGTCGGGCCAGTCGATGAAGGTCGCGGTCGCACCGCGGCCGGACGCCTCCGTATAGGCCGGGATGAGCACCTCGTTGACGAAGGTCTGTTCGGCGGGGTTCACCCCGGGGAACCAGATGACGAGGTCGCCGTCGGGATCCCCGCCGTTCGAGGAGCCGCCTCCACCACAGGCGGAGAGGAGCGAGGGAGCGCCGATCAGGACGGCCGAAGCGGTCAGTGCGGTACGTCTGTTGAGGTGGTGCATGGGGTTCCTCTTCTCGGTGTCGACTGTGACAACAGGGATCGATGCATGGAGGGCGGACCTCGGGCCGTTCGCGGTGCCGGCGAGACGCTTCTCGGCCGGGGCCGAGCCGATCCTGCAGACCGCCACCGATAATGTACTGTTACGTATCAGCAACTGATCGGGAGCATAGAGTCCCTCAGGTCTGCAGGTCAAGGGTGCGGAAAGGTCGCCGACCCTTGAGTTCCGTGGTGTCGGTCGACTACGGTCTGCGCAGTTTGCTAATACGAGAAGAGGCATCATGCGAGTACGTCAGCGGGATATCGCGAAGGCTGCTGGGGTCTCGCAGGCGTCGGTGTCCCTCGTCGTCAGCGGTCGCGCGTCCGAGGGTGGGATCTCGACCACCACCCAGGACCGGATCCGCGCCGCGATGGAGGGGCTCGGTTATGTGCCTGACGCCGCGGCTCGTTCGCTGCGAGGCGGTCGCAGCGGTCTCGTCGGGGTGTTCACCTATGAGCCGATCTTTCCTGCGCGACCTGACGAGTACTTCCACGAGTTCCTCGTCGGGATCGAGATGGCGGCCGCGGATCACGGTCAGGATCTCGTCCTGTTCTCCTCGGCGCAGGGGGCCGACGGCCGGCGCAGCATCTACGCGGGTGGCGCGAGCCGCCTCCAGCGAGCCGATGGCTCGGTCATCCTCGGGATGTACCGGGATGACGACGAGCTGGCTCGGCTGACCGCGGAGGGCTACCCGGTCGTCAGCGTGGGTCGCTACGATCCCGTGCCCGACGCCGCCTGGGTCGAGGTCGACTACGACAGTGCGGTGACGACGATCGTCGCCGACCTCCGCCAGGCCGGGCATCACGGTCTCGGGTACATCCAGGGGGAGGACTCCCGGTTGCCCTCGCTGTCCCGCCGCAGCGCCTTCCAGAGCTCGACCCGCAGCGACATCACCGCGGTCCTCACGGAGTCCGAGCTCGACGAGGCCGCCCTCCTGGGGTGGAAGGACGCCGGCATCACGGCGATCGTCACCGAGAACCCCGTTCTCGCGGAGAAGGTCGAGCAGATCGTCGTCCGCGCCGGTCTGCGCATCCCGGAGGACTTCTCCGCCGCCTGCCTCGACACCCCGTTGCGCAGCGGGCGCTCCGCGAGCTGGTCCCACCTGGTCATCCCGAAGCGCCAGGTCGGCATGCGCAGCGTCTCGCTCCTCGCCGCGATCCTCGACGGCAAGCTCCCGCTCGGGCATCACGAGACGGTGCAGTGCGCGCCGCACCACCTCGGAACGATCGCTCCCCTCCGCCCCTGACTGAACGCACCTGCGACCGTATGCACCTGTGATCGAGAGAAGCCGTGACCCCGAGTGCAGCTGACCGCATGCGCCCCGCCTCAACACGGCCCCGCCACCACCTTCTACTGGACAGGACGTCCCGATGACCACTCCCGACAGGGCCGCACCAGCACCAGAACCCGCACCAGCGCCATCACCCGCGCAGCGAGAGCTGACGGCCGATCTCGTCGTGATCGGTGGCGGGCTCGGAGGGGTCGCGGCCGCTCTCACCGCTGCGCGGCTCGGCCATCGCGTGATCCTCACGGAGGTGGATCCGTGGCTCGGCGGCCAGCTCACGGTGCAGGGCGTTCCACCGGATGAATCGGCGTGGGTGGAGTCCCACCCGAACTCGGCGAGCTACGCCGAGTTCCGGGAGGCGGTCCGGGAGCACTATCGGCAGAACTTCCCGCTCACACAGAGCGCCCGCGCCGATCTTCACCTGAACCCCGGGAAGGGCTTCGTGTCCAGGCTCTGCCACGAGCCCCGCGTCGGTGCGCTGGTGCTCGAGCAGATGCTCTCCCCGCTGCTGTCCAGCGGGCAGATCACCTGGTTGCGCGAGCATGAGCCCGTCGCGGTGGAGCGTGACGGGGACCGGATCCGCTCCGTGGTCGTGCACGATCTCCGGACGGGTGCGGAGACGATTCTGAGTGCTCCGTTGATCGTCGACGCCACCGAGCTCGGTGATCTGCTCGAGCTCGGAGGGGTCGACCATGTGATCGGCGCGGAAGCCCGCAGCGAGCACGGCGAACTCCACGCTCCCGAGCGGGCGGACCCGCTGGACCAGCAGGCGATCACCTGGTGCTGTGCGCTCGAATGGGCACCGGGGAATCAGGATCAGGTGCCCCGACCCGAGCTGTACGAGCGGTACGCCACCGTCGTCCCCGACTTCTGGCCCGGCCCGCAGCTCTCCTTCGACGACGTCCACCCGATCACGCTCGAGGTGCGCCATCGCCCGGTCTTCCTGAAGGATCCCGTCGGCGACGAGGGGGTCCAGGACGGCCGCGGCATGTGGCACTACCGCCGGGTGCGCTCCCGCGAGGTCCTCGAACCCGGTACCCCGGGCGGGGAGATCAGCCTGGTCAACTGGCCCCAGATCGACTTCTGGGATCTCCCGCTGCTGGGCGTCGACGCGGAGGGGAGAGCGCGCGCCGAGCACGAGGCGCGCCAGCTGACCCTGTCCTTCGTCCACTGGCTGCAGACGGACGCGCCGCGCACCGGAGGCGGGCGGGGATACCCGGAGCTGCGGATGCGCGGAGACGTCCTCGGCACCGCCGACGGGCTCGCCCGCCAGCCCTACATCCGCGAGTCCCGCCGCATCCGAGCGCTCTTCACCGTGACGGAGGAGCACATCGGCCGGGAGATGCGCGGCGAGTTCACCGGCCCCGCAGAGTTCGCGGATTCCGTGGGGACGGGGCACTACCGAATCGACCTGCACCCGTCGACGTCGGCCCGCACCTACGTCGACATCGACTCGTTCCCCTTCCAGATCCCGCTGGGGGCACTGATCCCGGCCGACGTCACGAACCTGCTCCCGGCCAACAAGAACATCGGCACCACCCACATCACCAACGGCGCCTACCGGCTCCATCCCGTCGAATGGTCCATCGGTGAAGCGGTCGGGGCCCTCGCCGAGATCTGCCGTCGGCACGGCGTCGCCCCGGCCGCCGTCCACGCGGATGCGGAGCTGGTCGCAGAGCTGCAGGCGCTGCTCCGTGACCAGCTGAGGGTGCGCCTCGAGTGGCCCGAGGCGATCCGTCGGCGCCTGCCGGAGCCGGACGTGGCTCTGCGGTGACGCAGCGGGGCGGTGCGGCAGCGGGGCGGCGCGCCTGCAGGGCAACGGGGCAGCGGACACGAGGTCCGTGCCCCGTGCGCATCAGTCCTTCGTCGGACCCGGGACGCTGCTGGCCCCGGGGGCGGCCTCGGCCGCTGCCTCGTCGGCCAGGGCATCGGCGCAGGCACCCTTGCCGAACTTCCGCTTGGCGGCCTGCTCCTCGAAGATCCGGGCCGCGCGCAGCGAGTTGACCTCGCCCACCACGGGGTTCGGCTGGTGGGTGGCTCGGGAACCCGAGTACAGCGAGATCAGGTTCATCGCGACGGCGCGCTGGTTGCGGTGCCCGATCATCTTGGTGATGTGCACGCCCAGCCAGGCGGCCCAGCCCATCGCGCCGGAGAGCCCGCCGAGAACCGGGATCTCGGCGATCGCGGCGTGACGGCCGATGGTGGCCATGGTGCCGAGGTCCGTGTACTTGAACTTCTGGCGGGGCTTGCCGGCGACCTCTGCGGCGATGGAGCGCGCAGCGGCCTGTCCCGTCTGGATCGCGGGCTGGGCGAGCTGGGGGAGCGCCTCGTCCTGACCGGCGATGTCCCCGGCGGCGTACACCCCGGGATAGCCCTTGACCTGCAGGTAGTCGTCCACCGAGAGGCGGCCGCGCGTGTCCTGCGGCAGTCCCCAGTCCTTGACGGAATCGGGGATGGCGACGCCGGCGGCCCAGATGGTGATGTCGGATTCGAGGATCGAGTCGTCGTCGAGCACCACGTGGTCGTAGCCGACTTCCTTCACACCGTGGCCCAGGCGCAGGGTGACACCGCGGTCCTTGAGCTCCTCGGCGGCGTACTCGCGGTACTTCGGGCTGAACTCCTTGATGAGCTCGTCGCCGCGCTGCAGCACCGTGACCTGCAAGGTCCCCGGGTCCATCTCGGGATAGAGGATGTCCAGCTCCTGCATGCGGAAGTCCGCGAGGGCGCCGGCGATCTCCACGCCCGTCGGACCGCCGCCGACGATGCACACGTGCAGCTTGTCGTGGCCGCGGACGTCCTCACGGCTGGAGCGCTCGAGCTCGGAGAAGATGCGGTCGCGGATCGCGAGGGCCTGGCTGCGGGTGTACATCGGCATCGCGTGCTCTTCGGCGCCGGGGGTGCCGAAGTAGGTGGTCGTCGCGCCGTTGGCCACGATCAGGTAGTCGTAGGACAGCTCGTGGATGCCCTTCTGGCCCTCGTCGAGCTTGACCACCTTGCGCTCGGGGTCCACCCCCTCGACCTCGCCCTGGCGGTACCGCATGTTCGGGACCTTCAGGGAGAGGCCGCGCAGGAACATGGTGACGTCGCCCGGGTTTAGGCCCGCCGTGGCCACCTGGTAGAGCAGCGGCTGAAAGGTCTTGTAGACGTTGCGGTCGATCAGGGTGACGCGCACCCGCGCATCGCGCAGGGCCCCCACGGCGTGCGCCCCGGCGAACCCGCCGCCCAGGATGATCACGTGCGGCCAGCTCGCGCCGTCCTTCGCGGGAACGGTGGGTCGGCGGGAGAGGAACGGCATCGGCAGGACCATGGGAACTGACTCCTTGGAGTGACGGTGGTCGGCGTCCCGGCGGGGCACCGATGGCGTCCCTGGACAGGGGAGCCGGCGTCGGCTGGAGGTTGAGGAGGATCGACGAGCTGCGGACGATGCCGGGTGCGACCCGGGGAGGCGAGCTCGACGACCGGTCGGGCCCGGGGCCAGAGACGAGTGCGCGAGGAGGCGTGTCGTCCGAAGTACTCACCGATGCTACCCACTTCGCGGACCGTCACGTAACCGTATCCCCCGGCTCTCACGTCGTGCGTCACAAGGAAAGCGCACTCAGGGCGGATGCTCCGTGATCGCCGCCTCTCTCTCGGGACTGCGTCAGGTCCGTCGACCCCTCCGCCCCTCCGCCCGTCCGCCCGTCGGCCCCTCCGTCCGTCCGTCGGTCAGACGGTCTGCCCGACGGCCGTCGACCCGTCGGCCCGTCGACCCGTCGGCCCGTCGGTCACTCGGCCCGTCGGCTCGGTCGACTCCATCGGTCGGAACGGACGATCCCCACCCCGCTGGGCGCGAGCGATCGTCATGGAACAGTCAAGGCGTCCCCTTGCGGCAGTCATGAACGAGGTGCGAGTCACAGGGATCGGTAAACGCGCGGTGACAAGTCGAAACCGGAACGGGGAACCCCGAGCGTGTTGCGAAATCCATGGGATGAGATATCCCCAGGCGCACGGCGTGCGCACACATCACTCCCAGGAGACCTTCATGTTCGTTCCCCCCGTCCGCCGCCTCGCGCGCGGCGCGTCCGTGGGCCTCGGGGCCGCCGCCGTCGTCGTCGCGTCGGCCGTCGTCCCGCTCGGTGCTGCTGTCGCTGCTGAGAGCGGTGACGAGGTCAATCTGCTGACCTTCAACGACTTCCACGGCGCCCTCGGGGCCGGCGACGCCTTCGCCTGCACGATCACCAGCACCCAGGCGCAGCACCCGAACTCTGCTCTGCTCTCAGCGGGGGACAACGTGGGTGGCAGCGCCTTCGCCTCAGCCGTCGACGGGGACGAGCCCACCATCGACTTCCTCAACGCCCTCGGCGTGGACGCGAGCGCGATCGGCAACCACGAGTTCGACAAGGGCCAGGACGATCTGACCGATCGCATCTCCCCGCGCACCGACTTCCCGGACCTGGCCGCGAACGTGTACCACGCCGATGGCAGCCACGCCCTGGAGCCCTACGCGATCGTCGAGGCGGGTGACGTCAAGGTCGCCGTGATCGGCGCCGTCACCACCAAGACCCTCGGCAAGGTCAGCCCCTCGGCGATCGAGGGCCTCACCTTCGGCAACCCGGTCGAGGGCGTCAACAAGGCCATCGACGAGCTGAACGAGTCCGGCGAGGAGTATGACGTCCTCGTGGCCTCGTACCACGAAGGCGCTTCCGGCAACGGGGAGCCCGGCTCCGCACCCAGCAACTCCGACCCGATCTTCGACGAGATCGTCACGGAGACATCCTCCGAGGTCGACGCGATCTTCAACGGCGACTCCCACCAGACCTACGCCTTCGACGCCCCGGTGCCCGGCCAGGACGGCGAGGTGCGCCCCGTCGTGCAGACCGGCTCCAGCGGCGCCAACATCGGCTCCGTGACCCTCACGCTCGGGGACGACGAGGACTGGGACGTGGTCGAGGGCGGCACCGAGCTGATCGCCACCGAGAACGCCGACCTCGACGCCTGCGCCGGGACCGCCACCTACGACGCCGCCTCCCAGATCATTGCCGACGCGATCGCCAACGCCGAGGTGCTCGGCGCCGAGCCGGTCGGCACGATCTCCGACGACATCACCACCTCGTGGGGCTCCACCGTCGCCGAGTACGACGAGAACGGCATCCGTCAGACCCTCGCCCCGGTCACGGACCAGGCGACCACCAAGGGCGATGACCGCTCCCGCCACTCCGCCGCCGGCACCATGCTCGCGGACTCCATGAAGTGGTACCTCGAGGACGCCGGCCTGGACGGCGAGAACGAGGTCATCGGATGGATGAACCCCGGCGGCATCCGCGCCGAGCTGTGGAACGAGGCGGCCGGCGCCGAGGGCGACGGCGTGGTCACCTACGCCGAGGCCAACACGATGGTGCCCTTCGGCAACACCCTGAACTCCGGCGAGGTCACCGGCGCCCAGTTCAAGCAGATGCTCGAGGAGCAGTGGCAGCGCGACGCCGAGGGTGCGCCCACCAGTGAGTTCCTTGCCTTCAACGTCTCCAACAACGTCGAGTACGTCATGGACAGCACCCGCGAGATGGACGACCACATCGTCGACATCCGCATCAACGACGAGCCGATCGACCCCGACGCCACCTACACGATCGTCACCGCGAGCTTCCTCTTCGAGGGCGGCGACAACATGTGGGCGCTGTCCGAGGCGCAGAACGTGAGCGATTCCGGCGTGCTGGACCGCGACGCCTTCATCGACTACCTCGGCGCGCACGAGAACCTCGACCCCGATTACTCCCAGCAGCAGCTGGACCTGCAGATCCTCGACGGCGGTGAGTACGACTCCGAGGCCGGCGTGGACACCGATCCGGTGCTGCGACTGGGCGGGCTGGAGTCCCTCAGCCTCGGTGCCCCCGAGATCACCTCGGTGAGCGTGGATGCCGGCGAGCACGGCACCTTCGAGGCGCCCTACGCCTACCTCGAGGACGAGGGCCGCTACGTCGGCGACGTCGCCCTCACGGACTGGCTGTGCGTGCCCGAGGGCACCGTGGTGCCGCTGACCATCACCGCTGTCCCGGACGAGGGCACGGCGATCACCTATGAGCTGCCGTCCTTCACCTGGTCCGCCGGCGGCGCCCCGGAGGTCTGCGGCGAGGACGAGACGCCTCCGCCCAGCGATGGCGGCGAGGACGGCGACGACACGACGACGCCCCCGAGCGATGAGGGCGACGCGGGCGACGAGGGCGAGGACACCACCCCGCCGGCCGACGACGCGGACGACGCGACGACACCGCCGGCGGACGACGCGACGACACCGCCGGCGGACGACGCCGACGATGCGGCCGACGACGCGTCCGACGACACCACCGTGCCGCCGACCACCGGCGGCTCGGACGCTGACATGACCGATGCCGACACGGCCGATACCGACAGCACGGGCACCGACTCGTCCGGCACCGACACGAGCGGCACCGACGCGGCGGACACCGACTCCACGGACGTCCAGGCCGACGGCCCGTCGGACCTCGCTCGCACCGGCGCGGAGGTGGCCCCGTTCGCCCTCGCGATCGGCGTCATCGCGCTGGCCGGCGTCGGCGCTCTCGGGCTGCGGCGCCGCCTGACCCGCCGCTGATCGAACCCCGCACGACGACGGGGCCGAGCCCCACCGGCCCGGCCCCGTCGTCGTGCGGACCGCATGATCTGCCGCCTTCCGGCCGGCGCCCAGCCTCCTGCCGAGCCCCACCGCCCGACCCACCCGCTGGCCCCACCCCAGGTCCACACCCCGGGCCGATCCCACCCCCGCCTCACCAGGAGACCCCGAATGAGCACCGCCACCACCCACGGCTCCGGCCTGCGGACGCACATGACCCGCGTCGGCAGCGCCGCAGCTGCTCTGGCCCTCGGCTTCAGCCTCGCCCCCAGCCTGATCTCCACCGCCCAGGCCGCCGTGGTCGCCCCCGGCGACCTGCAGATCAGCGAGGCCTACGGCGGCGGAGGCAACTCCGGCGCCAGCTTCCAGAACGACTTCGTGGAGCTGCGCAACACCACCGACCAGGACCTCAGCATCGACGGCTGGTCCCTGCAGTACGCCTCCAAGACCGGCGCCTTCCACAACACCCTCGCGCTGCAGGGCAGCGTCCCCGCCGGCGGCACCTTCCTGGTGCAGCTCGCCGCTGGCAACGGCAACGGCGACCCGCTGCCCGGCGCCGATCTCACGGCCGGCATCAACGCCTTCGGTACCGGCGGCGTCTTCGCGCTGTCGAACGCCGAGGGGAAGCTCGCCTGCACCGGCGCCACCTGCGCCGAGGATCCGGCCGTCGTGGACCTCCTGGGCTGGGGCGAGGCCGCCACCTTCTCGGGCGAGGCCCCCGCGCCCGCCACCACCAACGCCACCTCCGTCTCCCGCGTGGCCGCCACCGGCGAGAACTCCACCGACTTCACCGCCGGCGCCCCCACGCCCACCCCGTCGGGCGCCGAGGAGCCGGACCCCGGTGATCCGGGCGACCCGGAGGATCCCGGTGAGCCGGTCGACCCCGTCCCGGCCACGATCGCCGAGATCCAGGGAACCGGCGCCGCCTCCGAGCTGGCGGGCACGCCCGTGATCACCGAGGGCGTGGTGACCGCGGTGTACGCCACCGGCGGGCTGGACGGCTACATCATCCAGACCGGCGGCACCGGCGGCGCCCTGGACCTCGCCGAGCACACCGGATCCACCGCCGTGTTCGTGTACTCCCCGGACACCGCCGGCCAGGTCGCGATCGGCGACTCCGTGCGCGTGACCGGTGAGGTCGCCGAGTATCACGACTCCACCCAGGTCACCGTCGGCGCCGAGGGCCTCGAGCAGCTTCCCGAGGCCCTCGAGCCCGTGGAGCCCGCCACGATCGACAGCGGCTTCCCGACCCAGGAGGCCCAGCGCGAGAGCCTCGAGCACATGCTCTACCTGCCGGGCGAGGGCGACTTCACCGTCACCGACGTCTACTCCACGAACACGTTCGGCGAGGTGGGCCTCGCGATCGGCGACCAGCCCCTCCAGCAGGCCGGCGACATCATGGCTCCCGGCGCCGAGGCCACCGCCTACTTCGAGGAGCAGGCGCAGAACCTGGTGCTGCTGGACGACGGCCGCACCACCGACTTCTCGCGGAACGCGCAGCTGCCGATGAGCTGGCTGACCACGCAGGAGCCCGTGCGCGTCGGCGCCGCCCCCAGCTTCGAGCAGCCCGTCGTGGTCACCTACTCCTTCGACCAGTGGCGGCTGAACGTCACCAGCCCCTGGGAGAGCTCCGAGGCCGACGGCGTGGCCTTCGAGGACACCCGCCAGGACGCCCCGGACGAGGTGGGCGGCGACCTGCAGGTGGCCACCTTCAACGTGCTGAACTACTTCACCACCCTCGGCGAGGACACCCCCGGCTGTGAGCCGTACACCGACATGGAGGGCAACGGCACCACCGTGCGCGGCGGCTGCGACCTGCGCGGCGCCTGGGGCGCCGACGACCTCGAGCGTCAGGAGAGCAAGATCGTCGAGGCCATCTCCGGCACCGACGCCGACGTCGTGGGCCTGATGGAGATCGAGAACTCCGCCCGCCTGGGCGAGGAGGCCGACGAGGCCACCGCCACCCTGGTCGCCGCGCTGAACGAGCACGACGGCGCGGGCACCTGGGACTACGTCCCCACGGCGGACGCCTACGCCGCGCAGGGCGTGGACGGCGGGCAGGACGTGATCACCAACGCGATCATCTACCGCAGCGCCGAGGTGCAGCTGCAGGGCGACGCCCAGATCCTCACGGGCGACCCGGCGTTCGACAACGCCCGGGAGCCCATCGGCCAGGTGTTCGTGCCGGTGACCGGCGAGGGCGATCAGCAGGTCGAGGGCGAGCCGTTCCTCTTCGTCGTCAACCACTTCAAGTCCAAGGGCTCGGCGGACGCCGAGGACGCGGACCTGCCCGCGGACCCGGTGCAGGGCAACGCCCGCACCTCCCGCCTGCAGCAGGCCGAGGCGCTGCACACCTGGTCGCAGGAGCGCGCCGAGGAGCTCGGCGTGGAGGACGTGCTGCTGGGCGGCGACTTCAACGCCTACACCCAGGAGGAGCCCCTCCAGGAGTTCTACGCCGACGGGTTCCAGGACCTCGCCGAGGCCCACGACCCCGCCGGCTGGTCCTACAGCTACGGCGGCATGGTCGGCTCCCTCGACCACGTCCTGGGCAACGCCTCCGTCTCCGAGCGCGTCACCGGCGCGACCGATTGGCAGATCAACGGCGCCGAGTCCGTCATGACCCAGTACTCGCGCTATCTCAACAACACCACCGACCTCTACGAGCCCGGCGTGTTCGGCTCCTCCGACCACGACCCGATCATCGTGGGCCTGGACGCCGGATTCCGCGAGGACGGCGAGGACCCGGGCGAGGGTGACAACCCCGGCGAGGGTGAGCACCCGGGCAAGGGTCACGGCAATGGCAATGGCAACGGCAATGGTCCCCGCGAGAACGACAACAAGGGACCGGGCAAGAACAACGGCTCCGGCCCCGGCGAGAACAGCGGGATCGGGCACGGCAGCGGCAACGGCCACGGAAAGGGCAACGGGAACGGCCATGGCAACGGGAACGGAAACGCGAACGGTCGCAACGGCTGACCCGCCCCATCCACGAGACTGGACCCCATGACGTCCTCATCTGGTCCCGGCACCGGCCCCGGCCCGCATCCTGACGCGGATCCCGGGGCTGGTCCCGGTTCAGCTACCGGCCCCAGCTCCACAGCCGGTCCCGGTCCGACGGCCGGATCCCGGGCCGACGCCATCCCTGCTCGCGGCGCAGGCCCGAGCCGGGGGCGCGACTTCGGCCCCGGCTCCGAGCTGGATCCGGGGCTGAGCCTCGGCGCAGCGCCGACGCCGGGCCGGCTCGCCCGTCGGCTGCGCCTCGGCGACGCGATCGTGATCGGCCTGGCCTCGATGATCGGGGCCGGTGCGTTCGTGTCCCTCGGCGCGGCCCAGGACCTCGCCGGGGCGCTGGCTCCTGTCGCCGTGCTGATCGCGGCCGTGGTCGCGATCTGCAACGCCACCTCGACCGCGCAGCTGGCCGCCCAGCACCCCAGCTCCGGCGGCACCTACCATTTCGGCAGCCAGCAGCTCGGTCCCTGGTGGGGCTTCGTGGCCGGCTGGTGCTTCGTGATCGGCAAGATCGCGTCCTGCGCGGCGATGGCCCTGGTCATCGCCGCCTACCTGGTGCCCGAACCCGGCCAGCGGATCGTCGCGGTGCTCGTGGTGATGGCGCTGACCGCGGTGAACCTGGTGGGCATCACCCGCACCGCCGCACTCGCCCGCGTGCTCGTGACCATCGCCCTCGCGGCGCTGCTCCTGACCGCAGGCCGTCTGCTCGTGGGCCTCGTGCGCGGCGACGGGCCCAGCGCCGGGATCCTCGAGGGCGCGGGACCGGCGGACATGACGTCGGCCGGACCCGCGTTCGGCGGCGTGCCCGGCCCGCTCGCCGACGCCGCCACCGGGCTGTGGGACGGGGGACTGGCGGCCGTGCTCGGAGCCGGCACCGGCGGGATCGTCGGCGTCGCCCTCGTCGTGCTGCAGGCCGCGGCGCTGATGTTCTTCGCCTTCGCCGGATACGCCCGCGTGGCGACCCTCGGCGAGGAGGTCATCGAGCCGCGCCGCACCATCCCGCGCGCGATCCTCCTCGCGCTCGCCATGGTGTGCGCCCTGTACCTGGGCCTGTCCGCGCTGCTGGTGCTCGTCGGCCCCGCCCCCGGCGGTGAGGGCTGGGGGCCCGCGCCGTTCCTCACCGCTCTGGAATCCGTGGGCGCCGGCGGCGCCTGGTCCGTCGTGATCACGATCGGTGCGGTCGCAGCCGCCGCCGGGGCGCTGCTGGCCCTGATCGCCGGGGTGTCCCGCACGATGCTCGCCATGGCCCGCGGCGGCGACCTGCCGCGGCCCCTGGCGAAGTCCAGCAACCGCTACGCCGTGCCGCAGCGAGCCGAGATCGTCGCGGCGCTCGCCGTGCTCGCGCTGGTGCTGCTGGCCTCGGACGTGCTGGTCGCGATCGCCGCCTCCGCCTTCGGGGTGCTGCTGTACTACGCGATCGGCAATCTTGCGGCGTTCACCCAGGCCGGGCAGTGGCGACTGTTCCCCACGGCGATGCAGATCGGGGGACTGATCGGCTGCGTCGTGCTGGTGGCGGCGCTGCCCGGGCGCACCGTGGTCGCCGGCGTGGCCCTGGTGGCGATCGGCGTCGCGTACCGTGCGATCGTGGTGAGAGCTCGCCGCTGAAGCCGGAGCTGTCCCCGCGACCTGTCTCGGCACCCGCCGCACGCCCCCGAGTGCCCCGTCTACGATTTCCGCACCACCCGACGCCGCGCCGGGCATCCGGCCCGCAGCGGCACACTCTCCGAAGGAGTCCTGACATGGTCGACGTCCCCACCCAGCTGCAGTCCGTCACCCGTTCCTACCGCCTCGAGGACCGCGACGGCCAGCCCGCGCACGTCCAGTCGCTCGAACAGACCTATCCCGCCGCGCTCGCCGACGTCTGGGACGCGGTCACCACCGCCGAGCGCATCCAGCGCTGGTTCCTGCCCATCAGCGGCGACCTGCAGCTCGGCGGCCGCTACCAGTTCGAGGGCAACGCCGGCGGCGAGATCCTCACCTGCGAGCCGCCGGCCGACGGCCTCGCGGAGTACTCCGTGACCTGGGAGATGATGGGCGCCGTGTCCTGGCTGACGATCCGCCTGGCCGCCGACGGCGAGGAAGCCACCCGCTTCGAGCTCGAGCACACCTCCCACGCCGCCGACATCCCCGCGGAGATGTGGGAGACCTTCGGCCCCGGCGCCACCGGCGTGGGCTGGGATGGCGGCCTGCTGGGCCTCGCGCTGCACCTCGGCGCCACCGAGGGCTCGCTCGCCCCGTCCGAGGCCGAGGCCTGGGCGGGCACCGACGAGGGCCGCTCGTTCTACCGCGGTGCGGCCGACGGCTGGGCCGTCGCCCACTCCGCCTCTGGCGCGGACGCCGACACGGCTCAGCGCCTGGCGGACGCGACCTACGGCTTCTACACCGGCACCGGCACCGGGGCCTGACGACGCTCAGGCTCGGGGGAGTGCCCGAGCCCGACCCCGTCGGCCCCTTCCCCGGCCTCAGGCCGCCCGGGCGATCACGACGAACTCCCGGCCCGGCCGGTCCGGGGCGTCCCGGATCTCCTGGACGGCGAAGCCGGCGGCCGCGAGCGAGTCCCGCAGCTCGGTCTCGCTGCGCCACCGCAGCGTCGAGGTCGAGGTGATCGTGGTGCCGTCCGCGAAGAGGAACTCGTCGGCGAAGGTGACCAGGGGCAGGTCGACGTCGAACCGCGTGGGGCGCGAACGCACCCGGCCCAGCCCGGGCACCTCGTGGACCGACTCAGCGGTATCCGCCTGCCACTCCTCCCACGCACGGCGCTCCGGCCGACGGGCCTCGAACACGACATGACCTCCCTCGCGCACCACGGCGCGGATCGCCTGCAGCGTGCTCGCCCAGGCCTCGTCGGTCACGAACACCTGGGCGACGTTCCCGGTCATCACGGCGGCGTCAGCGAGCAGCGGCGGGTCCAGCGCGGGAAGGCTCTCGGCGGTGCCGTGGATCCAGTCCACGCGGCCCGCACCGAGCTTCGTGCGCGCCACCTCGAGCGAGGCCAGCGCCGGATCGACCCCGGTCACCGAGAGCCCGTCGGCGGCCAGCCGCACGGCCAGCGCGCCGGTCCCGCAGCCCACGTCGACCACGGTGCGGGCGCCGAGCTCGGCGAGAATGGTCTCGTAGTGGTCGAGGTCGTCGCGCTCGCCGTCGACAGTGTCGTAGCAGGCGGCCAGACGCGGATCAGCGAAGATCGCGTCAGGCTCTGCCTTGGCCTTGGCCTTGGCCTTGGCGCTGGCGCTGGCGCTGGTGCCGGGAGCGTGCTGCGGTGCAGGGTTCTCAGAGGTCACAGGGTCGACGGTAGAGGCCCCGCGGCGGCGTGACCAGCGAATTCTCGCCCGTCAGCAGTCAGCAGTCAGCCGTCAGCCCTCGCGCACCCCGCGGTCACGCGAACGAGGTCCAGGTCGTGTCCGCGTCGATCAGCCAGTGGTTGCGCAGGGTCAGCGCCCGTTCGGTCGCCGCGAGCACACCGGCCACCAGGAGGGACACGTTCAGCCATGCCGGCAGCGAGATCGGGGAGGTGAACGTGCCGACCTTCTCGGCGACCACCTCGATCTGCGTGAGGAGCTCGGCGGCCTGGGGGACCATCATCACCAGCCCCACCAGGAGCACGACGATCGCGATCGCCCCGATCACCGCACTGGCGCGCGGGAACCGTCGGCCGAACCGCGCCCGCAGCCCTTCGAGCGTCCGCGGATGCGGGCGCAGCACCTGCGGGGACCCGCCCTCGGGCACGTGGTGCATGCGGGTGAGCCCGTACGAGCTGGTCGCCACCTCGATCACCCCGTCGGGCACGGCGAAGGCGACCGGCGGATTCGCGATGTGCTCCTGCACCCCGTCGCGGTACAGCGAAACCTGCGCGTGCTTCGAGCCCTCCGGGATCTTCCCGCCCTCGAGCTCGGCGGCGAGATAGCGGACGTCGACCGTGTACCTCGCGGGCCGGGTGCCGTCGGGCGCCGGCTCCAGATCGAACAGGGTGCGCGTGGCCAGCTGCCACCAGCGGAAGCGCTTCAGCGCGCTGCCGTCCCCCGGACGGGCGCGGCGCAGCTGCCGTGAGCGTCGCAGTCGCGTGAACATGATCCTCCCGGGGCCGTTCGGGGCGGATCGTCGTCCCGCCCTCAGCACCCATTGCACCGGACCAGGGGCCGACGGCACCAGTGCGATCTGTCATCTCCTTCCAAGGGATGAGGGCTGGCCGAGGGTTGGCCGAGGAGGACTGGACAAGGAGGACTGTAGAAGGAGGGAAGGCAGGGTCAGCCGGCGCGCAGCTCCTGGGGCAGTTCCTCGAGCAGCCGCAGCCATAGCTCGGAGCTCGTGGGGTAGCTCGGCACCGCGTGGCGCAGCACGTGCACCGGCACCTGACCGACGATCGCGATGGTCGCCGCGTGGATCAGCTCGGAGGCCTCCGGGCCCACGAAGGTGGCACCGACGAGAGTCCCCGTCTTCCGGTCGACGACCAGCTGGGCGGTGCCCGTGACGTCGTCCCGCAGCAGGGAGGAACCGGCAGCCCCGCCGAAGGGGACCTGCGCGGTGACCACGTCGTGGCCGGCGTCGCGCGCGGCCTTCTCGGTCAGGCCCACGCTGGTGACCTGTGGATCCGAGAACACCACCTGGGGGACCGGGACGATCTCGGGAACTGGCTCGAGCCGCCCGTCGGTCGAGCCGGCCCGGATCGCCTGCCCGATCACCCGGGCGCGGTACTTGCCCCAGTGCGTCAGAGGCGCGTCCCCGCTCGCATCGCCCACGGCGTGCAGCCACGACGGCAGGGCGGTGCTCTCCGAGCTGTCGCCTGCCGAGTCGGCGCCCGCAGAGCCGCCCGTCGCCGGATGCTCCGCCTCGATCACGTCGTCGGCGCTCAGGCCCAGGGCGTCGAGGCCCACGTCGCTCAGGCGCGGGGTGCGCCCGGTCGCGACCAGGACCTCGTCCCCGCCGATCTCGCGGTCACCCTGCGCGTCCTGGAGCTGCAGGCTCACGCGGCCGCCATGAATCCGGCCCAGCCCGGCGTCGCGGGCGTCGGTGCGCTGGCCGGAGAGCACCGAGGTGTCGAGCTGCACCGTGACCCCGAGGTCTCTCAGCGCCTCCAGCACGTGCTCGCCGGCGAACGGTTCGAAGCCCGTGAGCAATCCGGCGCCGCGCACGAGGAGCGTGACCTGGGAGCCGAGCGCCGCCATCCAGGTCGCGGCCTCGACGGCGACCACGCCGCCGCCGACGATCAGCAGCTCGTCCGGTACGTCCTGCACGCCGGTCGCGTCCCGGGAGGTCCATGGCTGCACAGCGCGCAGGGGCTCGGGGATGACGGCCTGGGAGCCGGTGGCGATCACGACGGCGCGGGTCGCTCGCACGAGCGTCCGCTCCCCGCCGTCGGGCCCTTCCACGCGCACCTCGCGCTCGCCGACGAGCCGGCCGTGGCCGCGCACGACCTGCATCCCAGCGCCCTCGGCCCACCGCACCTGGCCGGTGTCGTCGTAGTGCGAGACCCAGATGTCGCGTCGCGCCAGCAGGGCGTCGCGGTCGACCTCCGGGGTGGAGATGCCCTCCAGATGCGAGGCGGCATCGGCCACCGAGAGCGGCCGCAGCAGGGCCTTGGACGGCATGCACGCGTAGTAGGAGCACTCGCCGCCCAGCAGCTCGCCCTCGATCAGCACGGCGGTGAGATCCGTGCCCTCGATCGCGTACTGGGCGACGTTCTCGCCGACGGGACCGCCACCGATCACGACGACATCGGCGGTGATCACGGACGGAGTGTCGGTCGGCGTCTCGGGGGCGTCACTGGTGGCGGCATCGGTCGTGTCGGCGGCGGTGTCTGAGGGGGAGGACTGTGCATCGGAAGCCATGTCGGCACGCTACGCCTGGCTCAGGGCGGAGTCACGGGGTGCGGGCACTCCGTGTCCTCCGGGGCGAGCACCCGTGACCGGACGGGGCTCCGTCCCTGCTGACGAGGGATCCGCGTCTTTCCTCCCCAGTGCCCGACAATTCACAGCTGCGCGCCGGACGCTCGACTGTCGGACGTTCTCCGTAGGCTCGGGGCATGAGAATCCTGCACACCTCGGACTGGCATCTGGGGCGCACGCTGCACAAGGTCGATCTGCACGAGCACCAGGCCGCCTTCCTCGACTGGCTGGTGGACCTCGTGACGGAGCGGCAGGTCGACGTGGTCGTCATCCCTGGTGATGTGTACGACCGTGCAGTCCCCGCAGTGACCAGCGTGAAGCTGCTCGATTCCGCCCTCGCCCGGCTCGCCGGCACGGGCGCGACCGTGGTGCTGACCTCCGGCAACCACGATTCCCCGGAGCGGCTCGGCTTCGGCCGCGGACTCATGAGGGCCGGCATCCACCTGCTCACCGACGTCCCCGGCATCGAGCATCCCGTCTCCGTCGAGGACGAGCACGGCGAGGTGCTCTTCTTCGGCCTGCCCTACCTCGAACCGGATCGTGTGCGCACCGAGCTCGTGGCCGACGGGGAACCACCGCTGGCCCGCAGCCACGAGGCCGTCACCCGCGCCGCCCTCGAGAGGGTGCGCGAGCGCGCGACCGCTCATCCCGGCGCCCGCACCGTCGTGCTCGCCCATACCTTCGTCACCGGTGGCGAGGCGAGCGACTCCGAGCGCGACCTGTCCGTCGGCGGCGTGGACTCCGTGCCCGCCGGCGTGCTGAGCGGCATCGACTATCTCGCCCTCGGCCACCTCCACGGCTGCCAGGACCTCACGCGCACCGTCGGGGCACCGGCCTGGTACTCCGGCTCCCCGTTGGCCTTCTCCTTCTCGGAGCAGGCCCATCGCAAGTCCGTGCTGCTCGTCGACCTCGGTGCACCCGGCGCCGCCGACGGCGACCGCGCCGTGGTCGCCGTGGAACGGATCGAGACTCCCGTGCCTCGCCGCCTCACCGAGCTGCGCGGCACCCTCGAGCAGATCCTCGCGCAGAGCGAGGAGCATGGCAGCGACTGGGTGAAGGCGATTGTCACCGACCCTGCGCGGCCCGCCCACCTGCAGGAACAGCTCCGTGAGGGGTACCCGCACCTGCTGCTCACGGAGTACGCCCCGGAAGGTCGGGAGGCGCGGGAGGGCACTCCTGTGGTGCGACGCGAGGCGAACCCACTCGAGGTGATGGACCAGTTCCTCGCCGACGTCACCGGTGGCGCGCCCACCAGCGCCGAGCATGACGTGATCGAGCGCGCCTACCGCCACGTGCGTCGCCAGCAGGAGGCCTCATGAAGCTCCACCACCTGCGCCTGACCGCGATCGGCCCCTTCGCCGGCACCGTCGAGGTCGACCTCGCCGCGCTCGGCGCGAGCGGCATGTTCCTGCTCGAGGGGCCGACGGGATCTGGCAAGTCCACGATCCTCGATGCGATCGCCTACGCGCTCTACGGGCAGGTCGCCGGGAGCGTCACCAGCGACGCCCGGATCCGCTCCCAGTTCGCGCAGCCCACCGAGCCCAGCGTCGTGGACCTCGTGTTCGAGACCTCCTCGGGGATCTACCGGGTGCGCCGCCAGCCCGAGTTCCAGCGCCCCAAGATGCGCGGCACGGGCACCACGAAGGAGCAGGCCAAGGCCGTGCTGTGGCGGATCGGCTCCCCACAGCTCATCCCCTCCGTGATCGCCGACGAGGTGGGCGGCGGGGGAGGCGTCGACGCGATCGCCACCCGAATCGACGAGGTGGGCCGCGAGATCCAGCGCGCCGTGGGCCTGACCCGTGACCAGTTCACGCAGACCGTGCTGCTGCCGCAGAACGAGTTCGCTCGCTTTCTGCGCGCCGGCACCGGGGAGCGGCAGCTGGTGCTGCAGCGCGTCTTCGGCACCGAGACCTACGCCGCCGTCGAGAAGCAGCTCGAGGAGATGCGCAAGACCGCCAAGCGCCAGGTCGACCAGGCGCAGCAGACCCTCGGCACCGCGCTGGCCCGCTTCACCGAGGCCACCGCCCTGGAGACCGAGCAGGTCACCGCCCTGGACGACCATGCCCAGGCGCTGCGCCTGGAACCGCTGGCCGCAGCGGCCGACGAGCACCTCGCCGCCGTCACCACCCGTGCCTCCGCGGCACGCGACGCCGCCCAGACCGCCACGACCGCGGAGCAGTCCGCCCGCACGGCCGCCGAGACCGCCCGCACCGCCCGCAAGCGCATCGACCGCCGCCGCGAGCTCGATGCGCTCTCGGCGCGGCTCACCGCGGACAAGCCCGCCGTCGAGACGGCCCGGCGCTCCCTGCAGCGCGACGAGACCGCCCGCCCCGTCGCCGACATCCTGCGCCGTCGAGACCTCGCCGCCGCCCAGGCCGCCACCGCGATCGAGGCCCTCGCCCAGCTCGCCACCACCACACGCCCGGAGCATCCCTCGCTCGTGGACCTGCTCGAGGCCGACGACGCCGCCACCGCGCTCACCGCCGCGGCCGATGAGGCCACGACCGCCGCCGGCACGCTCGCCGACCTCGTCGCCCTCGAAGCCGCCCTCCCTGCCCGCGAACAGAAGCTCACCGCGCGCCGCTCGACCCTCGTGGAGACGACGGCCGCGCTGAGGGCGCTCACCGAGCAGCTCGGCGCGCGCCCGGCCCAGCGCACCGAGCAGGTCACCGCCCGCGACACCGCCCGCACCGCCGCGCGCGCCCTCGGCGACGCCCGGCTCGCGCTGCGCACTGCGACGGAGCGCCAGCAGGCCACCACAGCCGCCGCGACCCAGCAGGCGAAGGTCCAGGTCGCCCACGAGCAGGCCGTCGCGACGCTGCGCACCGCCCAGGACCGCGCCGCCACGGAGGCTGATCTGCGCCGCCGCCGCTTCGCCGGGATCGCCGCCGAGCTCGCCGTGGACCTCGCCGACGGGGACGCCTGCCCGGTATGCGGCGCCCTCGAGCATCCCCATCCGGCCGGCGCCGCCGAGGACGCCGTGAGCCCCGAGCAGGTCGAGGCCGCCGAGAAGGCCCGCCAGCAGGCAGAGGCCGCGCATGCCCGCGCCGAGCAGGCCCACGCCCTCGCCGACCAGGAGCTCACCCGCCTCCGCGAAGCCGCCGGCGACCTCACCCCCGAGACCGCGAAGGCCGCCGTCGACGCCGCGACCTCGCAGGTCACCGTCGCACAGCAGGCCGAGAAGAAGGCCGCCGAGATCGATGCGACGATCACGGCCTTCGACGAGGAGACCGACCGCCTCACCCAGCGCAAGGAGACCGACGGCCTCGCCGTCGAACGCGAGCGCACCGCCATCGAGGAGGCCACCCGGGCCCTGACGGCCGACAGCGCGAAGGTCACCGAGGCCCGCGGCGAGGACGACTCCATCGCGACCCGCCGGCTCGCCCACCTCACCCGCGCCCGCGCCGCCACCGCGCTGCGCGAGGCACTGCGCACCCGCACCGAGGCCTCCACCCGCGCCGACGAGCTCGCCGAGGAAGCCACCACCGCCCTCACCGCCGCCGAGCTGACCACCGCGGAGGACGCCCGCGCCGCCGTGCTCGAGACATCGGAGCGCCGCCGCCTCGAAGCCCTCGTCCAGAAGCGCGCGGTGGACGAGTCCCGGCTCACCGACGGCCTCTCCGAGGAGGGCATCGAGACCACCGTCGCCACCGCCGAGGCCCAGGACTCAGCCGACGCCGCCCTCACCGCGGCCACGGCCACGCACACCGCTGCTCAGGAGTCGGCTCAGGAGGCCGGTGGCCTCGCCGCCCGCCTCGGCGCCGTCGCCGAACGCGGCGCAGCCGCCCGCACGGTGCTGCAGACCGCCACGGACCAGGTGCGCACCGTCAGCGAGGACGCCGGCGTGGTGGTGCGGGTCGCCGACCTCGCGACCGGCAGATCGAGCGACGGCGACCGCGTGCAGCTGTCCACCTATGTGCTCATGTGGCGCCTGGACGCCGTGGTGGAGGCCGCCAACGCCCGCCTCGCCCTGTTCTCCGGCTCCGATCTCGAGCTGCTCCGGGACACTGGCGCCCGCGGCGCCCGCAAGACCGGCCTCGACCTGCTGGTGCTGGACCGGCGCACCGATCAGGTGCGCGTGCCCGAGACCCTCTCCGGCGGCGAGACCTTCTTCGTGTCCCTGGCCCTCGCCCTGGGCCTGGCCGACATCGTCATGGGTGAGGCCGGCGGGGTGCAGATGGAGACCCTGTTCATCGATGAGGGCTTCGGCAGCCTCGACCCGGAGACCCTCGAGACCGTGGTGCGTGAGATCGGCCGGCTCGCCGAGACCGGCCGCGTGATCGGCATCGTCAGCCACGTGGGCGACATGAAGGCCCAGATCGCCGAGCAGATCCACGTGCGCCGCGGCGCGGACTTCCGCTCCACCCTCAGCGTGACGGCCTAGCGAGGAGACAACGGGACGGCGCGATCCGGGACCGTCGGGCGGAAGGCTCGTGTGACAGCGCGGACACATTCTCCGCCGCACCCGTACGCCCCAGTGCGGAATGATGGAGCAACGCCTGCGACCAGCGCGGGAGACCCCGATCATCGGGCTCCCGACGGAAGGACCACCATGACCGACTCCTCCCTCCCTGCCACCCCTGCCCCAGGGTCCGCGATCATCGGAACCGGCCACTACCGGCCCGAACGGATCCTGACCAACGTGGACCTCGAGTCGATCGTCGAGACGAGCGACGACTGGATCCGCCGACGCACCGGCATCGAGGGGCGGCACATCGCGGCCGAGTCCGAGACCGTCGCGCAGATGGCCACCCACGCGGCCCGCGCCGCTCTCGAGGACGCCGGCATCGAACCGTCCGAGGTCACCCAGGTGATCGTCGCGACCTGCTCCGACGAGGAACGCTCCCCGAGTGCAGCCGGTCGCGTCGCGCAGGCCCTCGGGCTCTCCGCCCCGGCCGCCTTCGACATCGGTGCCGCCTGCTCCGGCTTCAGCCACGCCCTGGCAGTCGCCGATCAGGGCATCCGGGCAGGCGCCTCGCGCACCACTCTGGTCATCGGCGCGGAGAAGCTCTCCGCCAAGACCGACTACACCGACCGCACCACCTGCATCCTCACCGCGGACGGCGCCGGCGCGGCCGTGGTGCAGGCCGCCGAGGAGCCCGGCATCCATCCCGTGGTGTGGGGGACCGTCCCCGACCTCGTCGACGCCGTGACCATCAGCCCGCCGTCCGGGTGCTTCTCCCAGAACGGACGCCAGGTGCTCGGCTGGGCGCTGCGCGAGGCACCCGGCATCGCCGAGCGCGTGGTCGCCGCTGCCGGGCTGGAGATGTCGGACATCGACGTCTTCGTCCCGCACCAGGCGAACCTGCGCATGATCGAGCCGCTCGCCGCGTCGCTCGACCTGCGCGAGGACGCCATCGTCGCCGACGACGTCACCACCTCCGGCAACACCTCCGCCGCCACGATCCCGCTGGCGATCTCCCGGATGCGCGAGGCCGGCCGCCTCCCCGCCGGCGCCACCGCGCTGCTCCTGGGCTTCGGCGGCGGCTTCTCCTACGCCGGCCAGGTCGTGCGCCTGCCCTGAGCGGGATGGGCCCGGAGCGTGACGGGCCCGGAGCGGGGACGTCCCTGCGCCCGCTCCGTAAACTGGGCCCATGGCGCAGATCATCGTGTACGGGCACCGAGAATCCATCCAGCGACGACGCTCGGCGCTCTCCGACGCGATCCATGGCGCTGTCATGACGGCACTCGACTACCCCGCCGAGAAGCGCTTCCACCGCTTCATCGCGCTCGATCCCGAGGACTTCATCCATCCAGAGGACCGCGGGTCGGACTACACGATCATCGAGATCTCGATGTTCGAGGGGCGTACTGAAAGGGCGAAGCGAGCCGTGATCGCCGAGCTCTTCGCACGTCTCGAGCGGGACGTCGGGATTCTCGCCCACAGCGTCGAGGTGACGATCACCGAGACCCCGACGGTGAACTGGGGAATCCGCGGAGCCAACGCCGCAGACCTCAGTCTGGGGTATCAGGTCGACGTCTGATCCTCGGAGGCGGCAGTCGCGTCGTCGCCCGCCTCGCCGCCTGCTTCGTCGGCCGATACCCCGTCGACCGCACGATCCAGCGGCCGCTCGTGCACGAACAGCGGCACCCGCCACCTGGTGAGCATCGGCGCGACCAGCGCCCCGAGCAGGGCGCCGAGCGAGTTCGCGAACACGTCGTCGATGTCGGCGATCCGCACCCCGCACGGGTACAGCCCCCAGGCGCCGGTGTACTGGGTGGCCTCGATGAGCACCGACAGCATCACGCCGATCGCCAGCGATGTGGTCGTGTCCAGCCGGAACACTCCGCGCAGCACCATTCCCAGCGGCACGAACAGCACGACGTTCGAGAGCAGCTGCAGCACCGGGAAGCTCAGCGCCAGGCCCAGGATGCTCACCCCGCTGTCGTGCAGCTGGAGGAGGTCCGTCACCCAGTTGAAGGGATAGGGGTGCAGCTTGCCGCCCGCCCGATTCCGGCAGGTCGCCGCGATCTCGTAGGCAGGGGCGACCGTGAGCCCGGCCAAGGACATCGTGTACACGCAGATCACGGCCACGCCCACCAGGCGGTTCGGTCGCACCCGGCCGAATCGGCGTCGCTGGAGCAGGAGGGCAGGTCCCAGGATCAGGGCGAACACGCCGATCCCGCCGACCACCCCCACCAGACCCAGGCGCAGCAACTCGCTCACGAGGGAACCGTACGGGGCGATGCTGGACAGGACCAGACCCCCGAGACCGGCCCCTCGCCCGGGCCTCCCACCACGGTATGACCATGGTGGGCACCCCGGACTGATTCCCGACGTCACCTGCCTATCTAGCCTCGGGCTTTCATCGTTGAGGTGTCCGAGGGGTGGGTCGTGATGGGTGAAGGTGCTCCTGACCTGGAAGAATAGGGCT
>NZ_BAAAIR010000027.1:0-65457 GCF_039526165.1 Brachybacterium tyrofermentans
CTGGGCTTCCTCACCCCCACCGAAGCGTTCGCTCGACTCATTGCCGGCGAACCCCATGTTGCTTCGACGCCTTGACACCACCCGGTCAGGGGGTGAGGGAACGGTTCCTAGACCTCAGCGCCCGCTTCTGCCGCTCTGCTAAGCGATGATCTCCTGGCTCGTGCGGTTGTCCTCCGCCTCGGTATCGGTCTGGAACTCGAGCACCGATACTCGCTGCTTTTTTAGCGTCTCGAGAACCTGCGGGGGTGGCGCGGAAGAACACCCTGTGAGTGCTCGTCGCACGCTGAGCTCACGCCCCGAACAGATCCCCCCGCAGCTCGCCCATCATGGCAGCCATGGCGTCGTGCGCCCCTCCGCCGTCCCGTCCATGCACCAAATGGGCCACGTCCAGGTGCGCGGAGATCGCCTCGGGACGGGGGAACCGGGGCATCAGCCCGCCGTGGGTCCGCCCGCGTAGGGTCTCGGCGAAGACGTCCTGCAGCGCCGAGAACAGCTCGTTCCCGCTCGCCTCGAGAAGGAGCGAGTGGTACGCGATGTCCACGTCGAGGAACGACTCCAGATCACCCGCGGCGCCCAGGCGCGCGAGCTCCTCGGCCAGCGCGACCAGCCGCTCGCGCTGCGCGTCCTGCGCATCGCGAGCGGCCGCGCCCGCCGCCATCGGCTCGATGGCCGTGCGCAGCTGGGTCAGGGAATCGAGCTGCTCTTCGCGCTTCGGGCCCTTCAGGCGCCACCCGATCACTCTCGGGTCGAGCAGGCTCCATGCGTTCTGTGGCTGGACGACGAGCCCGACTCGGCGCCGGGCCACCACGAGGCCCGCGGCCTCCAGGGATCGCATGACTTCCCGGGCTACCGTGCGCGAGATGTCGAACGTGGATTGGATGCCATCGAGCCGCAGGATCTCGCCGACGGGCAAGATGCCGTCCACGATGTCCTGAGCGATCGTTTCGACGACCGCGCTGTGCAGTACTACCGCTGGCATCAGCCCTCCGATTTCTCGTCGATGATCTCATGGCGACCCCCTGCACTGGCGCCGAGAACTCATGAGTGGCTGGTCCTATGCGCGCACCCTGGGGCGTGCTTCGCCCTTCTTCGCGTCGGTGGGGATCGTCAGATCCCGGTTCACGGTCTCCGGCGCGGTAAGAGTGGCCAGGAACGACACGAGCATCGTGAGGGCCATATAGATCGCCACGGGGATCCACGAGTCCATGAACAGCCCCAGCAGGGCCGAGCCGAGCAGCGGGGCGATGCCGCCTCCGATCACGGCGGAGATCTCCCGTCCCAGCGTCACACCGGAGTACCGGTAGCGGCTGCCGAAGAGCTCGGGGAGGTAGCTCATGTGGACGCCGACGACGCCCTGCGCGGCGAACATGTACCCCAGGATGATGATCGCCATGATCACGACCCGTGACCCGGAGTTGAGGCCGGGGAACACGATGAACGGTGTGACGACGAGGATTCCGCACAGCACCAATGTCATCCTGCGCCGACCGAAGCGGTCGGAGAGCCAGCCGGTGGCGAATGCCGCGAACGCGGCTGCGATGGAGGCGACCAGCTGCACGGGCGGGATGAACGTCGTGCTCACGCCCACGACGGCCGCGAGGTAGCCGATGAGGAACACCTGGTACATGTAGGACTGCGTCGACACGCCCCAGTTCATGAGGATCACGCGCAGCACGCTCGTCCTGCCGTGCTTGGCGACGACCTTGAGCGGGGCCTGGCCCGTGACGTCGACCGTCTCCTTGAGCTCCTCGAAGACGGGGCTCTCCGCCATCTTCGATCGGATGACGGCGGCGGCGATCGTCACGACCAGGCTGCTCCAGAAGACGGCGCGCCAGCCCCAGGTCATCAGCAGGTCCTCAGGAAGCTGCTGAGCCAGCACCCACGCGCCGGCACCCAGGACGCCTCCCAGTGCGGCGCCCACCATCACGAAGGACGACAGCTTGCCACGGTGCCCCAGAGGGGCCGTCTCGGTGAGCAGCGTCGCGCCACCGGACTGTTCCGCGCCGGCGCCGAAGCCCTGCAGGAAGCGGCACAGCACGAGGAGGATCGGCGCGAAGATCCCGATCGACCGGAAGTCGGGGATGCACCCGATGGCGAAGGTCGCACCGCCCATCAGGAACAGCGTCGTCACCATGACCCATTTCCGGCCGAGCTTCTCCCCGTAGTGCGAGAAGAAGAAGCCGCCGAGGGGTCGTGCAGCGAATCCCACGGCGTAGGCGCTGAAGGATGCCATGAGCGCGGCGACCGGAGAGATGTCCGGGAAGAAGAGCGGCCCGAAGACGAGGGCCGACGCCGTGCCGTAGATGACGAAGTCGTAGTTCTCGAGCATCGTGCCGATGAGCCCGGCGAGGGCTGCCCGCCGCACGTTCTTCGGGTCCGAGGGCTGCATCTGGTCGTGCGGTATCGCGGTTTCTGTTGCGGTAGTGCCCACTGTTCCAATCCTCCTTGAATGGTCCGCCAGCGGCGGAGGGACATGCTCTGAGGCTCAGGTCGACGACTGCGTCGCCCTGAGCGCGGTCACCAGTCGGTCAACGTGCCGTCGCGGCGGCGGGCAACGGGTAGGTAGGCCTGCGAGTAGGGGAATCGGGCCGCAGCCTCCTCATCCACCTCGACGCCCAGGCCTGGGGCCTCGCCGGGATGGAGCATGCCGTCGGCCAGTGAGTACGTCGTGCGGAACACCTCCGACGTCACGTCGGGATAGCCCATGTGCTCATGGATGCCCAGATTGGGCGTCACGAGGTCGAGGTGGAGACTCGCCGCCATCGTGATCGGGGAGATGTCCGACGGTCCATGGGGCGCGACCTGCACCTGCCAGAGCGCCGCGAGGTCGTTGATCCGCCGGGCATGGGAGATGCCGCCGGCGTGCATCACCGACGTGCGGATGAAATCGATGCTCTGACTCGTGATGAGGTCCTTGCAGTCCCAGATCGTGTTGAACACTTCGCCGAGGGCGAGTGGCGTCGTCGTGTGCTGGCGGACCAGCCGCAGCGCCTCCTGGTTCTCTCCCGTCGTCACGTCCTCGAGCCAGAACAGCCGGACGGGTTCGAGATCCTTGCCGAGCTGCGCGGCCTCGATGGGGCGCAGACGGTGGTGTGCGTCGTGGAGCAGCTCGATCTCTTCGCCGACGTGCTCTCGGAGCGCGCTCAGCACACGGGGAGCGTGGCGCAGATATGCCCGGGCATCCCACATCTCTTCGACCGGAGAGCTGCCCCGACCTGCTGGTTCGTACGATTTCTGTCCGCGGTGGATTCCATACACCGTGTCCAGGCCGGGAACGCCGGACTGCGCCCTGACTGCTCGGAAGCCGCGGGAGAGCACCTCATCGACGGAGTCCTTCAACTCCTCGAGGGTCCAGCCGCTGGCGTGCGTGTAGCTGAGGATCCCGTCGCGCACCGCGCCGCCGAGGAGGTTGTGCACCGGCTGGTCGAGCACCTTCCCGCGGATGTCCCAGAGGGCGAGGTCGACGGCACCGATCGCAGCCATCGTGATCGGGCCGCGGCGCCAGTACGCACCCCGGTACAGGAACTGCCAGCAGTCCTCGATGCGGTCGGCATCCCGGCCGACGAGCAGCGGCGCCACGTGGTCACGCAGGTACGCGGCCACCGCGAGCTCACGGCCGTTCACGGTGGCGTCGCCCCACCCGACCACGCCGTCCTCCGTGGTGACCTTCAGTGTGACGAAGTTGCGGCCCGGGCTCGTGACGAGGACGTCGGCGGAGCGGATCCGGTTGCTCATCGCGCGATCACCACGCGATCGAGCGCTGCGCCCTCCGCGAGGCGGGCGATGTTCGCGGCGATGTCCCGTGCGCGCCCCTGGAAGGTCTGGGCGGTGACCCCTGATGAGTGCGGGGTCATGATGACGTTGTCGAGGGCCTCGAAGGGCTGTTCTGCGGGGCGGGCCTGGGGCCCGTCGGTCGGATAGGTGTACCAGGTGTCGAGCACGGCTCCGCCGATCCGGTTCTCCTTCAGGGCGTCGTACAGGGCGCCGGGCGCCACAACCGGACCTCGTGAGACGTTCACGAGGAGTGCGTCATCGCGCATCCGGTGCAGACGGTCCGCATCGATGAGCTCGCGCGTGGAATCGTCCAGCGGCAGGCAGAGGACGACGATGTCGGACGATTCGAGAAGGGCGTCCAGCCCGTCGAGCTGCGCGACGCTCACCAGGTCGCTGCCCACCTCATCAGGGACCTGGCCCGAGCGCGAGACGACCTGGGCGCGCGCACCGAAAGCACGGTAGCCCTGCCAGGTGCGCTGCCCGATGTGGCCGAACCCGACGAAGCCGATCGTCGCTCCCTCCAGCGAGGAGAGCTGTGCGCGTTCTGGCTCGTAGACCGGCGTTGCCCAACGGCCTGTGCGCAGCGCGCGATCCTGCTGCAGGATCTGGCGACGAAGAACGATCGTGGTCGCCACGATGTGCTCGGCGATCGATCCCTCGTGGTGGAACGTGTTGGCCACGCGAACGCCGGCCGGGAGTGCCTCCACGTCGATGCCGTCGTATCCGGCTCCTGCGACGTGCACGAGCCGCAAGGAGTCCGCGGCGTCGGTGAGCCCCTGCGTGAACTTCGCGCCGACGAGCACGTCAGCACCCGGCAGGGCTGAGGCCACGGCACTCTCGTCGAAACGATCGAGCCACGTGAACCGCGTTCCTGCAGGAGCGGACTGTTCGAGCAGCGTGCGGTGGGGGAGCAGGTTCGCATCTGCCACCACTACGGAGAGGGTCGAGAGCGTCATCTGTGGAACCTTCTAACTCATCATCCCGGCGACTGTGCCGGAGGTCGTGGTCGGGGTGCTGACGGTGTCGCACATGAAAGGTACTACCTTAGAGCTGTGAAACATAGCACCTTTGAGGCGATCTGTACCTAGCAGAGGGCGAGAAGTTGTCGACGGCAGAACCGAGGGAACGGGGCCGGTAGGGCAGGCCGGCCGAGCCCGACACGTTGGGACCTCGAGCGCCGCTCACGATCTGCCGAGCCGTCGCGATGATTGCGCTGCCTGCGGGGATCGTGGTGGGGTAGCAGCACGGGGCGACCGGTCGTCGGGTCCCGAGAAGCTGCCGAGCTGCACAACGACCGTGCGCGCGGCACCAGGGAGGAGCCCGCAGGGTGGATGCGAGCACAGCAACGGACCCGAGCACGGTCACGGACTACTTCGCGCAGGTCCTGCGCCGCCAGCCGCTCGAGGAGGTGGCCTTCCAGCGCAGCACGGTGTACGTCGCGACCCCACGGGAGCAGATCGCCGAAGGCTCCCTGACCCCGGAGCACACTCAAGCTCTGTTCGACGCCCACGACCGGGAGGCCGAGCGCTCCAGGTCGGAGAAGGGCATGAAGAAGCCGCCCGATGAGTCGATCTCGGTGGCGATCTCGCTCGCCTCCGCCCCTGAACAGCGCGGATCCACCCAGCAGGGGATCCTGCTGCTCGCGGCCACGCTGAAACGCGACGGAACGCTGGAGCCGGATCTCGAGACCGGCACCTCCCCCTGGGTCCCGGCCGAGCGCCTGATCGCCCCGTCGGTGACTGAGCGCGAGGTGATGGTCGGGGCCCTCCGGGACTTCTGGGTGTTCACCCGCACCGAGCTCGGCGCTGAAGCCTCCCGCTGCGAGAGCGTTGCCGACGCCATGAAGCTCGCCCGGAGACTGTTCAAGAGAGTCTCGGGAACGTCGCTCGACGACTTCGCGGCGGAGCATGCCAAGGCTGATCGCACCGTCGAGCACGAGCTCTGCTACGTCCAGGAGCATGATCGGATCAATGCCGTCGGTGCCCTCCTCGACGTCTACGAGGCTCTGGACCGCGAGCTGGAGCTGCCTCCGATCCTCGAACAGATGATCACCGGTTGGGACGGCCCGCGGATCCCAGAAGAGCGGATCCACGTCGGTGACGGTCTGCTCTGGAACGCCCGCCTGGCCTGCGGCTCTATGAACGACGAGAACCCGCTCACCGCCTCGCAGCGTCGTGCGGTCCACGCGTTCCTCCAGGGCGGGGACGGCGAGGTCACCGCCGTGAGCGGCCCGCCGGGCACCGGCAAGACCACGATGCTGCAGGCGATCGTGGCGGGGATGATCACCCGTCGTGCCCTGGAGCGGGAGGACGCCCCGGTCATCGTCGGCACCTCCACGAACAACCAGGCCGTCACGAACATCATTTCCTCTTTCGACTCTGTGGCGAAGAAGGACCGCGGCGCCCTGGATCTGCGCTGGCTGCCCCAGGAGCGCGACGGCGGAGCAACAGAGGACCCGCTGCGCTCCCTCGCCGTCTACTGCCCCTCGAAGGCGAAGCTCTCCGCCGCGAAGAAGCAGCACCTCGTGGAGCAGAAGGATCGCAGCGAGCTCTACGCGGACTACAGCAGCCCGGACTACCTCGCCGCGGCCCGCGACCACTTCCTGGCCCGGGTGCACCGCTTCTTCGGCAGCATCGAGGATCCTGCTCGCGTCCAGGACTGGCTCCACGACGTGCTGACGGAGGTCGACGGCTATCGACTCGCCCTGCTGGGAGCCATGAATGCCGACGGCCGCTCTGAGGACTATCTGCAGCTGTGCGCCGAGGTGGAGGAGTGCACGCATCTGCGCGAGCTCGGCGCCCTCTCGGATCTTCGCGACTGCACCAGCCTCGAGGAGCTCGACGAAGCGCTCGACACGACCCTCCGCTACGTCGAGTTCTGGCTCGCCGTGCACTACTACGAGGTGGAGTGGCTGCTCGCTGAGCACCTGGACGAGAAGGAGCGGTGGAAGAACACGTGGGGCGTGGTGCGACGCGTCTGGCCGCAGGCGGCAGCCCTCACCCCCTGCTTCGTGATGACCCTCTACCAGGTTCCCAAGTACTTCGGCCGCTATACGAAGCCGGGCGACCCCAAGGGCTTCGACGTGGGCCGCATCGACCTGCTCATCGTCGACGAGGCCGGGCAGGTGGACACCCCGCTCGGCCTGCCGGCGATCGCGCTCGCCCAGCGTGCCTTCGTGGTGGGGGATGAGAAGCAGCTGGCACCGGTGTGGGCGCTTGACGAGGAGACCGACCGGGAGATCGCCGAGGGCGCCGGCGTCGAGGCGGGGGAGTGGGCAGACGATCTGCGCGAGCGCGGAGTGACTGCCTCCGCGCCCTCGAGCCTGATGCGGGCCGCGAGCCACGCCTCACGGTGGAGCTTCGGCAACGGCGAGCCCGGGTTGCTGCTGCGCGAGCACTTCCGCTGCCACCCCGGCATCATCGGCTTCAGCAACGACCTGCTCTACGACGGGCTGCTGGAGCCCAGACGTGCTGCGGAGGAGTCACTGCTCCACGGCATCCGTCCCGCGTTCGAGTGGATCGACGTGCCCGACTCCGAGGACTCCCGCCAGGGCTCCAGCCGCATCAACATGCCAGAAGCTCAGGCGATTGCCACGTGGATCGTCGAGAACTACGCGAGCTTCTACGACCTCTACCACCACCAGCAGCAGGACCCGGACAAGAAAGTCGACGCGGCAGCTCTCATCGGCGTCGTCACGCCCTTCCGCGCGCAGGCCGACGTCATCACTGACGAGATCCGCAAGGCGGCCCGCGCCGCGGACGCCGATGCGGAGCTCCCGACGAACCTCGCGGACAAGATCACCGTGGGCACGGCGCACCGACTGCAGGGGGCCGAACGGCCGATCGTCCTGTTCTCCGCCGTCTACGGCAGCGGCAGTCCCCAGGCCGGGTTCATCGATAAGAACCCCGAGCTCATGAACGTCGCCGTCTCCAGGGCGAAGGATCTGCTCGTCGTGTTCGCGGCGCCGAATCGCTGGGACAACGGCAAGATCTTCTCCGTGATGTCCCGCTTCGCGACGCGGGCGGCGAGGACCGAGACTGTCGAGGCCGAGGAGCCCGTAGCGTCCACGGACCAGACCGAGGGCGAGGCGCCGAGCATCGCCGTCCCGGACCCCGAGCGGCCCGAAGTGCTCCCGGATCCTGCATCCACGTCAGTACCCGAGGTGACCCGCCCGGCTGCGCCGGCCCAGAGCACCGCGTCCGCAGCGGCACAGCAGGGCACGCTGTCCACGGTGCTCGGCAGGTGGCGCGAGGCGGGAGAGCTCCATGAGGACGACGCTGACCTGGGCACCCCCGCTCTCAACCTGCGCCTCGCCGACGCCGGTGTGCTCGTCGGCAAACCGGGGGAGTGGGCGCCGACGCGGCTCGCCGAAGTGCTGGGCGTGCTGGAGGTCGAGCGCAGCACGTACACCTCTCTGGAGTACACGCCGCATATGCAGGAGCTGCTGTTGGGGCTGTATCGGGACGGGCGGTTCTGACGATCGTCTGACTCTCGAGCGCCGTGGCAGTTTCCGGTTCGTCCGTCGGACCCTTCCGACACACTCGTGCTATCAGATACGGCAGTACCGATGGGAGGCGATCCGATGACCACCGAGACGTTCTCCCGTACAGGCACCTCTCTCATCGACGACGCACCGCTGGACGCGGCAGGGCTCTCGGAAGATGGCATCCGACGTGCCCTCGACCTCAGCCAGCAGGGATTCCTGGCGAGTGAGATCGCAGAGATGCTCGAGGCCCGTCTCGACGATGTGGACGCCGCGCTCGGAGCGCTGGTTCCTGGCGGAGCGCTCGCGATTCGTACGGCATTGAGGCGCCGTCTGCGCGGCTGGCGCGGTGAGCACGGCGACGACACCTGGTCCGAGGCGGAGGCAGCCTTCGGCGTTCCTCATGCCCACGTGCTGCGCATGGTGCGGGCCCCGCGGGACCAGGAGGCGGGCATCGTCGAGCTGGGGGAGCCTGGCTTCCTCGATACCGTCCTCTCCGGGGAGGAGTGCGCCGACGCCCGGGCCGCACGCTGCGCGCAGCTCTACGCGTTCGGGGCGACCCTTCAGGAGGTAGGCGACCTCTTCGGGGTGACGCGCGAGCGGATCCGCCAGATTCTCGGGCGGAGCACGCCCTGGTCCAGCACTGACCTGAACGTCGCTGCGAAGGCGCTGCGTGAGGCTCGCCGACGGGAGCAGGAGGCTGCCGTGCAGGCGTGGTCACTTACCCATCCGGCGGCACCGATCGCAGCGTCCGTCGTGGAGCTCGGGCTCTCCGAGGATCAGGTGCGTGAGAAGCTCGGGCGGCTCAGGAGCCGGCACGAATCCACCTTCGCGACCAGCCGCACTCCGACGCGTCGCACGCAGGAGCAGATCATCGAAGATCTCCGCACCTTCTATGCCGAGACGGGAAAGCTCACCTGTCAGGCGTTCTCCGACTGGGCTCGTGAGCAGGACGTCCCGGGTCACCAGACCGCTGCGATCCGCTTCGGTACGTGGAACGAAGCGCTTCGCGCGGCAGGCGTCGCCGAGGCGACGGGTGCCCCGCGCAGTGCTTTCACCGACGACGACCTCTGGGCCGCCGTGATCTCTGCGGTGCGCGCGCCCGACGGCGGTACGACATATCGCGCGGTCTCGGAGTGGCTCGCAGCGCGCCCGGCGGCGCCGTCCGGAGTGCTCATCCGGCATCGACTGCGTGGACCGCATGCCCGGAGCTGGGTCGAGATCATCACGACCGCCCTGGAGGCGGTCAACGACCCGAGCGCTCTGGACCCGACCTGGGTCGACGCCGTGACGGCCACGCGTGATTGGGACACGCCGCGCGAGGAGATCACCCCGATCGAGCACATCCTAGAAGCGGTGCGGGAGCTCGGACCGATGGTCACCACGAACCAGTACCGTGACTGGGCGCGGGCGAACGGCCGCCCGACGATGCAGACCCTGCAGCGTCGCAGCGGAAAGGTCTGGTCCGAGATGCTCGCCGAGGCCGGAGGCACGCCGAACGCCTCGAAGGTCAAGGGCCGCAGCCGTGACGAGGTGGGGGAGTTCGTGGACCGGTTCCTCGACGATCGCCCCGAGGGGACCAGCAGCGAATACAGCGCGTGGGCTCCCGACCGCTCCGCACCGTCACTCTCCACCGTCGTCGATCGATTCGATTCCTGGTCCGCAGCGATCGAGGGCGCGCGCTCGTCGGGCCGGAAGGTGATCTGATCACGGCCAGTCGGCCTGGGTTCCACTGGTGCTTCACCCGACCGCGGAAGTCAGGCCCGGAGGTATGCCATCCGTTCAACCGCCGAATGCCAGGACGGTTCCGATGAGGGCGACGGAGAGCTCCTCGCCGGGGTACTCCTCGCGGATGTAGTCGACGGCGTCGAGATACTGCTGCTGGCTTTTCGGGCTGAGGGAGTCCCAGGCATGACGATCCGCGTCGGTGACGAAGTCCGGGTACTCGTTGCTCTGGTCGGTGCCGCTCATCAGTAGTCCTCCATCGTGACGCGTCGATCGGGGTGAGAGCAGAAGGTTCTCCAAGGGGTGCGACATTCGGCAGGTGGCCGCTCCTGCGTCTGGCCAGATGGGGGCTTCGATGGCGTCGGGCTGGGGCTGCTCGAACGCCGTCGCCCCACGGACTGTCTCCCGGCCCCGCTACGCTCGTTCCATGAGTTCCTCCCGTTGCCAACCCTGCCCGCCGGGCGGGGACAGCACTGGAAGGAACACCCATGGACAACACCCACGACTGGCCGCAGAAGAACCGGCTTCCTGAGGGGTATCAGCCGTTCACGAAGGCCGATCTGCTCGACTTCCTCGCCGAAGCAGGCGATCGTGACACCCCGATCTGGATCGACAACTACTGGCAGCCGGTCCGCGGGATCACGCAGCGGCCCATCGAGCTGATGGGTTGCTCGGAGGACGGCATCCACCTCGGGTAGAGCGGCGGGGGGAGGGACGACACCCTGGATCGGAGCGGCGCCTGGTGGTCCGCGCAACGTCACTGGCACCCTGGCGACCGAACACGTGGCTCCGTCCACAGGTGATTGGGATTATCCCAACCGAGGAGTACGGTCGAAAGATGACAACCATCGGAGGCCGTGTCCGCACTGCGATGCTCAGCGCGGGGATTCAGCAGAAGCAGCTTGCACAGCGTGTGGGGATGACTCCCGACGCGCTGTCCCGTGCGCTCAATGACCAGCGAGGCTTCGCGGCAACCGAACTCGCCGACATCGCTGTGGAACTCGACGCCGATGTCCACGAGCTCATCACAGGGGACCCGGATCCGCATCGGCTCGTGCTCTCCGCGCGTCACTCCTTCGATCACGAGACCGGATCGCGAAGCGTCGACGGCCTCGACGGTGACAGGGCGCTTCTTGCAGACGTGCGCCTCGCCTTCGCGCAGGCCGGGGACCTCCAGCCTGGCGCGGAGCTGCCTACCGACGTCGAGAAGGTCCGGCGACTTCTCCCCGAGGAGTTCGTGCGCACGTTCGTCGACCACCTCGCGGAGATCGAGGTCGACGTGGTGCGCATCGCGGGGCTCAGCACGGCCTACTCATCCACCGTCGAGGGCAGGTCCGTCATCCTGCTCCCGGAGAGTGGCAACTGGTTCTACGAGAACTGGTCGCTCGCCCACGAGCTCGGCCATCTGGCCCTCGGCCATGCGGGCGTCATCCCCGGCTCGAGCGAATTCGATGCGAGGGAGGGAGAGGCGAATGCGTTCGCCGCCGAGCTTCTCCTGCCCGAGGCGCGGATGCGGGAGAGGGCGTGGGATGAGGTCGGCCTGCGCACCGTCGCCGACGTGATCTGGGAATGGGGTGTCTCGACGGAGGCCCTGCGGCGCCGGCTGAGTGCCCTCGCGCTCGAACCGTCGCCCGAGGTCCAGGACGTGCTGACCTGGACCACGCAGAAGCTTCTGCGACGCCACTGGTCGGGAGCGAAGCTCGGTGACCCGATCACCCGGCGCATGACGGAAGCGGGCGAGCGCCGCTTCCCCGCCTGGCTCCAGGAGGCGCACCTCGAGCGGATCGCCGAGGGCGCGGTCGGCAAAGGAACGCTCGCGTGGATGCTCGGCGTTCCCGCGGAGACGCTCGAGGTCGACGAGCCCGAAGGCTCCACCGAACTCTCCGACAACGCGCTCGCCGCGCTGCTCGGGTGATCGGCGATGACCGACGCGCCCCTTCTGTTCTTCCACGACGCGTCGCGGTGGGGGCCGAGCCCCCTCACCTCGCGTCCGCTACGCCATCTCCGCGACCTGCGCCCCGTCGTCGGCGATCGCGAAGACGTGCAGGTTCTCGTTGCTCGGGAAGGTCACGGCGGCGATCTGCGTCCCCTCGGGCGGGGACCAGGCGTCGGTTGCGAAGAGATAGGTGGTGCTCGCCCCGCCGGAGTTGTGGTCCATCGTCGCGACCACCGTGTTGCCGTCGATCGGGGAGCCGTCCTCAGTCGGCAGCACCCAGTCCCCGAGAGCGATCGGCACCTCCTGTGTGGTGCCGTCGGTGAGCTCGACGGAGACCGTGTCGTCGACGTTGCCGTGGGTACCCACACCCACGAAGGAGATCGACTCTGCCGCGCCGGGCAGCTCGACCCGCTGCCCGTCGGCGGTCAGGGCGTTCGGACTGCCCGGGGCCACGTCGGGCCACGAGAAGGCCAGGCCGTGCACCTCATGTCCGGAGCCCGGCACGAGACCCGCGTCGGCCAGCGCCTCCTGCGACAGGCTGTTGCCCGACCCGTCGAGATCTCCCTGTGAGGAGCCGTCGTCCGGGGCGCTGCCGACGGTGTTGAATGCCGCTGTGAGCGACCCGGGCGGGGCGACGCGAAGCCGGATCGGCAGCGTCCTGACCTCGTCGGACCCCTTGCGACCCACCGTGAGCTCAACGTCATGATCCCCGACGGCGACCTCGTCGGAGACGGTGAGGTCGATATCGGCGACCACCTGCCCGGAGCTGTCAGGGCGCAAGGGCCGTGCCGTGGCGGAGATGCCTTCAGGAGCGTCCACGTCGACGGCCACTGGACGGTTGTTCCCGCCGAATGCCTGCACGGTGGTCGTGACGGTCGCGGACTCTCCCGGAGCGACGGTGCGGAAGGACGGAGTCGCCGTCGCGACGAGCTCGGATTCGCCCTCACGGAACGACGGCGGAGCCGCCTCCTCGCCGGTGCCCCAGCCCTGATCCGGGGAATCCGACATCGACATGTCGATGACGCCGCCCTCGGCGATCAGGTCCTCGGGCAGGGAGGTCCGCTCCCACGGCTCCCCGTCGACCTCCATGCCGGCGATGTATCTGCCGCCCTCGGCGGCGCCCGGGGCGAGGATCTCCAGCTGGCGATCCTCGCCCAGGTCGATCGCGACCCGTTCGAAGCGCGGGGCGTTGAGGGTCAGCACGTCGGTGCCGGGCGTGGATGGGTACAGCCCCATCGCGGCCCACACGTACCACCCGGCCTGCGCACCGAGGTCGTCATTGCCGGGCTTGCCGTTCGGCGTGGGCTGGAACAGCTCATCGATGATGTCGTCGACGAGCTCCGAGGTGCGCGCCGGCTGGCCGACGTAGTTGTACAGCCAGGGCACACCGAAGTTCGGCTCGTTGCCGATCCACAGCTTCGGTGAACCGTCACCGGCGTTGTGCTCGGAGGTGAACTCGTCGAGCCGCGCGCTTGCCGCCTCCCTCCCGCCGAGCGCCTCGACCAGGCCGGCGACGTTCTGGGGGACCAGCCAGGTGTACTGATGGTCGTTGCCCTCGTCGAAGCCCTCCTGCCCGAAGCCTGATCCGCCGCTCGGCTCGATGAACTCCCCGGATTCGGAGCGGGCGGACATCAGATCGGTGGCCGGGTCGTAGATGTTCTGCCAGTACTGCCCGCGTGCCTGGAACTCGGCCGCGACCTCGTCCCGGCCGGTGGCCGTGGCCAGCTGCCCGATCGCGAAGTCGGCGATCGACCACTCCAGGGTCACCGAGGCGCCGACGATCCTGTGGTCGCCTCGGAAGTCCTCGGTCTGGGGGCCGTACCCGAGCTCGAGGTAGCTCTCGAGCCCGGGGCGCTGCACGTACCCGTCGGTGTCCGCGGGGGTCTGCGTGGCGCCCTTGATCATGTGGTCCAGGGCGGCGTCCACGTCGAAGTCACGGGCCCCGAAGGCGTGCAGGGACGCGATCAGCGGCACGGAGGAGTCACCCGTCATCTGCCCTGTCGGCTGATTCGCCACCGGCCATCGGGGGAGCCACCCGAACTGCTCCGCGTCGTTGACCAGGGACTGCGCCATGTCGGAGGCACGCTCCGGAGCGATGATCGCGTGGAGGGCAGCGAGCGAGCGGTAGGTGTCCCAGTCGGAGAAGTTGGCGTACTGGGTGTGGCCCGGGTCGACCTCGTGGATCTCGCCGTCGAAGCCGGTGTAACGCCCGTCGACGTCGTTGAAGGTGTTCGGATGCATCAGCGAGTGGTACAGCGAGGTATAGAACATCGTGGTGTCGGTGTCGGCCCCTCCGGAGACCTCGATCCTGCCGAGCATCTCGGCCCAGGCGTCACGGTTGGCCTGTTGGAGGGAGTCCACGTCCCACTCGGGGATCTCCTCGGCGAGGTTCGCCGCTGCCCCGGCTGCGTCCACGTAGGAGATGGACGACTTGACGGTGACCTCGGAGCCGGCCGGGAAGGTGAGCCAGGCGCCGGCCGCCTGCCCGGTGGCGGTCGCCTCGCCCGGACGGAGCTCGCCGTCCTGCCAGGTGCCGAAGTCCTCGACGGCGGTGTCGAACTCCATGACGAAGTGGGTGGTGTGCTGGTTGTCCTTCCCACAGAACCCGCCGGTGGTCACGGCACCGGTCACGGTGCTCCCGTCGACCTGCAGGTCGACGTCGTACACGCTGGCCTTCGAGCCGCCGGCGTCGAGGATCACCTGGGCCGGCTCGGCCTCCGGGAAGTCGAACGTCATGCCGGCGGAGCGGGTGGCGGCGAAAAGCTCGACGTCGATGTCCGAGTTCTCCAGCGTGACGGCGTACTTCCCGACCTCGGCGGACTCGGCGTCGTGCGAGAACTGCTCGGTGCGGTCCCATGGCGCCTCGCCGATGTCCCCGGTGACCGGGAGCAGCGGAAGGTCGCCGAACACGTTGCAGCCCGCCGCCGCGTGGGTCAGGCTGAAGCCGCTGATCTCGGAGTCGGAGTGGCGATAGCCCGCATAGGAGCTCGGGGTGTCGGGCGAGACCTGCACCATCCCGAAGGGCATCGACGGGCCGGGGAAGTTGTTGATCTCCCCGACCACGGCCCCCGTCGCCGCACCGGTGCCCACCATCGGGTCGACGTGGTCGAGAGGATCGTGCACCGCCGCGTCGGTCCCGCTCGGGGGAGGGGCCGCCGTCGCGGCGCCGACTGTCCCGCCGACGCTCAGCGCCAGTGCCGTCAGCAGTGCCGCGGCGCCGCGGGCCGTTCGTGATCTGGTCAAGGGTCTCATCGCGAATCATCCGCTCAGTTCGTGCCGGGCCGCTGTGCCCGAGCCACTGCGGGCCCGCGTCATCGCGAGCCTCCGGGTGACACCTCCCCACCCGAGAGCAGGGTTCCAGCCGCATGACAACCTTGTCAACAGGTGAGAAAGGGTGTTGACTCGGTGGCGTCCGAGGATGACCGCGCCGAGTGCACGCAGCAGATCGACCCAGGGCTGCGACGTCTCGGCGCGACCGTCGGACGTCCCGCAATCCCTCCGACGGCTGGGGTGATCGACGCTCCAGCCCGTCCCTCACGATGATGTGACGACGAAAGGACCGCCATGCGCTGGCGCACCGCACTCTCCACCACTGCCGCCGTAGGACTGCTCTCGATGGGCATCGCCCTGCCCGCCCACGGGGCACTGACCACGTACTGCCTGGGCACCGCTGCCGACGTGACCGTCCCCGGGGACCTGGTCGTCCGCGCCGACCAGTCCTGCGACCTGTCCGGCGTGACCGTGACCGGGGACGTCACCGTTCGAGCGGGGGCGGATCTGATCGCCCAGGGTTCCACGTTCGAAGGCAACCTCCGTGTGCAGGAGGATGCCTATCTCGACGCGAAGGGGTCGACCATCGCGGGCAAGCTGGTCCTGCGCTCGGCTTACGGCGCCTACGTCGAGGACGGTGCCGTCGCCGGCCGCACCGACGCCCAGGAGTCAGGGTTCCTCTACAGCCTGGGCTCGGAGCACGGCGCCAGGATTGTCGCGGCGAGCGGGGAGACCTATCTCGACGGGTCCGTGGTCCGAGGCGACGTCATCACGACCGACGAGCACCTCACGGACGTCTATGACAGCTGGATCACCGGCGATCTGAGCGTGACCGGCGCCGCTGAGGGCGGGCTGCTGTGCACCAGCGAGGTCGACGGCAATCTCAGCTACGCGGGCAGCGGGGGAGTGGTGCAGATCAGCGCCGGTGCACCGGTCGGACCCTGCGGCGTCAGCTACGTCGGCGGCGACGTCGCGCTGACGGACAACACGGACGGCGTGCTCATCAGCAGCACGATCGTCCGCGGCGACCTGCGCTGCGACGGGAACGACCCGGCCCCGACCGGCACGGACAACCGCGTGCGCGGAGCATCCGAGGGCCAGTGTGCCGAGCTCGCCGCGCCGGCGGACACCTCCGGCGGCGCCCGGCTCGCGCCGCAGCAGGTCGACGACCGCCGCGCCGGCGTCCTGGAGAAGGCCGGGGCCCGCGCCGCCGAGGGCGAGCGGGAGGCCGCCGCCGCGGGCAGCGCCGAGATCGGCGGCTGAGCCGCACCCGGCGATCGTCGTGCAGCCCGGAGCCCGTCCCTGATCAGGGGCGGGCTCCGGCTATGTGGCGAGGAATTCCGGGCAGTGGCCGAATCTCGACGAATCGGACATCTTTGGCAAGAGGGGTTCCCGGGGGTGACGTAGGTCGCTACCATCGCAGATGACATCGTTGTCAAAGGCGTGTCGGCACCGGAGCCCGCAGGGAGAGCCTCACCCATGGAGCACGGCGGCCGGGCACCTCATGAGGGGAACCACCACATGTCCAGGACCAGCAGCAGACGTCTTCCGCGCTCGGCCCGAGTCTCCCGAGCAGCCCTCGCGGCAGCGCTCATCCTCGGCCTGACGGTCCTGCCGCCGGCGGCCGCCGCGCCCAACGCACCGGACGCTCCGGGCACCACGTCCGAGGAGCCCGCACCGCGCTTCGCGACCTCGTACGAGACCGACGACCCGGAGCTCGACTGGACCGATCAGGCCGAGACCCGCCCCGACGGGACCCCCTGGTCCGAGAACATCGCCACCTCGTCGGTCCCCGGCGACCTGACCTCGCGCGTCAGCGCCGTGACCGCGAGTGCCGAGAACTCGCCGCAGGAATCGGCGGCGAAGGCGGTGGACGGGAGCTCCGCGTCGAAGTGGCTGGCCTTCGACTCCGCGGCCTGGCTGCAGATCGAACTCGAGGAACCGCTCGTGGTCGCCGACTACCTCCTGACCTCCGCCAATGACTCGCCCGAGCGGGATCCGAAGGACTGGACCCTGCAGGGTTCGACCGACGGCGCCACTTGGACCACCCTGGACACCCAGGCGGACCAGTCGTTCGACGGGCGCAGCTCCGCGAACACCTACGAGACCGACAACACCACCGCGTACCCGTTCTACCGACTCGACATCTCCGCCGTCGCCAGTGGGGACACCGTCCAGCTCGCCGAACTCACTCTGTCTGACGGCTCCGCCGAGGCCGATCCCGGAATGCAGGTCACGCCCGGCAGCGGCCCCGCCGCTGCGTACGCGTCGGCGACCGAGGTCGGATTCACCGGAGTGGGCTCCCTGCGCTACTCCGGCAGCACGACCTCCGAAGGCGGCGGCCACCACTGGCAGAAGCTGCACGACGTGGATCTCCCCATCGCCGCGGACACCGAGCTCAGCTACCGCATCTTCCCGGAGTTCGGGGGCGACCTGAGCTACGCCTCGACGAACGCCGCGATCGACCTCGCCTTCACCGACGGCACCTACCTCAGCGAGCTCGACGCGCAGGACCAGTACCGGTTCGACAGCTCACCCGCCGGGCAAGGAGAGTCCAAGGCCCTCTTCACCGACCAGTGGAACCAGCGCACGCTGCGGCTGGGCGAGGTCGCGGAGGGCAAGACCATCGACCGCATCCTGCTCGGCTACGACGCCGCCGTCGGGCCCGTCGGCTTCGCCGGCTGGATCGACGACATCGAGATCGCCGAACGCCCGGTCCAGAGCGAGGAGCGTCCCTCGGACTGGGTCGACACCCGCCGCGGGACCCATTCCTCCGGCGACTACTCGCGCGGGAACAATCTGCCTGCCACCGTGGTGCCGCACGGCTTCAACTTCTGGACCCCGGTCACGGATGCCAGCGCACTGAACTGGCCCTACTCGTATCACCAGGACAACGACGAGCAGAACCGTCCGCAGCTGCAGGCCTTCGCCGCCAGCCACGCCCCGAGCCCCTGGATGGGTGACCGACAGACCTTCCAGTTCATGCCTTCGACTGATGAAGGCGCCCCGGAGACCGACCGGGACGCTCGGGCGATGACGTTCTCCCATGACAAGGAGAAGGCCACCGCCCATCACTACAGCGTCGAGTTCGACAACGGCATGGTCACCGAGATGGCGCCGACCGACCACGCTGCGCTGGTCCGTTTCGACTTCCCGGAGGGCGACGCCTCCGTCATCTTCGACAACGTCGATGACGACTCCGGTCTCACGCTGAACGACGACGGCACCGTGTCCGGGTACTCCGACGTGCGCAGCGGACTGTCCGCCGGCGCCACGCGCCTGTTCGTCCACGCCGAGTTCGACCAGGAGGTGGTCGAGCAGGACGCCGAGGATGGGAACACCGGCTGGGTGCGGCTCGCGCCCGAGGCCGACGGCAGCGCCACGATGCGCATCGCCACCTCGCTGATCAGCCTGGAGCAGGCGAAGCGGAACCTGGAGCAGGAGATCGCGGCGGACGACACCCTCGACACCGTGCGCGACCGCGCGCAGGCGGCCTGGGACGAGAAGCTGTCGATCATCGAGGTCGAAGGCGCCTCGCCGGACGAGCTCACCACCCTCTACTCGAACCTGTATCGCCTCAGCGCCTACCCGAACTCGGGGTTCGAGAACACCGGCACCCTGGAGGAGCCGCAGTTCCAGTACGCCTCCCCGGTCTCGGACCCGACAGGAGAGAGCACCGAGACCGAGACCGGTGCGAAGATCGTCGACGGCAAGATCTATGTCAACAACGGCTTCTGGGACACGTACCGGACAGCCTGGCCCGCGTACAGCCTGCTCATGCCCGATGACGCGAGCGAACTGGTCGACGGCTTCGTACAGCAGTACCGCGACGGCGGCTGGGTCTCCCGCTGGTCCTCGCCCGGCTACGCGAACCTGATGACCGGCACCAGCTCCGACGCCGCCTTCGCCGACGCCTACACCAAGGGAGTCGAGCTCCCGGATCCGATGGGCACCTACGAGGCCGGCCTCAAGAATGCGACCGTCACCCCGCCCGGCAGCGCGACGGACTCCGACGTCGGCCGCAAGGGGCTGGGCACCTCCATCTTCCGCGGCTGGACCGATACCGAGGTCGGCGAGGGAACCTCCTGGGGGCTCGAGGGCGGCATCAACGACTTCGCCCTGGCCCAGCAGGCCGAGCAGCTCGCCGCGGAACCGGGGCTGAGCGACGCCGACCAGGAGCGGCTCCACACCGAGTCCGCCTACCTCGAGGCACGGTCGAACAACTACGTCAACCACTTCGATCCGGAGGCCGGCTTCTTCCAGGGCCGCAATGACGACGGCAGCTTCCGCTACGCGCCCGACGAGTACGACCCGAGGTCCTGGGGAGAGCACGACTACACCGAGACCAACGGCTGGAACTTCGCCTTCCACGCCCCGTTCGACGGGCAGGGCCTCGCGAACCTGTACGGCGGTCGAGAGGACCTGGCGAAGAAGCTCGACGAGTTCTACTCGACCCCGGAGACGGCCGGATTCCCCGGCACCTACGGCGGCACCATCCACGAGATGACCGAGGCCCGCGACGTCAGGATGGGTCAGTGGGGGTTCTCGAACCAGGTCTCCCACCACATCCCGTTCGCCTATATCGACGCCGGCCAGCCCTGGAAGACCCAGCAGATCACCCGTGAGGTGCAGTCGCGCCACTTCGTGGGCAGCGACATCGGCCAGGGCTATGCGGGCGACGAGGACAACGGGGAGACCTCGGCCTGGTGGCTGTTCACCATGCTCGGGCTCTATCCGCAGCAGCTCGGGGACGGCACTTACGCCGTGACCTCGCCGCTGTTCACGAAGGCGACAGTCCATCTCCCAGGCGGTGAGGACATCGTCGTCAACGCCCCCGAGAACAGCACCGAGAACATCTATGTCCAGTCCCTCGCGGTCGACGGCGAGAACCGGGAGCAGGCCTGGATCGACCACGAGACGCTCGCCGACGGCGTCGTCCTCGACTTCACGATGGGCCCGGAGCCCTCCGACTGGGGAGCGGATCCCGAGGACGCCCGTCCGTCGCCCACCACGGGCGATGAGCCCCCGGAGCCGCTCACCGATCTCCTGGCCGACCCGGCGCAGGTGGGAGGGGTCGAGGGCGCGGAGCAGGTTGTCGACGACGACTCGTCGACCCAGCTCGTCCTCACCCCGGAGGACGCCCTCACCTATCAGTCGGACACCCCGCGCAATGAGGTCACGATGTACACGCTGACCTCGGGCGACGACTCCGTCGGACATCCGACCGCGTGGGTCGTGGAGGGCTCGCGCGATGGCGAACGGTGGTACGAGATCGACCGCCGCGAGGGCGAGGCCTTCGACTGGGAGAACCAGACCCGGCCGTTCCAGGCCACAGGGACGCGCGGCCCGGGCACGTACACCCACTACCGGCTGCGGGTGCTCGAAGGATCTTCCGACGAGATCGGGCTCGCCGAGCTCGAGTTCTTCGACATCGACGTCGACCAGCCCGCCACCGAGAAGTAGGAGCAGACGATGTCGCATCGCCGCCTCGCCCCGTTCATCGCGTTCGCAGCCGCACTGAGCCTGGCCGCCCCGCTCGCCTCCGCCGCGCCGACGGACGCGGCCTCCCCGGCCGACTCGGTCGACCTCGTGAACCCCTTCATCGGCTCCCAGGCCGAGGGGAACACCTTTCCCGGAGCGAGCCTGCCCTTCGGGATGGTGCAGCTCTCCCCGGACACCGGGCACTACGCCGGGTACCGGTACACCGACGACCGCATCCGGGGCTTCTCGATGACCCACGTCTCGGGCGTGGGCTGCGGGCTGGGCGGCGATCTGCCCATGACCCCGATGACCGGACGGCCGGACTCCACCGACTACGGCGAGTACGCGCAGCCCTTCCGGCACGAGACCGAATCGGCCTCCCCGGGGTCCTACCAGGTGACCCTCGATGACCCTGATGGTGCGGTGACCGCGGAGCTCACCGCCACCACCCGCACCGGGCAGCAGCGACTGACCTACGAGGGCTCCGAGGAGTCGGGCCTGATGCTCAACGCCAGGCAGGCGCTGCACGGGATGAGGAGCTCGAAGGTCGAGGTCCTCGACGCCCGCACGATCCGCACGACGGTCGAGGGCTCCGGCTTCTGCCAGGAGACCGAGCCGTACACGCTGCACTTCCTGACCACCTTCGACCGCGACATCGAGAACGTCGACCTCTTCGACGGCGACGAGTTCACCGCCGCGAGCACCGATGGCTCCGCCGCCACCGAGGGGGAGTCGCGGCAGGGAGCCTGGATCGGCTTCGACACCACGCAGGACCAGGACGTCGAGGTCACCACCTCGTTGTCCTGGGTCGACGCGGAGGGTGCCGCCGGGAACCTGGCCGAAGAGGGCGGGCGCAGCTTCGACGAGGTGCGTGATGCCGCCCGCAGCATCTGGCAGGAGCGGCTCGACGCCATCGCGGTCGAGGGCGGGACCGAGGAGCAGCAGAGCACCTTCTACTCCTCCCTGTACCGCAGCCTGCTGGGACCGCACCGCGGCGACGACGTCGACGGCCGCTACCTGGGCTGGGACGACGAGGTCCACACCGCCGACGGCCACGGGTACTACCAGACCTCCTCGCTGTGGGACACCTACCGCACCCAGATCCAGCTGCTGGCGCTGATCGCCCCGCAGGAGGCGCGGGACCAGTCGATCTCCCTGATCCTGCAGGGCGAGCAGAGCGGGCGGCTCCCGCGCTGGGGATGGGGACCGGTCGAGACCAACGTGATGACCGGCGACCCCGTCACCCCGCAGCTCGTCACGGCCCAGCAGTACGGACTCCTCGAGGGCTGGGAGGATCGACTCTGGACGCAGCTGGTCCAGAACGCCGACACCGTCCCGTCGACGGGCCATCCGGCCAACGGGCGCGCCGGCAACGACCACTACCTCGAGCACGGGTACGTGCCCGCCGAGACCGGGGCGGAGTGCAGACCGGGCGACTGCGACCTGGACCATGCAGGGTCGGCGACGATGGAGTACGCGGTCGCCGATGCGGCGATGTCGGTGCTCGCCGAGGACCTCGGCCACGAGGACGACGCGCTCCGCTACGCCGAGCGTTCCCGCTCCTGGGAGAGCATCATCAACCCGGATACAGGGTTCCCCCAGCCCCGCGATGCCGACGGGGTCTTCGTCGGCGATCCGGACCCGGCCTTCACCAAGGGGTTCCATGAGGGCACCTCCTGGCAGTACAACTGGCTGGTCCCGCAGGACGTGCCGGGGCTGATCGCGAAGATCGGCGGCACGGAGGCCACCAACGAGCGTCTGGACAGCTTCTTCGCCTACGACCAGCTGCTCACGGACCCCGAGGGGACCGCCCGCGACGTCTGGGTCAACAGCGCCTACGACTACTACGGGACCTCCCGCTACAACCCGCAGAACGAGCCGGACCTGCACGCCCCCTACCTCTACCTGTGGACGGGGCAGCCCTGGAAGAGCTCGGACGTGGTGCGGGCGGCGCTCACCCTGTTCTCGGACAACCCCTCCGGCATCACCGGCAATGACGACGTCGGCACCATGTCCGCCTGGCACGTGCTGTCCTCGCTGGGCATCTACCCGGCGATCGCCGGCACTGACGTCCTGACGATCGGGTCCCCGGTCTTCGACCGCGCCGTGATCGACCTGCCGGAGCCGTTCTACGACGGTGATCTGGTGATCGAGGCGCCCGGCACCTCGCAGGACGCCCGCTATGTCCAGCAGGTGGAGCTCGACGGCCGCACGCACCGCCAGAGCTGGCTGACCGCCGCCGACCTGCGCGACGGGGCGGACCTCGATATCGGCCTCGGCACCGAGCCCTCGGACTGGGCCACCCGCCGCGGCGAGCAGCCGCCGGCCCCGGTCCCCGGGCGTGGAGAGCGACAGCAGGAGGATCTCGGCGCCGCGCTCACCACCGAGGCGCCGCTGACAGTGATCTCGGGCGAGGAGACGACGATCGACGCCACTGTGTCGGCCGTGCTGACCGGGCGCGGCGAGATCACGGCCGACGTCGCCCTCACCTCCGACGATGCTGTCGCCGTGACCCCGGAGCAGGGGGAGCTGCGCGTGCAGGGAGACGGTTCCCCGCAGCGCGCCGAGCTGCCCGTGACGCTGACCGTCCCGGCCGATGCTCCCGCGGGCGAGCACACCGTCACCGCGACGGTGACCTCCCGGCTCGGCACCGTCGAGTCCGAGCTGGTGGTGCAGGTGCTGGATACCGGCTGCGAGGCGGCGGGCTCCCAGTGCATCGTGCCGCTGGAGGATGCGCTCACCCTGGACGGCGTCGCCACGCTCGAGGACACCTCGGCGGGGGACTTCGACGGAAAGGGATGGGCCTTCGCGGGCGATGAGCTGCCGGCGCCCGGCGAGGCGCTGGTCGACGACGTGGTGATGCGGATCCCCTCGACCGAGGGCACGGACCCGAACCTGGCGGTCGGCCCCTTCACTGTCGAGGTCGGGCAGCTCACCCAGCGGCTGACCCTGCTCGCCACCGCCCGCAACGGCGATACGAGCGACGTGCCGCTGACCCTCACCTACGCCGACGGCAGCGCCGAGGAGACCACGGTCTCGGTCGGGGACTGGGCAGGCGGCTCACCGAAGTTCGACAACCGGCCGGGCCTCCACCAGGAGTACCGGATCGAGAACGGGGTCGGCCGGGTAGGACCGGAGACCGATCTGTGGCTGCTCGACGTCCCGGCCGACCCGACCCGGGAACTGACCTCGATCACGGTCGGCGACGACCCCGACCTCGCCGTGATGGCGGTGACGGCGCAGCGCGCCTGACCCGCGCCGCCGCAGAGGCGGGCCGGATCGCCGCAGCGTGGTCACTCCAGCGGCGTCGCCGTGGAGCGGCGCACGACCAGCTCGGTCGGCAGCCGCACCCGGCGGCGCCGCCCTGCTCGGCCATGGATCCTCTCCAGCAGCATCTCGGCGCCGACGGTCCCCATGTCGGCGGGGGAGTTCGAGACCACGCTGACCCCCAGCACGTCGGCGAGCTCGACGTCGTCGAAACCGATCAGCGCGGGAGGATGCGCGGCGTCCGCCACCGCGCGCATCCCGCCGACCGCCATCCGGTTGTTGGTGGCGAACACCGCGGTGGGCGGGGAGGGTAGTGTCAGCAGCTGTCGCATCGCGGCCTCGGCCCCGTCGGCGTCGTGGGCGTCGGTGATGATGAGACCCTCGTCGATCGGCACCTCGGCCTCGGCCAGGGCGCGGCGCACGCCGGCGATCCGCTCGCGATGGGTGGGCAGAGAGCCGAGATCGCCGATGACTCCGATCCGCCGGTGCCCCTGGGCCAGCAGGTGGTCGATGGCCGCACGGGATCCTCCGACGTTGTCGAACATGACCTCGTCGACCTCCAGGCCGTGGCCCGGTCGGTCCAGGAACACCGTCGGGGTGCGGCTCTCCGCGTGATGCTGCAGATGACGGTGGTCCGTGCGCGAGGAGACGACGAGCAGGCCGGCGACACGACGCTCGAGGAAACCGCTGATGACGCGTGCCTCCGAGGCCGGGTCCTCGTCGCTGACTCCCGTGAACAGGAGCAGGCCCTGTGCGGCCAGCACCTGGCCGGCGGCATAGGCGATCGCCAGGTAGAAGGGGTTGGAGACGTCCGCGATGACCATCGCGACGACGTTCGATGTGCGGTGCGAGCGCAGGTCGCGCGCCAGGAGGTTCGGGCGGTACCCGAGCTCGGCGGCAGCCTTCTTCACCCGTTCGTAGGTGATCGGCGCGACGTGCGCCTCATCGTTGAGCGCGCGGGACGCCGTCTTGATGCTGACCCCGGCGGCCTCGGCGACCTGCCGCAGGGTGGGGAGTCCCCGCAACGCGTCGTGCGTGGACATTGGGCTCCCTCGACAACTGCTCCGGCATGGTTGTGAGCATGATAGTCGCGCCCGCCCTGCCCTGTTCTCAGCCGCCGCATCCGCACGACTGCCGCAGGGTCAGGGTCGTCCCGAGGACCAGGTGCTCCACCGGCAGCGAGTGGTCCTCGAGGCGCGCGAGCAGTCGTTGTGTGGCGCGGTGGCCGAGCTGCCCCGGGTCCTGCTTCACCACGCTGATCGCGGGGTCGAGCAGGTCCGCGTGACCGAAGTCGTCGAAGCCCATCAGGGCGATCTCCCGCTGCAGCCCTCGCTGCTGGAGGGCCCGTACCGCTCCCGTGGTGATCTGGTTGCGGGCGGTGAACACCGCGGTCGGCGGGTCCTCGCCGTCGAGGAGGTCGAGCAGCGCCTGCGCGGTCTCCGCCTCGGTCGTGAGTCCGTCGACGACCTGGAGGTCGTTCGCGGGCAGTCCGGCGTCCTCCCATCGGCGTCGCGCACCGGCGATGCGCTGGGCAGCAGTGTGCAGCGTACCGAGATGGGTGAGTACCGCGACGCGGCGATGTCCGTGGTCGATGAGGTGCGCGATCGCGTCCCGGGCGCCCTGGGTGCTGTCTGCCATCACCGTGTCCACTGTGATCCCGTGGGGTGGGCGGTCGACGGCCACGATCGGGGTGCCCAGGTCGATCTCGTGCTGGAGGTAGGAGAGATCGCCGGGGGAGGGCATAAGGACGAGCCCGTCCACACGACGGGCCAGGAGGCCGAGTGCGAGCTGGCGCTCGCGGTCGGGATCTTCGTCGGTGCTTCCCGTGAAGATGCTGACGCGGTGCTGTTGAGCGGCGTCCTCGATCGCTCGGTGGAGGGCGGCGTCGAACTCGTTGTCGACGCTCGCGACGAGGAGCCCGAGGCTGTCGGTGCGGCCGGTGGCGCGTCGCAGGTTCCCGGCGGTCATGTCGCGCCTGTAGTGCAGCTCGGCGGCGGCCAGATGCACCCTCTCCGCTGTCCGCTCGGTGACCCCGGGCTCCCCGTTGATCACGCGGGAGACCGTCTTGAAGCCCACGCCGGCGCGTGCGGCGACGTCCTTCATCGTGGGGCGTTTCCTCGCCACCAAGGGCTCCTCTCAACAGAGGTGGCTCCATGGTCGAGCGACCATGGAGCCACCTGCTGCGTTTCGTCCTGCGGGAGGGTTCAGCCGTCCAGGAGTGCCAGGCGATCGGGGTCGTCGGCGAAGACCTCCTTGGCGTTCTCCTTCGTCACCACCACCGGGTCCAGGGCGTAGATCGGTACGTCGATCGTCCCGTTGTTCTCGGTCTCGTCGGCCGCCGGGGGCTCCTCGCCCTTCTGGTAGGCGGAGATGATCTCGATGGTCTTCGCGACGAGGTCCTTCGTGGGCTTGTGGACGGTGGAGTACTGATCGCCCTTCCAGATGGAGGTGATCGATTCGGTCTCTGCGTCCAGGCCGTCGACGACGGGGACGTCCTGGCCGGCGGCCGTGCAGGACGTGATGATCGCGCGGGCGATCCCGTCGTTGGGGGAGAGCACGCCGTCGATCTGCTTGTCGGAGTAGTTCGCTGCGAGGATCGAGTCCATGCGGCTCTGGGCCTTGCCGTTGTCCCAGTCCTGGGTGGCGGCCTGCTGGAAGTCCACCTGCCCGGAGACGACCACGACGGTGCCGTCGTCGATCTTCGGCTGGAGCACGGACATCGCGCCGGTGAAGAAGTTCGGGGCGTTGGGGTCCGCGGGGCCGCCGCCGAACAGCTCGATGTTGTAGGGGCCCTCGCCCTTGCGCTCGGCGAGACCGTCGAGCAGCGACTGGCCCTGCAGCTCGCCGGTGCGGATGCTGCCGAACTGCACCACGGCGTCGACCGCGTCGGTGTTCTCGATCAGTCGGTCGTAGCCGATGATCCGCACGCCGGCGTCCTTCGCGGCCTTCAGGGCGCTGCCGAGCTGGGTGCCGTCGATGGGGCCGACGACGATCGCCTTCGCCCCCTGCTGGACCATGGCTTCGATCTGCTGCTGCTGCTGGGGAACCTTGTTGTCAGCCGCCTGCACGAGCGCGGTGAAACCTGCCTCCTTCAGCTGCGCCGTGAACAGGTCCTGGGCCTCCGCCCAGTTCTGCGTGCCGAGCCAGGGGAGGGACACCCCGACGGTCGCGTCGGCGTCGAACCCGCCGCCGTCGCCCGCGTCGTCCCCGCCGCCGGTGCCCTCGGCGGTGCGGCCTCCGCCGCACGCGGCGAGGAGGAGGGAGGTTGTGGCGGCGACGCCGCCCAGGGCGAGGGTCCTTCTCGTCACGGTCTTCGTGGTCTTCATGGGATCTCCTTGTGAGGATGGGTGCCCGCCATCGGGCTCCCAGATGAGGTGATGCGGGGGAGGTGATACGGGGTGGGGTGGTGCGGGAGGATGGTGCGCCCGGGGAGGCTGTCGCCCGGTCGCCCAGGGGGACTACTGCCCGGTTGCGCCGGGGGTCGTGGGGGCGATCTGCACGGTCTCGGCGGTGGTCTCCGACTTGGTTCGATCTCCGAAGAGGCGCCCGCTGATCGAGGGGCGGCCCTGCTGCTTGTTGTAGACGTCGAAGGCGACGGCGGCGAGGAGCACGAGTCCCTTGATCACCTGGGTCTTGTCCTGGCCCACTCCCATGAGGAACAGGCCCGAGTTCAGGGAGGCCATCACGAGGCCGCCGATCATGGTCGCGGTGACGGTGCCGATCCCGCCGGAGACGGCGGCGCCGCCGATGAACACTGCGGCGATCGCGTCGAGCTCCCACATGTTGCCGTCCGAGGGGCCGGCGGAGGTGGCCCGGGCGACGAACAGGATCCCGGCGAGAGCGGCGAGGAACGACATGTTCACCATGACCAGGAAGTAGACCTTGTCCACGCTCACGCCGGAGAGGGCCGCGGCCTGCTTGTTGCCGCCCACGGCGTAGATGTGGCGGCCGAACGTAGTGCGCTGGGTGATGACGTGGTAGATGATCACCAGCGCCACGAGGATCACGCCCGGCACCGGGAACGACGTGCCGGGGCGGCCGCTGCCGAACAGGAAGGTGACATAGGCGAGGACCGCGCCGACGAGCACCACGCGGATGATCACGGCGGCGAAGCTCAGGCCGGTCTCACCATCCGCGACCCGGCGGCGGTAGGTGCTGATCTGGCTCCACGCGTACAGGGCGATCGCGAGGATCCCCAGCAGCAGGGTGGAGTTGTTGAGGTACGTCCAGGCGGGGCCCCATTCGGGGAGGTAGCCCGCGCCCAGCACGTTCAGCTCGGGCGGCACGGGGACGCTCACGGATCCGCTGATCCAGATCACGCCGCCGCGGAAGAGCATCATGCCGGCCAGCGTGGTGATGAACCCGGGGATCCCGATCTTCGCGAGCCAGAACCCGTGCCAGCACCCGATGAGGGCGCCGATCACGAGGCCGGCCAGCAGCGCCGCCCACCACGGGAAGTGGAGGTCGCGCGCCGAGAGGGCGACGCACATGCCGACGAATCCGGCGACCGAGCCGACGGACAGGTCGATGTGGCCGATGACGATCACCATCACCATGCCGATCGCGAGGATCAGCACGTAGGCGTTGCCGGCGATGAGGTTCTGCATGTTCCCGGGGGTGAGCATCTTGCCCCCGGAGGCGAGGTGGAAGCCCAGGAGGAGCGCCACGAGGGCGAACACCATCGTGAACTGACGGAAGTCCGTCCCGAAGACCTGCTTCACTGCATTCATTGTTTTGTTCTCTCGTTCCTGCGCCGGTCAGGCAGCGGATCCGACGGTGGTGGTCATCATGCGCATGAGCGTTTCCTGGTCGGCCTCGGAGCGAGGAACCTCCCCGGAGATGCGTCCTTCGCAGATGGTGTAGATGCGGTCGCAGATCCCCAGGACCTCGGGGAGCTCCGAGGAGATGACGATGACGGCCTTCCCCTGGTCGGCGAGGTCCTGGATGAGGCGGTAGATCTCGAACTTCGCGCCGACGTCGATGCCGCGGGTGGGCTCGTCGAGGATCAGCACGTCGGGCTCGGGGAACAGCCACTTCGCGAGCACGACCTTCTGCTGGTTGCCGCCCGAGAGGGTGGCGACGCCGACGTCGATGCCGGGGGTCTTGATCCGCAATGACTTGCGGTACCTCTCTGCGACGGTGCGCTCCATCGCGTCGTCGATGAGCCCCCGACGCACGACGGCGCGCAGGTTCGCCGAGACGATCGTGTCCTTGATGCTGTCCAGGAGGTTCAGGCCGAGGAGTTTGCGGTCCTCGGAGACGTAGGCGAGGCGGTGGCGGATCGCCTCGCGGACGGTCTTCAGCTCGACGGGTGCGCCGTGGAGGAAGATCTGGCCGGACTTGTGCACGCCGTAGGAGCGGCCGAACAGGGAGCGTGCGAGCTCGGTGCGGCCGGCGCCCATGAGGCCGGCGAAGCCGACGATCTCGCCGCGGCGTGCCACGAAGCTCTCGTCCTTGCAGACCAGCTTGCCGGGCACGGTGGGGTGCTCGACAGTCCAGCCCTGCACCTCGAGGATGACCTCGCCGCCGGTGTTCGGCTCGTGATCGGGGTACCGGTTGTCGAGCGAGCGACCCACCATGGCCCGGATGATCCGGTCCTCGTCGACCTGGCCAGCCTCCACGTCGTAGGTCTCCACGGTGCGGCCGTCACGGATCACGGTGACCGCGTCGGAGACCTCGGCGATCTCGTTGAGCTTGTGGGAGATCATGATCGAGGTGATCCCCTTGGCCTTCAGTCCCTTCATGAGGGTGAGCAGGTTCGCGGAGTCATCCTCGTTCAGGGCGGAGGTGGGCTCGTCGAGGATCAGGATCTTCACGTTCTTCGCGAGCGCCTTGGCGATCTCGACGAGCTGCTGCTGCCCGACGCCCAGCGTCTTGATCTGGGTGCCGGGGTCGACGTCCAGGCCCACCCGGGCCAGCAGGTCCAGGCTGCGTCGCCGCAGGGTGCGCCGGTCGATGAGCCCCTTGGCGACGATCTCGTTGCCCAGGAAGATGTTGTCCTCCACGGAGAGCTCGGGGATGAGGGCGAGCTCCTGGTGGATGATGACGATGCCGACGCTCTCGGAGGACTTGATGTCCTTGAAGGCCATCTCCTCGCTCTCGAACAGGATGCTCCCGCTGTAGGTGCCATGGGGGTAGACCCCGGAGAGCACCTTCATGAGAGTCGACTTGCCGGCGCCGTTCTCGCCGCAGATCGCATGGATGTCACCCCGGCGGACGGTCATCGTGACGTCGTCCAGAGCCCGGACGCCCGGGAACAGCTTGGTGATGGTGCGCATCTCCAAGATCGCGTGCGGATCGCGCATGGGAACCTCCACTCCTCATCGAGTGCGACCGCAGACCGGTCGACAACGTTGTCATCATAGGGGTGAAGGGGCCGACGATTCCGCCGAGAACAGATCACAGGAACGTCACGGTTGAGGAAAGCGGCATCCGCGGCCGCTCTGTGAATGCCTCGAGATCCTCCGGTGTGAAGGGGTCCGCTGCCTGATGGGCCCATCAGGCAGGCAGAGGGGCTCTTCAGAGGTGAAGGTGCTGGTGCCGGTGTCCGCGATCCCGCAGGGCGGGGTCGAGCACGTGGCGAGGAGGCGACGTGCACCACGACCGAGCCGAGCGAACGTATCCGCGACAGTCCGGGGGAGCGGATCAGCGGGCCTCCTCCAGCACGAGCAGGGAGACGGAAGGCAGCGGGAGCTCGAGCGTCAGCTCGAGGGTGCCCTCGGCGCTCGCCGTCACGTCGACCGCCGCCGTCAGCTCCTCGAGCCCTTCTCGCGCATGGATCTGGGCGAGCTGCTCATCGCTGGGGACCTGCGGGGATCCCAGACTCTCCCAGACGGTGTGACTGTTGGAGTGCTCGGCATCGATGCGGTGATGGGTGAGCCGGTACGCGACGGCCTCGAGCCCGCGCACGGTGAGGGAGACCGGGGTCGGTGCGTCGGCGGTGCGGTACTGGTCGTCGGTGTGCCGCCAGAGAGCGGTGACGATCCGACCGTCGCTGTCGCGGGAGGCGAGCACGTCGACCTCCTCGGGCATGGCGCGGCCGCCTGCCTGATCGAGGAGCTCGACCCCATGGGCGACGTCGCTCGTGGCCTCCACCCGGGTCTCCCCGAGGTGCGACAGGAGCCGATAGGCATTCAGCAGCGGCTTCTCGATGCGGTCCGCGGTGAGGAACGCGCGGGTGCCCTCGAAGTAGCGCTCGCCCTCGAAGTAGAAGGCCCACGACATCGCCTGCTGGATGTTCGCGCTCTCGAGGTCGCTGAGGTCCAGCAGCTTCTTCATGAGCTTGACCTGGAACACCGGGTAGTACTCGGTGTTCTGGAAGCGGAAGTTCGCGTTGTCGTAGAACGAGAAGTGGGCAGGGACCCCCGCGTCGCACTCGTCGATAATCGCCGGCAGCATCCGATAGGCGGGGAACTGCGCCATGACGCGCAGCATCGAGCGCACCTCGTAGAGCATCTTGTGGGCCGACGGGCTCTGCTGCTCCGGGGCGTCGCCGCCGGTGGGCCCGTACACGCGCCACGGGGTGAAGGAGGAGCCCTTGGTGTGGAAGGAGACGAAGTCCAGCGGCAGGTCATGCTCGTCGGTGTAGGCGAGGAAGCCGTGCAGGAACTCGGTGCCACCGCCGGTCACGGCCGGGCCGCCCACTGTCGCCTCCGGCAGCACGCTGCGGATCCCGTCCACGGTCGCCGCGTACAGCTCGTGGAACTGCTCGGGGGTGCCGCGCCAGTAGAAGATGTCCGGTTCGTTCCACAGCTCCCACAGCCAGGTGTCCACCTCGTCGGCGCCGTAGCGCTCCAGGCAGTGCGCGGCCACCGCGGCGATCAGGTCGCGCCACCGGTCGTCGTCGCGCGGCGGGTAGGCCCACTGGCCAGCCTCGTAGGCCGAGTACGCAGTGGGGCTGTAGGGGATCGTCAGCTCGTCGGCCTCTGGAGGGAGGAGGTCCCGCGGCGTGAAGCCGATCTCGACGAGCACGTGGTGACCGGCCTCGACGATCGCGTCGTAGGCCTGGTCGAGGATCGTGAAGTCGTAGAACGGGGCGCCCTGGGAATCCTCGTGATAGACGTTCCCGTTGCCCCAGTGGGGGATCCCGAAGCCGGAGCCCGAGCACAGCGCGTAGTGGGGGCGGATGTGGAACCCGGTGCTGGTGAGGTCGCCGAAGGTGTTCAGGAGGTGACGCCCGGTGGGCGTGTACGTCCAGTTGATCTCGTCGAAGCCGACGCTCTCCCACAGCCTGGTGAGCGTCCCGACCTCGCGGCCGGCTTCGATCTGAACCGTAGCGGCGGTGACGTGCGGGGCATCGGGATCGCTCGGGGCGTTGGGCGGGAAGGCCCGGGCACTGGTGAGGTTCTCGTGGGTGGGCTTGGCGGTCGTGGACACGCGCGGTCACTGCCTTTCGGGGCTTCACGGAGGCTGCCTGGCAGGCTACGCGCTCGCACGGCACATGGGAATGCGCTGTCCACTCGAATGTCCCGCGCACCCCTCCGCGCAGCCCGCCACGCACAGCTGGCCCCGCTCCTCGGCGCGAGATCATGGACAACCCGCCCTGAGCTGGTCCGGGCGCTCAGCCCGGCCGGTGCAGATCGAACTTCTGGGCGGCGTCGATCCCGAAGTACGCGCTCGGCCCTCCACCGCGCAGCACAGGGTCAGCTGCTGCGGTGTCGAAGAGTCCCTCGACCAGCAGCGAGTCATCGATGTGGACGGCGACGACCTCGCCCACGACGAACGAGGAGCCGGATGGCTGGCCGGAGACTGCCTGGAGGTCGGTGATCTGGGTGACGCGGCACTCGAAGTTCACCGGAGAAGCGGCCACTCGGGGCGCGGCGATCTCGCTCGATGCAGCGGCCTCCAGCCCCGCGATGTCGAACTCGTCGACCTCAGCGGTCGTCGAGGAGGCGTTCATCCTCTCCGCCAGAGAGCGAGTGACCAGATTCCAGGTGAACTCGCCCGTCTCCTGGCAGTTGGCGACCGTGTCCTTCCAGGCGTTGCTGGAGAACCCCACGAGAGGCGGCTGGTAGTTCAGCGCGTTGAAGAACGAATAGGGGGCGAGATTGCGGCGGCCACGAGCGTCGAGCGTGCCGATCCAGCCGATGGGGCGCGGCCCGACGATGGCGTTGAACGGGTCGTGGGGCAGCCGGTGCCCCTCCGCGGGCCGATAGAAGTGGATCATCGACTCATTGTGTCGGACCATCCGTACCAGAATCGTCGCCCCGTCGGCTCCCTGCCGGCACCGCCCCGCGCCCGTCGTCCGCCTGTGTGCTCGGGCACTGCGCGTCCCCTGGGACGGCTGAGCGTTCGCGATCGGGCTGTGCACCTTCTCCTGGACTGCGCGGCGACAGGGCGCACAGTCCGGCAAGCCGGGTAACGTCATAGCCATCGACGGTGGCCCCGTCTCGACGGAGCCCGCCACCTCCTGCTCTTCCTCGGCCTCGCCGAGACCCCGACCTCCCTGAAGGAGCGCCCCATGAGCGTCCCCCGCCTGCTCGACCACATCGTCATCGCCGGCCCCGACCTGGCCGAGATCGTGGACTGGTTCCGCGAGCTCACCGGCGTCACCGCCGCGCCCGGCGGCACCCACCCCACCGGCACCGCCAACGCGCTGGTGGCCCTCACCGTGGACGGCGCGAAGCGCCCGCACTACCTCGAGCTGATCGGCCCCGATCCGGAGCGCGAGGGCGAGGAGCTGCCCAAGACCTTCAGCATCAACCGCCTGAAGAAGCCCACCCTCATCACCTACGCCGTGCACCCCGAGGGCATCGACCAGGTCGTCGAGCGCGCCCGCGCCGCCAGCTTCGATCCCGGTGACGTGGAGGAGCTCTCCCGCACCACGGCGGACGGCACGCAGCTGCAGTGGCGGCTCACCCAGGCCGCGGCTCCGCGCAACTACGCCGTCCCCTTCCTCATCGACTGGGGCACGGCCACGCAGCCGGGCCTGGGTGACCTGCCCTCGATCGAGCTGGTCTCCTTCGAGCGCATCGAGGTCAACCCCGCCCCGCAGCAGAAGTCCCTCGACGCCCTCGGCCTCGAGGACGGCGTCGCCGAGATCCGCGAAGCCCGCGGCTCCCGCTTCGTGCTGCAGCTGCGCACCGAGGACGGCCGAGACATCGAGATCTGAGGCGCGGCCCCGCGTACTCTGACGCCCACGAACCTGACGCTCACGAACCTGACGCTCACGACGACGGGAGAACCATGGCGACGAAGAAGCTCACGAACCTGGTCCCGAAGGGAAACACGCTCGTCAACCTCGCGATGACGATGAGCCCCTTCGCCATCGCGCTGATCAGGAAGGCCGCGGACAACCCCGAGGTGTGGCAGAAGGTCCAGGAGCAGATCCTGCGGCTCGTCCAGCACGAAGGGGACACCCCGGAGGACATGCGCCGGACGATCGAGGCTCTGCGCGAGCAGATCGGGTACCTGACCGACTCGGCCGACGACGACGCCGAGGCGAAGCAGGCCGAGACCTGGGCGAAGCAGCTGGAGCAGCTCGACCGAGCCGCGGCGCTCCTGATGGCCCCCGGCGCGACCCGTAAGCAGAAGAAGACGCTCAGGAAGAAGATCGGCACCCTGCGGGCAGACATCCTCAAGGCGTTCATCGCCGAGGTGGACGAGGACGCGCAGAAGGAAGGCACCTCGGGCGCGTAGCGGCCACGAGAGCTGACCGCTGCTGCCCCGAACGCCTCGACGCCTAGGAAGAATGAGCGCCATGAAGGACGACGCCACAGCTCCGCCGGAGGTAGCGATGACTCCGTGGCCCGGGTGCCCGGACTCGGCTGCCGGGGCGTTCACCGTGCACGTGCAGGAGCCTGCCGGGGCGGACCGGACGTTCTGGGGATGGATCGACACGGCGGCAGCTCCCAGCACGCACGCCTGGCCGGGCACCACATCTGCCGCGCCCACCCCTGTAGCGCAGGTTGTGGAGAGCAGCGAGAGCGTTGTCGTCACTGCCGAGAACTTCGCCCAGGGCGATGACCTCCTCGTCCATGTCCGCCTGTCCGACGGCTCCGAGGCCGAACCGGCGGACGGTCATGTCGGTGTACTGGGACGGGCAGCCGGGCTGGCATACGCCGAGGCGGTCCGCGGTCTCCTCACCACCGCGGCGGCGCAGGGCGACGCGGCCCAGCCTGCCGAGGATCAGCCGGTGCGGTGCGTGATCAGCGTGCCGTCGTCCCACCCTGCCTCGATATCCGGGTCAGCGTTGGACCTCGAATCGTGGCACCTCACGGACGATTCCGGGGTGATGCTGCGGGCCCTGGAGCATGGTGATCCCGTGCTCGACGCCGACGGCGAGGAGCTGCGGGCACGCCGGTTCCTCGTGCTGCGCGCAGGCTCCCTGCTGGGGGAGCTCGTGCTCCCTGTGCGGGGCGCCGCGCGTTGGTGGCCGACAAGCTCCTCGCCGTTCCTGGACACTCCGCTGCCCGTGTCAGACATGCCGGTCGGCGTCGCCCGAGTCCTGCAGTCCATTCAGGAGGCCGCTGCGCCGATGAGCTGACGGAACGCCGTGGCGTTGCCGAGAAGCGAAATGTCGTGGTCAGCGATGTCGTGGAGCACGGGCTCGGATTCGCCTGCACCGTCGGCCTCTGTCGGGTTCATGACCAGTGGGTGCACCGCATTGCCGGTCCAGCGGGTGGCCCGTTCGCATGGGGCCCAGCGGCACTCAAGATATCTGCGTGATGGTGCGCAGCGGTGCGTGCAACAGCATCTCCCCACCTCCAACTTTTCTGGGTGGCCACCTAGGAAAGTTGGTCACGCCGCCTCTCCGAACCAGACCAGGTTCCGTTCCCTCGCGGTGCCGTCGCAGTCCAGACCGATCACGGTAGATTCGGTGCCGTCGTCATGCCGGAGGCGCCCCTGGTTGAGGCAGTGATAGTGCCCGTGGAGCCAGAGCCGTGGCGTAAGCGCCGTCGCGACTTCCCAGAGACGCAGCCGGTTCGCCGTGCAGTAGTCGAGTACCCCCGGGTCGGTGTCCTCGTAGTACGCCTCGAAGCGCGGGTCGAGGGGCAGCTCGACTCCCGCGGGGCAGTCATGCGCGAGGACGATCTGCGCGGGCCCGTCGGTGATGGCGCGGTCGATCGCCGCCTGCGGGGTGATCTCATCGGCCCACCAGGAATCCCCGGGGACCCGGTGTGAACGATCGATCGAGGCCGCCCCGCCGAGCGCCACGGCGACCTCGTCGCCCACGGTGAGGCGCTGGCCATCCCGCAGATGCCGGACCCGGGACGACACGATCCCGCAGCCCTCCCCGTCACGGTCCAGCTGCTCGAGATAGCCGGTGTCGTCGTGATTGCCGCGCACGAACAGCAGCTGCATGTCGTACTCGGCGAGGGCCTGCTCGACGGCGCCGACGAAGCGGGCCTCGAAGGTGAACCCGTAGTCACCCAGATGGAGGATTGTCCGTGCACCGCGGGAGCCGACGAAAGAGATCACGGACGCAGCCCATCGCGTAGTGCCGTGCCAGTCCCCCGCGACGACCGTGGTGCGTGGATCGAGCGTGAGCATCGTGTCCTCCTGAGCGGGGATGGAAAGTCATCGTGACAGAGGAGGTCCTGCGTCGGCGCGGCCCGTGCTCGACATGTGGATGACCGGGCCGCCTCGCCGTACGGACTTCGCGGATCCCCGAGCCCCAGTACGTTGTGCGGAGGGTGGCACGTCGCCGCCGACACCGAAGCACACCAGGAGGCCACGCCATGAACAGGCAATCGGATCTGGAGCTGGTCGGGCGCGCGGTCGATCTCTGGCGCGACGATCCGCGCGGCGATAGCGCTCGGGGCGCCCTGCGTCAGGCTCTCTCCGTCGCGCATGAGCGCCTGGCCGGGCCGGACTACGAGTACATGGACCACATGCACTCACTGGATCGGGCAGACATCCCCACCGCCGATCTCGCCGACGTCTCCACCTGGTGCACGTGGGTGGTGCGCGGCGAACGCTTCTCCGACGGCCACATCGACGCGAACATCCGCGACGGCCTCGTCGCAGAGCTCATGGTCCGTCTGCTGGACGTGATCGAGGTCGAGACGGAGGGGTGACCGCAGACGCCGCGGGGCGGGCTAGCTGCGTCGCTCGCGTGCGCCGCGAAGATTGAAGGCGTCGGCGAGCACCGCCGCCGCGTCGGCCGGTGCCGTGGTCTCCGTGTCGATCGTGATGTCCCGGGGAGGGGTCTCCGCCGCGAAACTGCCTGCGGTGCGGAGATGCCGCAGGGTCTCGACACTGGCGAGCTTGCCGAACTGCTTGCGGTCGGCGTTCTCGATCCGGCGTTCCTGCTCGGCGGCGGAGACGTCGAGACTCGCGAACCGCACGCGTCCGCCGTGGTCGCGCACCGCGGACGTCGCCCGCTCGGGGAAGCCGGCAGGAACCGTCTCCTCCGGCGCGAAGGTGAAGATCAGCGATCTCTCCGCCTGGGCGGCAGCAGCGAAGGTGTCCAGCCAGAACGTCTCCCGCAGCTGGACGAACTCCGGCGAGCCGAACTCGAAGACCTCGAGGAGCAGGTCGACCACGAGATGGTTGTGGAAGACGGGGATCCCGGTCAGCTCGGAGAGCTGCCGGGCGACGGTGAGCTTTCCCGACGCGACGGGGCCGTGCAGGAAGACGAGGTCCATCCGGGCACAGTAGTCGGCGCGGGGGTGTCGGCGGAAGGCGATTTTCACGCGCAGCCCGCTGCATTCCCATCGCGGCCCGCCGCAGGGCGCCGATAGGGTTGTCCGTCCTGCTCCTGTACGGAGCGACGCACGCGACCAGGAGTCACCGTTGACCGCATCGTCCGCCCATCCCGAACGCGCTGAGATCGAGGAGACCCCACCGGAACGATTCGTCAGCGGCGACCCGTACGCGCTCGACCCGTCGGCCGTGAAGGACCCGCCCGTCGGCTGGAAGGCCTCCTCGACGTTCTTCGGCCCGGGCCTGATCGTCTCCGCCTCCGTGGTGGGCGCCGGTGAGCTGATCACCGCCACGTCCCTCGGGGCCAAGGCCGGGTTCGTGCTGCTGTGGCTCGTGTTCGTCTCGACCATCGTCAAGGTGGCCGTGCAGATGGAGATGGCCCGCTACTCGATCGTCACCGGCGAGGGCGCGATGGAGGGCTACAACCGGGTGCCGCCGAAGGCCGGGCGGGTCAGCTGGGTGTTCCTCCTGTGGGCGCTGATGGCGCTGAGCAAGCTGATCCAGACGGGCGGGTTGATCGGCGGCATGGCCGCGGCCCTGTCGATCCTGGCCCCGCTCGGATTCGGCCCGCTGTCCCCGGCGGCCGTGACGATCTGGGCCGTGGTCGTCACGGTGATCGCTATCGCCACCCTCATCTCGAACAAGTACGGGCTGATCGAGAGCGTCGCGACGTTCCTGACCATGGCCTTCGTACTGGTCACGGTGCTGGTCGTGATCGCTCTGCCGTTCAGTGCCTTCGCCTATTCGGGGGCGGATCTCGCCTCCGGGCTCAGCCTCCAGCTACCGATCGGGGCGATCGGCATCGCACTGACGATGTTCGGCCTGACCGGTGTGGCCTCCGAGGAGATCACCGCCTACACCTATTGGTGCCTGGAGAAGGGCTACGCCCGCTGGTCCGGCCCCAACGACGGCACCCCGGAGTACCGGGCCCGCGCGCTGGGATGGATCGCCGTGATGCAGAAGGACGCGATCGTCTCCTGGGTCATCTACACCGTCTCCACCGCAGCGTTCTTCCTCCTCGGCGCCGCCGTGCTGCACCCGCAGGGCCTGGTCCCCGAGGGCAACGAGATGATCCTGACCCTGTCCGAGACCTTCTCCGGGGTGTTCGGGGAGGTGGGCCGGATCGTGTTCCTGCTCGGCGCGCTCGCGGCGCTGGGCTCGACGATCTGGGCGGCGATCCCCTCGTGGTCGAGGTCCTGGGCCAACGCCCTGTCCATCGTGGGCGTCTTCGACTGGGCCGACGCCCGCAGGCGCACCTTTTGGATGCGCGTGTTCATCGCCTTCCTGCCGGCGGTGTGGCTGCTGACCTTCCTGTGGATCAACCAGCCGCTGCTGATGATCATGGTGGGCGGCATCGCCGGGGGCATCTTCCTGGCCGCGGTCGCCATCTCCGCGCTCTACCTGCGCGGGCGCATCGAGCCCGCGCTCCGCGGGGGCCGCTTCATCTACATCGCGCTGATCATCAGCTCCCTCGCGATCATCGCGCTGGGCATCTACTCGGCCGTGACCACGGTGATCGGCTGATGGGCGAGAGTCCTGCACCCGTCGGACCGCCTTCGACACGGAGCCCGCTCGTGACCCCTCACCCAGACCCCTCGCCGGCCGTGCACCCCGGCGTCGCCTCCACCCTGCGTGCGGGGCTCGACGAGCTCGGCCGCATCATGCCCACGGATCTGCGCACGCTCGAGGACATCCTGGAGTACCGCCGCGTCGGCGCCGCCCGAACCACCACCGCGGCCGAGATCGCCACTCGCCTCGGTCTCTCGGCCGACGAACGGACCGACGTCCCGGCGTGCCCCGTGACCGTGTTCAGCACCGGCCGCGCCCCGGCCGCCAGGGTGCTTTTCCTCCACGGCGGCGGGCTCATCGCCGGGTGCCGCTTCGACGGGGCCGACGTCATCGCCCGTCACGCCGAGGCCCTGGACCTCGAGGTGTGGACCCTCGAGTACCCGCTGGCGCCGGAGCAGAGCCTCGACGCGATGATCGACGTGGTCCTCGAGGTCATCGCCTCGGCAGGCACGGATGTACCCCTCGTGCTCGCCTGCCAGAGCGGCGGGGGAGGCCTCGCCGCGGCGACCGTGATCGCCGCCCGCGACCGCGGGATCCACCTCGACGGTCAGCTGCTGGTGTGCCCCATGCTGGACCGGGCCGAGCGCCCCTCGACCCGGCAGTTCGCCGACTCCCCGGCCTGGAGCGCGATCTCCCACCGCACGGCCTGGTCCCACGTGCTCGACGGTGCGCAGACCCTGCCACCCGGCGAGACCCCGGATCTCCGCGGAGTGCCGCCCACCTTCCTGGACACCGGGGGCGCGGAGCTGTTCCGCGACAGCATCCTCGACTACACCGCACGGCTCAGCGCCGCCGGCACCGCGGTCGAGTTGCACCTGTACTCCGGGGCCTTCCACTCCTCGGACTGCGTGCTCGAGGACGCCGAGGTCTCCCGCGACGCGCACCGCGCCCGGGCGAGCTGGCTGCGGCGGGTCATCGCCGGCGACGTGTGAGGCGGATGCGTCCCGCCACCAGCCTTAGCCGTCCTCCATCCGGGCCCTGAGCACGTCGAACTCGCACCCCGGAGCGTCGGGGTCGAATCCGTGCTCGCTCAGCCAGCGCGCCACCACCAGGCTGCGCAGCGACCACCAGGCGCGGATCACGTCCCGGTCCGCGCCCGAGCCGTAGCCGGCGAGCAGGTCATCCAGGCATTCCTCGTGCCCGAGGGTCAGGATGGCGAGGTCGTACATGGCGTCACCGGGGGCGGCCTCGGACCAGTCGATGATCCCGGTGACCTCCTCGCCGTCGACGAACACGTGGGTGAGCTGCAGGTCGCCGTGGATGAACGACGGCGTCCACGGCCGCAGCGCCGCCTCCGCGATCTCCCGGTTGCGATGGATCACCTCGGCGGGCAGGACAGCGTGCTCGAGCAGCCAGGCGCACTCCCGGTCGAGCTCCGCCGCCATGTCCTCGAGCCGTTGTCCGGGCCACGGCGGCAACGGGGCGTCGTGCAGAGTGCGGATGACCCCGCCCGCCGCCGTCCACGCCGCCGGCGTCGCGGGCGACGGCTCGCCGAGCACGCCGAGCGCCTGCCCGGGGAGGGCCGCGATCGCCAGCACGGGAGCCTCGTGCCAGAGGATCTCCGGGGTCGGCACCGGCACCATGCCCATCGCCCGGATCTCCACGTCGGCGTGCGCCGGGTCGCCGTCGACCTTCAGGAACATCTCGCCCACGCGCAGCGTCGCGCGCTCGCTGTGGGCGACGACGACCTCCACCTCATCCATGCCGGCCATCCTCGCGGAGACTGCACGGGATGTCACCGAGTTATCCGGGGCGCGATCAGGTCCACGCCGCGTGGCGCTCCTGCCAGCGCTGGAGCTCCTGCTCCAACTCGGCCGCGACCTCCGGCACCTCCGCCGAGACGTCCCGGCTCTCGGCCGGGTCAGCCTCCAGATCGAACACCGCACGCTCCACCGACGCCGGCGGATCCATGCCCTCGCGGGCGCCGACCACCAGCTTGTAGCGGCCGCGCCGCACCGCCCATTGCCCCTGGTAGGTCCACATCAGCGAGCGCTCGGGTGCAGACGCCGTGCCCTGCCATGCCTCGAGCAGGGAGACGCCGTCGATCTCCGGCAGGTCTGCCTCGGCCCCGTCGGCGGCGTGGAGGATCGTGGGCAGCAGGTCCATCATCAGACCCGGCTCGTCGAACTCCGTCCCCGCCGGGAGATGGCCCGGCCACGAGGCGATGCTCGGCACGCGCACGCCGCCCTCGAACACGGAGCCCTTCGACCCGCGCAGGCCCCCGGCGCAGCCGCCGGTGTAGGAGATCTCCTCGCCGCCCAGCCAGTTGCGGCTCTCGCGGGAGGGGCCGTTGTCCGAGGAGAACACCACCAGGGTGTTCTCTCGGGCCCCGGACTCGTCCAGCGCGGTGAGGATCTCGCCGATCGCGTCGTCCATCGCCGCGATCACGGCGGCCAGCTCCTGGCGCCCCGGTGGCAGATGCGCCACGCGATCCATGTGCTCTTTGGGAGCATGCAGCGGGTAATGCGGGGCGTTGAACGGGACGTAGCAGAGGAACGTGTCCTGTCCGGCGCGCGAGGCGTGGCGGGTGATGAAGTCCGCGGCCCGCCGGCCGATCACGGTGGTCAGGTACTCGCCGTTCAGCCAGACCTCGTCGTCCCCGTCCCACAGGTCGTGCACCGGGTTGTCGCGGCCCCAGTAGAAGATGTGCGAGTAGTAGTCCACGCAGCCGGCGCGCAGCCCGAACACCTCGTCGAAGCCGTAGCGCGAGGGGGCGTAGGCGGGGTCCACGCCCAGGTGCCATTTGCCGAACAGGCCGGTGGCGTAGCCGCGCTCGCGCAGGTGGGAGGCGAGGGTGCTCTGGTGGGGGAGTCCCACGGTGTCGCGGCGGCCGCCCAGGATCGACTCGACCCCGGCGTGGGCGGGGTATTTCCCGGTGAGCAGGGAGGCTCGCGAGGGCGAGCACACCGGGGAGTTCGCGGACCACTGGGAGAGCTTCACCCCGCCCGCGCACAGGGCGTCGAGGTGCGGGGTGGGGATGTCGGCGGCGCCGAAGCAGCCGAGGTCGCCCCAGCCCAGGTCATCGGCATAGAGGATCACGACGTTCGGGCGGTGGTGGTCGGTCATGGTCGCTCCAGGTGCGGTGTGGCCGTCATGTCGACGAGCGGAGCACACGATAGCGGTGGTGGGTCTCGCTCGCGTAGGCAGATGTCTCGAGGCGTTCCAGCTCTATGTGCCGGCCCAGCCCGGCGAACAGGGAGATGCCCTGCCCGAGCAGCACCGGGGCGACGTCGAGATGGAGCTCGTCGACCAGCCCGAGCTGGAGGCATTGCCGCGAGATGCTGCCCCCGAGCAGACTGACCCATCCGTCGCCCGCTGCCCGCTTCGCCTCCTCGACCGCCTGCGCGATGTCGTCGACCACGAAGGTGTAGGTGACGCCGTCGCGCTCGATCGGCTCGTGAGCGGTGTGGGTCATCAGGTAGACCGGCACCTTGAGCATGCCGCCGTACGGGATCTCGCCGTCCTCGATGGTCTGCGTGCGGTTCGCTCCGCCGACCACGGCGCCGATGCGCTCCAGGACCTTCTCGACGACGGCGTCGTCCTCGGGGGCGGAGGGTCGGCCGAACATCCAGTCCACCCCGCCGTCCTGATCTGCGAGGAATCCGTCGACGGTCAGCGTCGCATGCACGATCGTGGTCGCCATGAGCGTGTCCTCTCGTGGGAAGGGTCTGCAGGGTGGGGTCGAGGTGGTCGTCGATATCGGCTCACACATCGTCGGCGGTGATGTGCGGCAGCGGCCGACGCTGAGCCGGCAGCCTCTCGCCGACGAGCCCCTCAACCCTGGCCGCTGCCCGCAGCACCGCCAGCTCACCGAGTGCCGGCCCGATGACCTGCAGTCCCACGGGCATCCCGTGCGCCTGACCGCACGGCACCGAGATCGAGGGCAGGCCCACGAGGTTCGCCGGACCCACCAGACGCATCAGCTCCTGGTCGCGGTCCGCCTCGCGTCCGTTGAGGTGCACGGTCGCCTCGCCGATCCGCGGGGTCTGGATCGGGAGCGTGGGCGCCACGATCACGTCGACGCCCGCGAAGGCCTCCTGGAACTCCCGCCGCACCTGCGCGCGGATCTGCTGGGACTGCACATAGTCGACGGCCGACGGGATCGCCCCGCACTCCAGCAGCAGCCGGACGTCCTCCCCGTAGTCCTGCGGTCGACGACGGAACTGCTCGTCGTGGACGGCGGTGGTCTCGGCCGTGTCGATCACGGTCAGCGCGAAGATCGATGCGCCGAGCGACGGGAGCGTGAGCGGCACGAGCTGCGCCCCGTCGGCGACCAGGGCATCCAGCGTCGAGCGCACCTCGGTCTCGATCTCGGGGTCCACGTCGTGGAAGAAGAACGACTCCTCGATCCCGATCCGCAGCGGCAGGGCCTGCTGGGGGTCCTGCTCGTCGGGCAGGTCCCGCGCGGTGGTCGTCGGCGGGAGATCCAGCGAGCCGGGCACGCGCGGATCATGACCGGAGATCGCATCGAGCATCACGGCGGCGTCCTGCACGGTCTGCGCCAGCACGCCCACGTGGTCCAGGCTCCATGACTCGGGATAGCAGCCGTGCGTGCTCACCCTTCCGTACGTCGGCTTCAGTCCCACGATCCCGCAGGCGGCGGCAGGGATCCGGATCGACCCCGAGGTGTCCGAGCCGATCGCGCCCAGGGCCATGCCGGTGGTGACCGCGACGGCGGAGCCTCCGCTGGAGCCGCCCGGCGTCCGTTCCCGGTCCACCGGGTTGCGGCAGATCCCGTAGTGCGGGTTCTCCGTCGTCACACCGAGCGCGAACTCATGGAGGGCGGTCTTGCCCACGTTCACCGCGCCCTGCTCCGTCAGGCGCTCCACGACGTCCGCGCTCTGCGTCGGGACATGGTCCCGGAAGATGGCGGAGCCCATGGTGGTGATCTGCCCGGCGACGGCGAGGTTGTCCTTGACCGCGAGGGGGAGGCCGTGCAGAGGGCCTTGGCGCTCTCCGCGGCGGAGCTGCTCGTCGGCCCGATCCGCGCGCTGCCGGGCCCCGTCGGCGTCGACCGTGATGAAGGCTCGCAGATCCTCGTCCAGCTCGTGGATCCTGGCCAGGCATTCGTCGGTCAGGTCCCGGGACGTGGTCTCCTGCCGGTCCAGGGCCGCGCGGGCCTCGGTGAGGGAGAGCGTGGGGCGCTCAGGCATGGGGATCCGTTCCTCGGGGGTCGAAGGTGGTGGCGGGCTCCGTGCCCCGCAGACCGTCCTCGGGCAGACGGTCCCGCAGGCGGGCGAGGTGCCCCGCGTGGGCGCGCAGGGCGGGGGCGTCGGCGTCCGGCGTGCGCGGGAAACGGCTGCGGACCACGTCCAGCGGGGTCGGCTCGGGCATCCTCACTCCTTCGTGATGTCGACGTCCTCGGGGGAGAGGACGATCGGGGTGTACGTGGGGTCGACGTGCGAGCGGTAGTAGCGCATGCCCAGCGGCACCAGGGCCCCGATGAGGAGGAACGCGATGATCGGCGGCCAGGCGTTGGCCGGCAGCAGGGTGACGCCCACGATCGTGATCGCGGCGGAGACCACCATGCCGATCACGAACACGGGCTTCCCGGCGGGGGAGCGGTACGGCCGGTCCCACTCGGGGCGCTTGGTGCGCAGCAGGTAGGCCGACAGGCAGCCCAGGAAGTACACGGCCCCCGCGGCGACCACCGAGAGCGAATAGGTGTACTGCACCCAGTTCGTGCTGGTGAACGCCGCGAAGAAGATCCCGAAGGCGAGCACCACGATGTTCGCGATGTACGGCTGGCCATGCTTGTTGGTGCGCAGGAACCACGGCGGCAGCTGCCGCAGCTGCGAGGCGCCGTAGAGCACGCGCGCCGAGGAGGTCCAGAACCCCATCAGCGTCGTGAACGCGTACAGCAGGCCCGAGAAGATCGCGAGCAGGCCGACGACGGCGGGCATGCCGAGACTCTTCACGAGCTCCGGCTCCGGGGTGCTCAGCTGAGCGATCACGTGGTGCGGGGCCAGGCCGCTGATCGCGAACGTGGCGAGGAAGTAGACGACCGCGGGGATGAACAGCGCCGCCAGGATGACGGTGACCATCTTCTTCGCCGGGAACGTCGTCTCCTGGATCATCGTGGGCGTCATTCCGAAACCGATGAATTTCAGCACCAGGGCGGAGGCCGCCGCGACGGCACCGAAGATGCCGTGGGGGAAGAATCCGCCCTCTTGGGAGATGTTCGCGAAATCCCAGTGACCGCTGGCGAAGTAATAGATCGAATCGCCGAGCGTGATGCCCACCATCAGGATGAACAGGGCGATGGCGAGCAGCCCTGTCAGCTCGATCTTCACGTTGGAGAAGAAGAACCAGATCACCATGATGGCGATCGCGATGAGCGGCTTCGCCGCTTCGGGCACGTCGACGAAGAAGTCCGCGGCGGTGACGAAGATGAACGCCACCAGCGGCGGCTCCACCACCTGGACCAGGAAGAACAGCCATTGCGTGGCCCAGCCGGTCGTCGAGTTCATGGCGCTGCTGGCCCAGACGTCCAGCGAGGACGTGAACGGCAGCATCGAGGCCAGCTCGGAGAAGGCCAGGCCGATCGGGATGAGGATGACGGCGAGGATCGGGAAGATGAACGCGGCGCCGGCGCCGGTCAGCTCGAACCAGTACGGCGCCTCGGCGAGCCATCCGCCCAGCACCGACCCGGCCGCGATCGCGATGAGGCTGAAAAGGGACAATTGGCGTTTGAGGCCGGTTCTCTGCGCTGCCATCACGTCTCCTTCGACGAATTTCCAGCGGGAAAATCAGACTATTCCGGCACTGCGGCGGGCGTCAAGGTCGATGCGCTCGTCGGCGCTCGCCGGATCAGGCATCGGCGAAGCACCCATCGGCGGGCCCCATGCGTCGACGGCACGGGCGTCCTCGCACCACCTCGTGACCCGCGCGCGCTCAGATCGATTTATGTCGAACTGTTTACGGAAAAAGTAACTGTCGCTAGCGTCGCCTCCCATGGACCAGCAATGGAGCGCCAGGGACCAGCATCGTGACGCGGTGCTGGCGCTGCTGCATCGCGGCCACCAGCTCACTCGTGGGGAGATCTCCCACCGGCTGCGGCTCACCCGCACCACCGTCTCCGGCCTGCTGGGGGACCTCCTGGAGTCCGGCGTGATCACCGTGACCGAGTCCCGGGCCGCCGCGGGGCGGGGACGTCCGGCAGAAGTGCTCGGCATCCACCCCGGCGCCGTGCGCTACATCGGGATCGATTTCTTCCACACCGGTGCGACGATCTGCCTGGCGAATTCTGCCGCGGAGGTCGTGGCAACCGGAACGGTGGACTATGAGCCCGGGGCCGGCTGGGAGCGTCGCGTCGCCACGGCGCAGCGACTCATCGGAGATCTCACCACAGGGGACGTGCACCTCGGTGTCCTGGCCGGGATCGGGATCGGGCTGCCGGGGCCCAACTCGGCCAGCTGGGACGGTTTCGCTCATCGGGAGCGCCCGATGGAGCCGTTCCACATGGTGCGGGCCCGGATCCGCGAGCTGTTCGCCGACTCCTTCGACTGCCCGGTGCTCGTGGATCACCACATCCGCTTCGCCGCGCTGCACGAGGCCACCAGCAGCGGGGAGTCCGACCGCCACATCGTGTACCTGCGGCTGTCCACCGGTGTGGGCGGGGCCGTGCTCGGCTCGGGCTCGGCGCTGCGCGGTGCCCATCTGCTGGCCGGCGAGATCGGCCACATGATCGTGGAGACCGGCCCGGAGGCCGCGGAGTGCCGCTGCCGCCGGCGCGGCTGCCTCGAGACCGTCGCCTCCCAGGGCGCGGTCCGGCAGCGCTGGCAGGACATCGTCGCGGCCGACGCCGGCGTCGAAAGCGCCCCCGACCCCGTCACCCTCGCGGATCTCGAGGTCGCGCTCGGCGCAGAGGACCCGCGCGCCCTCGCCCTCGTCACCGACCTCGCCCGCACCGTCGGCCGGGCGCTCGGCCTCGCCGCCCTCGTCACCGATCCTGACGAGATCGTGCTGGCCGGCGAGGTCGCCGTGCTCCTCGAGCCCGTGCTTCCCGTGCTGCGCGAGACGGTCGCCCAGAACTGCCTGACCGGAGCGGACCTCGAGCTGAGGATCGCGAGCGCCACCACTCAGCAGGGGGCCCGCGGAGCGATCGCCGCCCTGCGCTCCACCGACCAGCTGCCGGACTACTTCGCGGCGTCGCGAACCAGCCGCAGCCCCTACCTGACCTCTGGAGGTCGACATGTCCGCTGACCCGCAGGCCGCGGTGGTGAGCACCGCCGGCACCGCCCCACCCGAGGGCGGCCCCACCGCTGCAGTCACCAGCACGAAGCGGCGAGCGCCCTCGCTGCTCGTGCTCAACATCGCCACGATCTTCCTGGGCCTCGGCCTGTGGTGGCTGATCTCGCTGACCGGGCTGCAGATCCCCAGCCCGGTGGAGGTGCTCCTGGCCGGGATCGACCTGGCCGCCTCCGGCATCCTGCTCACCGACATCGTCGCCTCCCTGACCCGTGTCCTCACCGGGTTCCTGCTGGGCACGGCCCTGGCCATCCCCGTCGGCTTCCTCATGGGCTGGTACGGCTGGGCGCGCGGCCTGCTCGAACCGTGGGTGCAGTTCTTCCGCACCGTCCCGCCGCTGGCGATCATCCCGCTGGCCATCGTGCTGATGGGCATCGGTGAGCAGCCGAAGATCTTCGTCATCTTCCTCGCCGCCTTCCTCTCCTGCGTGATCTCCACGTTCCAGGGGGTCGTGCAGGTGGACCGCACGCTGATCAACGCCGCCCGGGTGCTGGGCGCGAAGGACGGCACGATCTTCGCCCGCGTCGTCGTGCCCGCCTCCACCCCGTTCATCCTCGTGGGCATGCGCGTGGGCCTCGGCTCCGCCTGGGCCACCGTGGTCGCCGCCGAGCTGATCGCGGCGCAGCAGGGTCTCGGCTATCGCATGCAGCAGGCCCAGATCTACTACGACCTCCCCACGATCTTCGTCGGCATCCTCGTCATCGGGCTCTTCGGCCTCGTGATGGACCGGGTGCTGCTCGCGATCGAATCGAAGCTGACCGTCTGGCAGGAGCGCCGATGAACCCGGCAGAACAGACCCTGACCGCCACGGACCGGAAGATCCAGGTCCGCGACATCACCAAGCATTACGAGGTGGGCGGCAAACGTTTCGAAGCCCTCGGCGGGGTGAGCCTCGACGTCGCGGAGAACGAGTTCGTGACCGTCGTGGGCCCGTCCGGCTGCGGCAAGTCCACGCTCATGAACATCCTCGGCGGCCTCGACGAACCCACCAGCGGCTCCGCCGTCGTCGATGGGAAGGAGGTGCGCGGGCCCAGCCCGGAGCGAGGCATCATCTTCCAGCAGTACGCCCTCTTCCCCTGGCTGACCGTGCGCCAGAACGTCGAGTTCGGGCTCAAGACCGCGCGGGTCCCGGCCGACGAACGACGCCGGACCGCCCAGCACTTCATCGAGATGGTGGGCCTCGCCGACTTCGCGGACTCGCTGCCCAAGACCCTCTCCGGCGGTATGAAGCAGCGCTGCGCGATCGCCCGCGCCTACGCCATGAACCCCTCGATCCTCCTGATGGACGAACCCTTCGGCGCGCTCGACGCCCTCTCCCGGGTGCGCATGCAGGAGCACCTCCTGGAGACCTGGGAGCAGGACAGACGCACGATCGTGTTCATCACCCACGACGTCGACGAGGCCGCCTTCCTCGCCAACCGCGTCGTCGTCATGGCGGCCAGGCCCGGCCGCATCCACCGCATCATCGACGTCGACCTCCCGTATCCGCGCACCGAGGACGTGCGCCTCAGCCCGGAGTTCACCGCGATCCGCAACGACATCTGGACCTCCGTCTACCACCAGTGACCCCGCCGGCACCGACGCCGACGACACCGCCCCCGCGCTCACTGCGCCCGCCCACACCCCGATAGGACACGATCCCCATGGACGTCACCCGCCGCACCCTCCTCGGTGGCCTCGCCACCCTCCCGGCGCTCAGCGCCCTCGCCGCCTGCGGGAGCTCCGGCTCCGGCTCGGGCGACCTCACCGAGGTCACCTACGGCTACATCCCCGACTTCAACGGCGCCAGCCTGCTCGCGATCGCCGAGGACCAGGGCCTGTGGGAGGAGAACGGGCTGAAGGTCACGACGCAGACCTTCACCAACGGCCCGCTCCAGATCCAGGCCCTGGGCACCGGGGACCTCGACTTCGGGTACATCGGCCCCGGCGCGATGTGGCTGCCGGCCTCCGGCAAGGCGAAGGTCGTCACCGTCAACGGCGTGGGCCAGGCCGACAGGGTCATCGCCCAGCCGGGCATCGCCGCCATCGAGGACCTCGCCGGGAAGAAGGTCGCCATCCCCGAGGGCACCTCCGGCGACATGATCGTGCAGCTCGCCCTGGAGGGCGCCGGGATGAGCATCGAGGACATCGAGAAGGTCGCGATGGATCCGGCGACCGTCGTCTCGGCCTTCTCCTCCGGGCAGGTCGACGCCGCCGGGATCTGGTACCCGCTGATCGACACCATCAAGGCCCAGGTCCCCGACCTCGTCGAGCTCACCCAGAACTCGGACTTCGCTGACATCATGCAGTTCCCCAACGTGATGGTCACCGGGGCCGACTACCCGGAGAAGAACGAGGAGACCACGATCAAGGTCCTCTCCGTGCTCCGCACCGCCATGGACTTCCGGGCGGAGGACCTGGACGCGACGATCGAGCTGGTCGCGACGATGACCCAGGCGGATGCGAAGGCTGTCGCCGGGGACGCCGCCAACGGCGAGTACTACAAGGCCGCGGATCTCGACGGGCTGATCGAGGACGGCACCATCGAGACCTGGCTCGAGGCCATGAACACCTACTTCGAGGACAACGGGAAGATCGAGGGGGAGACCGTCGCCCCCGCCGACTACTACACCTTCGATCTCTTCACGAAGGCGGGCGAATGAGCGAGCCCCGGAACGTCCTGTTCATCCTCACCGACCAGCACCGCACCGACACCCTCGGCTGCTACGGCAACCCCGACGTGCGCACCGAGCACCTCGATGCGCTCGCCGCCTCCGGCACCCGGTTCGACCGCTGGTACACCCCGACCGCGATCTGCACACCGGCCCGCGCCAGCGTGCTGACCGGCGCGGCACCGTTCCGGCACAAGCTGCTCGCCAACTATGAGCGCAACGTCGGCTACCAGGAGGACCTGCCCGACGGGCAGTTCACCTTCTCGGGAGCTCTGCGGGAGGCCGGCTACAACTGCGGCCTACTCGGGAAATGGCACGCGGGCACCGAGAAGCTGCGCGCCGACTACGGCTTCGAGGGCGCGGAGCTGCAGGGCTGGCACAACCCCGTCGACCATCCGGACTACCTCGCCTATCTCGCCGAGCACGACCTGCCCGGGTACGAGATCTCCGAGCAGATGCGCGGCACCCTCCCCAACGGCGGGCCCGGGAACCTGCTGGCCGCCCGGCTGCACCAGCCGCTCGAGGCGACCTTCGAGCACTACCTCGCCGAACGCGCCATCGAGCAGCTGCGGCGCTACGCCGAGGACCTCGACGCGAACCAGGTGCCCTTCTACCTCGCGCTGCACTTCTTCGGGCCCCACCTGCCCTACATCGTTCCCGACGCCTATTTCGACATGTACGACCCCGACGAGATCGAGCTGCCCGCCTCGATCCAGGAGACCTTCACGGACAAGCCCCCGGTGCAGGCCAACTACTCCGCGCACTGGACCTTCGACACGATGACCGAGGCGGACAGCCGCAAGCTCATCGCGGTCTACCGCGGCTACGTCACCCTCATCGACGAACAGATCGGCCGGGTGCTGGCCGAAGCAGAGTCCCTGGGCCTGCTCGAGTCGACGGCCGTCATGTTCAGCTCCGACCACGGCGAGTTCACCGGATCCCACCGCCTGCATGACAAGGGCCCGGCGATGTACGAGGACATCTACCGCACCGCGGGCATCGTGCGGATCCCCGGGGCGCCGGCCGGCCAGGTGCGCCAGGAGTTCGTGAGCCTGCTGGACACGACCGCGACCGTGCTGGACTGGTGCGGGCTGGACCCGGCACCGGCCGTGGACTCGCGCTCTCTGCTGCCGCTGGTGCGCGGGGAGGACGTCCCGTGGGACGACGCGATCGTGTGCGAGTACCACGGCCATCACTTCCCCTACCCCCAGCGGATGCTCCGCACCGACCGCTACAAGCTGGTCGTGAACCCGGAATCCGTCAACGAGCTCTACGATCTCGAGCTCGATCCCGACGAGCTCCACAACCGCTACGAGCAGCCGGAGATGCGGGCGCTCCGCACCGACCTGATGAGCAACCTCTACCGTCGCCTGCGCGATAGGGGCGACAACTTCTATCACTGGATGACCTCGATGTACGACATCGGGGAGGTCGACTACGACCCCAGCATGAGCGGTCTCGACGAGGGTGCCCACGGAGGTGTCGCCGCGGGGTGACGGGGCGTCCCTCGTCGCCGTACCCCCGCGGGCTCCCCGCGTCGAGGAGGGCGCCCTGCTCTCTGAGGGCGCCCTCCTCTCTCGAGGCGACTGTCGGGCAGGCGGCGGCTCAGCCGCCCACCACCTCCCACGACACCACGCTCACCGAGTGCGCCGGCGCCACGAAGACCCCGCCCGTCAGCTCCCGCGTGCTCTCGCGGATCCCCAGCACATCGGGGGAGCTCAGCGTGTTCACGGCGAACAGGTCCTCGGCGTCGGCGCCCAGGGTGTGCACCGTGACCGGGCCGTCGACCAGCTCGCTGTCCACGGCGAGCACCGCCTCGACGTCCTCGTCGGCGGAGCGGTTGATGACTGCGACATACCGGCGCGAGCCGTCCTTCGAGGCCGACGCGCTCACGTCGAGCACTCCCACGGTGGTCAGCACCGAGACGCAGTGCGCCTCGCCGCCCCAGCCCTGCTCGCGCCGCACCGGCTGGGTCACGGCGGGCCCGGCCATCCGGGCCGGGAGCGGCACGGTGCCGAAATGGTTGAGGTACAGGTCCCACACGTGGAAGGTCGCCGAGCGCACCAGGCCACCCTCGCGCACGGCGAGCAGGCCGTTGGCGTTGACGAGGTTCACGGTGTTCGCCATGGTCACCGGCACGAGGTTCCCCGCGGTGCGGTGGATCGCGTGGAACACCCCGGAGTAGAACAGGGCGTCGGCCAGGGTGCGCGGCGAATAGCGGCTCACCCGCCAGCCGTTCTCCGCGGAGACGCCGGGCTCGTCGGAGGGGCCGGAGGTGTCGCGCTCGGCGATGCCGCCGTCGGCCCCGGGCTGCGGGTCCTCCCAGCTGCGCGGCTCGAAGTGGCGCATGTTCCACTCGTCGAAGGCGATCTCGAGGGGGCTGGAGATGCCGTGACGATCCGCGGCGGCGGCGACCTTCTCGGAGAACCCCTGCAGCACCTTCTCGAAATACACCGCCTGCGAGACCACGGCGTCGAACTCCTCGCGCGAGGGATCCACGAGGTGGAAGCTCGCACCGTAGGCGTGCACCGAGAACCAGTCGGTGATCTCGCCGAGCTCACGCACCACCACGTCCGTCCACCGGTCATCGTCCAGCCCCACGCACACGAAGCGGATCGAGGCGTCCACCGCGCGCATGAACCGCGCATGCTCCAGGGCGTCCTCTGCGTAGCGCTCGGGGCTGCGGTGGCCCATCTGCCAGGGCCCGTAGACCTCGTTGCCGATGCCCCAGATCGGCACCGCTCGAGGGCCCTCGAGGCCGTCGGCCGCGCGCCGTCGGGTCATCTCGGTGTCCCCGGCGTAGTTCGTGTACTCGACCCAGCGCACCGCGTCTTCGACGCTGCGGCAGCCATGCGCGAGATAGGGGGTTGCGCCGGTGGCCTCGCACCAGGCGAGGAACTCCGGGGTGCCGAAGCGGTTGGTCTCCTCCGAGCCCCAGGCGAGCTCGAGGCGGCGGGGTCGTTCATCGCGCGGGCCGGTGCCGTCCTGCCACCAGTAGGCGGACGTGAAGTTCCCGCCCGGCCAGCGCACCACCGGCAGGCCCAGGTCACGGCAGGCGTCGATGACGTCCTGCCGGCATCCCTCCAGCGGGCCGTCGCCGCTCACCGAGAGCTCCGAGCCCTCGTCGAACACCCCGCCCTCGATGTTGCCGAAGAACGCGGATTCCAGGAAGTGGCCGTAGATCTTCGGATCGATGGGGCGCGGTCCGGTCGTCTGGGTGAGATCGATGCGGGCGGGGGACTGCGGGGTCATGGGTGCCTTTCGGAGAACAGGGGGCCTCGTCGACCCGTTCGTCGTCCCGACAGCATGGTGGCGACCGGCGGCTCCCGCAATGGAGTGCCCCGATTCTGGACGGGCGGCCGACGGCGCAGCCCCGGTCCGGTTCCGCGCTCACCCCGCGAGCAGGCGCTCCGGGATCGCCTCACACCCCTCGACGCCCGCCACCAGCGACGCATCGATCGTGGAGCCCTGGCGCACGATCGTGAGAGTGCCGCGGTTCTCGAGGATCACCAGTTCGACCTGCTGAAGGTCCAGCACGCCGGAGATCCGCAGCCGGTTCAGCAGGTCCGACTCCGACAGTCGACGCCGACGCAGAGCGCCCGCCACGGTGCGCCCGCCGATCATCACCACGGTGGGCCGACGGAAAGAGCCCATCGCGCGAGCGCGACCGGTGCGTCGCAGCGTGCCCATCAGCCACTCCAGGAGCATCAGCGTGTTCAGCACGAGCAGCGCACCGAGCAGGGTGGGGGATTCGCCCAGCATGGCCCGGGCGGTGACGCCGCCGATCACGGCGAGCACCACGAAGCTGCCCACGGTGGGGTTCGCCATCAGCCGCTGGCCGGAGACCTGCACGAGCAGGGAGAAGAACACGTACAGCACCACGGCGGAGGCGATCACGCCCAGCGCGCCGCTCCAGCTGATGCCGAGGTAGTCCTGCCAGATGAGGTTCCAGTCGATCATCCGTCCATTGTCGGGGACCGGTCGCGGCGCCGAGCACGGACGCCCTGCGGACGGCCCGGGCCGTTCAGGGAGCGGCTCGTCCGTTCATTCCGCGACGGCCCACACCGCCTCGGGCACGAGACCGACCTCGACCAGGGTCCCCGGCGGCCACGGTTCGTCCGTCGGCCCCAGCGGCCGGCGGACCACGAGCGTTCCCGCATCGGTCTCGACGTCGTGGTCGACGTGGTCGCCGCCGAAGGTCGTCGAGAGCACTCGCCCCAGACGGGGATCGACGCCTCGGCGCTCCTCGATCCGCGTCATCGTGAAGGCGTGCGGATGCCCGAGCACGATGCACTCATCCCCCTCCCTTCGCAGCTCGGAGGATGCCGGGACCTCCCATGACGAGCCCAGGATGCTCACCTGCGCCCGATGCCCGCCGCCGTCGTCCACCAGCCTCTCGACCTGCGTCGACAGATAGTTGGGGACGCCCACACGGGTAGCGACCCAGGCGCTCGCCGGATGGGAGTAGACCTCCCGCGGGGTGTCCACCTGCACGAGGATCCCGTCACGCATGACGGCGATCCTGTCGGCCACGGCGAGCGCATCGGGCCAGTCGTGGGTGACGAACAGGGAGGCGCTCCCCATCCGCCGGTGGATCCGCGAGATCTCCCGCAGCAGACCTCCGCGAGCGGCAGGGTCCACGTGCGCGAGCGGTTCGTCGAACAGCATCACCTCGGGCCGACGCACGAGGGCGCGGGCCAGGGCGACGCGCTGACGCTGGCCGGCGGAGAGCTCATGGGGGAGCCGGTCGGCGAGGGTGCGGAGGTCCAAGGAGGTCAGCGCGACGTCGAGCACGTCGGCGGCGGTGAGGTCTCCCTCGCGGCGCTCCACCGCGAAGGCGACGTTCTCGGAGACCGTGAGCTGGGGGAACAGCACAGGGGTCTCGAACATCATCGTCGCGGGGCGCCGCTCCACCGGGATCCGCGCCATGTCGCGGCCGCTGATGCGAACGGTGCCCGTGGGAAGTCGCTCGAGTCCGGCGACGCGTCGCAGCAACGTGGTCTTCCCCGAGCCCGACGGACCGATCACGGCGATCATCTCCCCGGGGCTCACGTGGAGATCGACCCCGGCGACGCCGCTCAGCTGCAGTCCTGCCGACGTCAGCCCCGCTGGCGTCGTTCCTGCCGGCGTCAATCCTTCCGGCGTCGTCATGATGACCTCGCTCGTGCGCCGAGGGCCGCGACGCTCGCCGAGGCGACCAGTGCGCTCGCTCCGCCCACGAGGAGGGCGACGATCCCGGTCAGGGCGAAGGTCTGCTCGAGCGCTGCCCGATCGAGCAGGTCGAGGGCGAACGAGGCCACCATCGGTGCATCCGGGGTGGAGACGAACACGACCGGGGTGACCGAGACGATGTTGCGGGCGGCCACCGCCGCCGCGGTCGCCGCGACAAGGGCCCCGGTCTGCGGCACCACGAGCTGCAGGGTGATGCGCCGTCGGCCCGCCCCGAGCACCTTGGCGGTCTCGTGCAGGGCGCGGGGGGCTCGGCGCTGCCCGGCACGCGCGGCGAGATGCACCATCGGCACCGCGGGTGCCATGAACACGGCCACGAGCGCCACCGATCCGGAGGCGAGCGATGCCCCGCCGACCAGGGCGGGCAGCTGCCCGAACGGAGTAGGGGTCTCGAACCCGTAGGCCAGGAAGATCGCGATGCCGAGGGTAGTGCCCGGCATCAGCAGCAAGGAGGTCTGCAGGAGGTCCACGCCACGGGCGAGACGCGTGCCGCCCTGGTCGGAGGCCCACGCTGTCATCAGGCCCACCGGGACCGCGAGGCCCAGTGCCACCAGCGCGTAGCGCACGGTCGACCCGATCACGTCCATCATCGTCGGCGTGAGCAGCGATCCCCGAGCCCGGATCATCGTGGCGGCGGAGGCCAGCATCAGGAGCAGCACGACGGCCAGGACCAGGACGCTCAGGACCCGGCAGCCGTGCACGAGGATCGAGCGGGGCAGCACCAGCCGCGGGCTCGCACCGTGACCCTGCCAGGGATCCACGAGCGCTCCGGCCTCCCGTCGGCGCCACATCGCCAGGAGGAGGGGGAGCACCGGCAGGGTCAGCAGGACGGCGATGAGCGCGGCGGTGCTCTCCCCGCCCCAGGCGATCACCTCGATGTAGGCGGTGTGGGCGAGGGTCGGCATCCGACCGCGCAGCACGGCCGGGATCGAGGGATCCGACAGGGCGGAGACGACCAGCAGCGCGGTCGAGACCGCGAGGGGGACGCGCAGCGGCGGCAGCAGCACCAGTCGGATCACCTCCGCGGCGCGTGCGCCGGTGACCCGGGACATCTCCACGAGGCGTGGATCCACCTCGCGCCAGGCCATCCTGATCGTCAGATACGGGATCGGCAGATGCGCCACGACCATGGCGAGGGTCATCCCCAGCGCTCCGTAGACGTCGGGCAGGATCCCGGTGAGCAGACCACCGCGCCCGCCGACGGCGACGACCGCTGCTGCGACCACATAGGGAGGGACGAGCAGGAGCCCGCCGATGGTCGCGTCGAGCACACGCCTCCATCCTCGGGAGAGCGTGCGAGCGGTCAGCGCCAGCGCGAGGCCCACCGCGGTACCGATCACGGTGACGACGACGGCAAGGGCCAAGGACACCGCCAGGGTGCGCCCGAGACCAGGGACGACGCCCGTGGTCGCGACCGCCGCGATCGCCTGCGACACCATGCGCAGCACCGGCCAGCCGACGACGACCGCTGCGCCCGCGCCGGCGACGACGAGGGAGGCCGCTGCAGCGGTGCGGGGCCAGATCCTGCTCACCGTTCGACTTCCTCGGTGTACCAGGCGAGGAGGGCATCCCGGCGTGAGGAGCGCTCGGCGAGCGAGGCGCCGATCACCGGATAGCGACCGTCCGCGAGGACGTCGGCGAGGTTGCCGGGAAGGTCCGAGCGGGTCGGGATCTGGTCGATGCCGCTCGCGGCGCCGGCCCGCTGGCCGTCGGCCGAGAGCGCGAAGTCGAGGTACTCCCGGGCGGTCCCGGGATGCGGGGCATCGGCCAGCATGGCGACGGCTCCGATCTCGTAGCTCGTCGCGTCCTCGGGCAGCACCACCTCGACATGACTGCCGGCGGCGCGGGCGGCCTCGCAGTACGGCGCGAAGGTGATGGCGACGGCAGTCTCCCCCCGCGCGACCACCTGCGCCGGCGCTGTACCGGAGCGGGTGAACTGGAGGACCTGCCCGTACAGGCCGGCGAGATACTCGCGGCCGGCGTCCTCGCCGAGGCGGTCGATCTGCAGCGACATCGCCGTGTAGGCGGTGCCGGAGGTGCGAGGGGATGCGGTGCTGATCTGGCCGTCCAGAGCCGGATCGAGCAGATCGTCCCAGGTGCGGGGGATGTCGGTGCCGAGGTCGGAGATCGCCTGCGGAGCCACGCAGAAGGCCAGCATCGAGGAGTACACGCCGCTCCAGCGGTCCTCGGGGTCGCGGAAGTCCTCGGGAATCCCCGCGGCCTGCGCGGAGCGGTACGGGGCGAGCAGTCCCTCGTCGGCGGCCTCGACGTACATCTCGGAGCCGCCGCCGTGCCAGACGTCGAACTCCGGCAGATCCTCGCCGTGCCGGATCCGCTCGAGGGCTTCCGACGTGGGCAGGCGCACCGTGGTCACCCCGTACCCGGTGCGTTCGGTGAACGCGCCCGCCCAGGCGCGGCAGACCTCGGCGTCGTTGGAGCAGAGGACGGCGAGGTCGCGATCATCCATCTGCCTGTCGCCGGTCGCCGTGCAGCCCGTGAGGGCCAGCAGTGCGAGCACCACCAGCGCACCCACAGCGCGCGGCGACCGACGAGGAGGAGTCATGATCCTTCGAGGGTAGGCCAGGGATCAGTGGTCGGACGTGGAGGCCTGAGCCTCCGCCGACTCCGCTGCGAGTCGCTTCTCCTCGCGGGCACGCATCAGCGCCTTCTCGTCCTTGCCGATCACCCACATGATGCCGACGACGAGCAGCGCGCATGCGGTCAGCACGGCGAAGGAGACATCCCACCCGAACGCGTGCACCATCAGGCCCACGCCGGAGGAGGCGAGCGTCGCGCCCAGCAGGTAGCCGAACAGACCGGTGAAGCCTGCGGCGGTCCCGGCGACCTGGCGCGGAGAGAGATCGATGGCCTGCAGGCCGATGAGCATCACCGGGCCGTAGATGAGGCCGCCGATGACCGCCACCAGCGCGATCGAGATCCACAGCGGAGCAGCGGCCGGAACCTGCCAGTAGGCCACCAGGGCGATGGCCGTCAGGGCCATGAACAGCATGCCGGTGCCGGACCGGTAGCCGCGGAAGATCTTGTCGGAGACCCAGCCGCACAGCAGGGTGCCGACGATCCCGGCCAGCTCGAACACCACGAAGCCCGTGATGCCGTCGGAGATCTCGGCCCCGCGCGTATCCGCGAGGTAGACGGTGATCCAGTTCAGCACCCCGTAGCGCAGGGCGTAGACGAACACGTTGGCGACGGCCAGCAGCACGATCACGCGGTTGGTCAGGACGTGCTTGCGGACGAACTGCCACATGGACAGATGCTCATCGGCGTCGTCGATCTCGACCTTCGCCGGATCATCGCGGTGCTCTTCGATGGGCGGCAGGCCCTCGGAGACGGGGGTGTCGCGGATCAGGAAGAACGCCACCACGGCGACGATCAGGGCGATCACCGCGGGGAACCAGAAAGCGGCCCGCCAGTCGTCGGCCGTCCAGGCCAGTGCGGCCGCCGCGGCGACGCCGAGCCCGGCTGCGCCCACGTTGTGCGCGGTGTTCCAGATGGAGGTCTTCCAGCCGCGCTCGTTGGTCGAGAACCAGTGCACGAGCACGCGGCCCGAGGCCGGCCATCCCATGCCCTGGAACCAGCCGTTGATGAACATGACGGTCGCGAACACCGCGATGGACCCGGAGACCCACGGCACGAAGGCGACGAAGAGGTTCGTCAGCGCCGAGAGGGCGAGGCCGATGGGCAGGAAGTACCGGGCGTTGGAACGGTCGGAGACCGTGGCCATGAAGAACTTCGAGAGGCCGTACGCGAACAGCACGGCATTGGCGATCAGGCCGATGCCGAGGGTGCTCAGCCCCTTGTCGTCCATGAGGAGCGGGGCCACCAGGGAGACGTTGTTCCGGATCAGATAGAACCCGGCATAGCCGAGGAAGATCCCGAGGAACACGTTCAGGCGGCGGCGGGGATAGACCCGCTGCACCTCCGCGTCGTCCAGGCGCGGCTTCGGGGGCGGGGCAGAGAGGAACCCGCGGCGCTTCGTCGGGGCAGACATCGTTCTCCTTCGTCATCGGGGAGGGACCGGACGCAGGGCGAGCCCCGGGTGCTCCCCGGGACCGGTGCTCCGTTGCAGCACGTGCGTCCATCCCCTTCAGCCTGCCCAGGCGTCGGTAACCGTGGGGTGGCGCTCGGTGACGATCGGTGACGAGATCAGTGCGGACGGGTCGAGGGAAGCACGCGCACTCGGTAGCCCTGGCCCCGGACCGCCTCGATGAGGTCCGCGGGCGCGCCTTGGACGCGCAGCTGCTGGCGCAGCCGGTAGATCATGGACTTCACCATGTCGCGCCCGCCCTCGGCGCGGCTCGTGCCCCAGACCTCGTGGAGCAGAGTCCGCAGAGGCACCGCACGGCCCGCGTCCTGGACGAGGCGGCCGAGCAGTCGCAGCTCGGTCTCCGGCAGGTCGAGCTCGGCGCCGTCCCAGCTCGCGCTGCCCCACTCGAGGTCGACCCGCAGCGGCCCGCAGCGGAGCGCCTGGCCTGCAGAGTCCGCGACGGACGTCGACCCCGAGGAGCGTCGCAGGATCGCCTGCACCCGCAGGGCGAGCTCGCGGGGGCTGAACGGCTTCGTGAGGTAGTCGTCGGCACCTGCGGTGAGCCCGGCGACGCGGTCGTCGACCTCCCCGAGCGCGGTGAGCAGGATGACCGGCACGTCGGAGGTCTCCCGCAGCGACCGGCACAGCTCGATGCCGCTCTCCCCGGGGAGCATCACGTCGAGCACGACGAGCTCGACCGGCTCGGTGTCGAGCAGGGCGCGTGCCGCGGTCGCGTCGGAGGCGGTGCTGGTCCGAAGCCCCTGGGTCTCGAGCGCGAAGGAGATGATCGCTGTCATCTGCTCCTCGTCGTCGACGATGAGGACCAGGGGCGCCTCCGGGGCCGTGGGGCTGCTGGAGCTCATGGAGTCAGACATGGGCGTCCTCCTGGGAGGGCCACGGCAGCACCACGAGGATGCGGGTGCCGCGGCGTACGAGGGAGTCGACGACGACGCGTCCGCCGTGCGCGTCGACGATCTGCCGGATCACGCCCATCCCGAGGCCGGTGCCCTGAGGGTGGCCGCTGACCTGGGGTGCGAACAGCTCAGCACGTTGTTCGGGGCTCATCCCCGCACCCTCATCGGACACCGCGACCGTGGTGCCTTCGGCGGTCGCCTCCACACGGACGGTGACCTCGGCATCGCTGCCCGCGTGGCGAACCGCATTGTTGATCAGGTTCCACAGCACCTGGCGGATCATGGCACGGTCGACGTCGAGCACGAGGGGTCCACCCCGGCTGTCCAGATGCAGAGGCGTGCTGCGGATCCGCCGCAGCTCGAGGACCGTCTCCCGGACCAGCGACCGGATGTCGACCGCGGTGCGGTCCAGCGTCGGCTCACCCGTCTCGAGCCTGGCTTCGAGCAGGAAGTCCTCCGCCATGCTCACCACGAGCGATGTGTTGCCCACGATCGTGTCGACGAAGTAGCGCTGCGTGGCGTTCAGCGGCCCAGGAGTCTCCTCGGCGAGCAGATCGGCCGCGCCCTTCACCAGCGTGAGCGGAGTGCGGATCTCGTGGGAGAGGACCCGGGCGGACAGCTTCTCGAGAGGGCCGCTTCCGGTCGCGCCGTGACCGTCTGCAGACGTCGACGATCGACGCTTCCCGAGGGCGATCGCTCCGCCGCCGACAAGAGCTCCCAGCAGGAGGGCAGCACCTAGCAGAGCGGCGAGCTGCCACCCCGCGAGCTGAAAGACATCTCCTGACATATGGCCAGGGTATTCGTGGATGCGGTCCGGCGGTGACAGCAGCCCTGTTCAGCTGGTGACCATCCCGTTCACCTCGGCGATGGTCGCCTCGGCGGCCTCCTGCGGCGTCGTGGTCCCGAAGCGCACGTCGGTCAGCAGCCTGGTGAAGGTGTTCTGCGAATCGGCGGTGCCCATGGGCTGCACGGCGGGGGCATCGGCCAGCTCGGGCGTGATCGCCTCCAGGAAGTCCACGACATCGTGGTCGGTGGCGGTGAGGGCGTCGCCCATCGCCTCGATCGCGGCCGGGTCGGAGGGGACCCCGCGGTTCAGCAGCTGGATCGCCTGCGCCGTCGCGTCATTGACGAGGACGCTCACGAGCTGCGCGGACTGCTCGGTGTTCTGGGAGGTCGCGGCGATCGACCAGTACATCGAGGCCTTCTTGAACAGGCCGTTCTCGGAGGCCGAGCCGGAGAGCGAGGGCGGGCGCAGCATGACCACGTCGTCGTCGGAGCCGACGGCGTCGCGCAGCGACTGCAGCTGGTTCGTCCAGGTCCAGCTCATCGCTGAGCGGCCCGTGGAGAACGCCTGCTGCTCGAGCGCCGTGGCGCTGTCCTCCACGGCGGCGTCCGCCGGAAGGGTCGCCCCGGACTCCTGCAGGTCGAGGTAGAGCTGGAACCACTGCGCGAGGGACTCGGGCGTGCAGCCCATCCCGTCAGCCGCCCACAGATCCTCGCCCTTCTGACGCAGGAAGATCGTGAGGTCCGCGTAGCTGGCCCCGCCGGTCATCCCGGTCGCGACCCCGGAGTCGCTGATCGCCGTCGCGATCTCCGCGAAGTCCTCCCACGTCCACGTGGTGTCATCGGGCAGCTCCACGCCTGCCTTCTCGAACAGTGCCGGGTTGGCCACGACCACCCAGGCGTTGGACCCGGTGGAGAGCCCGGTCAGCACGCCGTCCACGCGGCCGGCATCCAGATCGGCGGAGTCCAGGCCCGAGAGGTCCAGGCCCTCGAGGGACTCCAGATCGGCGAGCACGCCCCGCCCGGAGTACTCCGCGATGTACTTGCCGTCCATGTTGATGACGTCCGGCGGGGTGCCGCCGGCGACCTGCGTGGCGAGCTTGTCCCAGTAGCCGTCCCACTCCGAGGGCTGCAGCGAGACGTCCACCTCGGGCTTGTCCGCCGCGAAGGCATCGACCATCTCGCCGGTGAACTCCTGATAGAAGGCCGGGCCCCAGAACATGAAGCTCACCTCGTTCGAGGTCTCGGCGCTGCGCGAGGACGGCCCACAGGCGGCGAGGAGCATCGAGGAGGCGAGCCCGCCCGCGAGCACGGTGCGACGTCGGGGCCCGCCGGCGCTCCGGCGCACGCAGCCCGACCCGGTGCTGCGCAGCAGCGGCGAGGTGGGGATCATCGCGTGGGCCGACGGGCAGCGGGAGCGCCTGAACGCCGAGCCATCTGGCGAGCCGTGCGCCGAGGCGTCGTGGAGAGTGGTGCGGGGGAGCGGTGCAGTGTGCATGGGGATGTCCTTCGAGCGTCGTCGACCTCAGGAACTGCCAGGTGTGCCGGGAGCATACGAGACTGTGGATAGCGCTGTCCGGGGTGGCCGGGAGTTGCCGCGATTTCCCGTCCCGCCGCAACGTTTGCAGGGATTGTGCACTGCGAGAGCTCGCCCCTCAGCGCGGGGACGCCTGTTTGCCGGCTGCTCGCCAGCCACCATCGAGCTCACCGCGGCGAGTTCGCGTGCTGGAGCCGGGTCGCGCGGAAGGGTGGGACGCCGGGCAGGCGGGGCCGAGGTGCCCGACGGCCATGCAGTCCTTCCGGCCCCAATCCTTCCTCCCAGCCCCGGTCAGTCCTTCCAGAGGCTGGGGCCTGTCGAGTCCGTGGAGATGGTGAGCGTCGCGGACCAGTTCGGCCAGGCACGCCAGCCGTTGGGCTTCGCGTAGCAGTTGCCCTCGGCCTCCTCGCCCTCGGCGACCACCTGGAGCGCGGGCAGGTCCTCGTCGCAGCGTGGCGCGTCGTACGGTGAGTCGCCCTCCTGGGACTCAGCGACCGTCTGCTGGGCCTCGAGGTGGATGGCGCGGTCGGTGACCACGATCTCCTGTTCCAGCACGGTGTAGTGGATGGTGTCCCTGTCGATCACCGTCTGCTCGCCGGAGGTGACGGTCAGGTTCGAGACATCATCGACCTGGATCGTCGAGCGTGCCGACTGATCCTCGACTGTCACCGTGCACTCGTAGGTGGTGCTGTCGGAGGTCGTGCACTCCGAGCTGGTGGGCAGCTTCATCTTCGCCTGCTCGAGCACACGGCTCTCCATCGCGTAGCGCAGCACGCCGGCGACCATCTCCTCCTCGGTCGTGGCGCCCTCGACGCCCTCCTCCGCGGGATCCGGGATCGACGGTGCGCCCAGCTCGGCCTTCAGGCCCGTGGGGATCGGCTCTCCGGAGCCTCCGCGCACGTCGATGCGCGGGGCGATCAGCACGGCGCCCACCACCAGCGCGGCGATCACGAGCAGGATGACCCAGCCGGGGAGCCAGCCTTCCTTCTCCTCGGGGTGTCCGTCGGACGGGTCGGAGCCTGCGGGCGCGGCGGCACTCAGAGGATTTTCTGCACTCATGTCGATCAGGGTAGAAAGCTGACGGCGAGAGCGCAATTCATGGCGATGACGTGCAGTGCCCCGGCTCAGCCCTGGCCACGGTCCGGCCTCGTCACCCACCGCAGCCCCTCACGTCCGCAGGTGCGAGGCCCCGTTCAGATCCAGCACCGCGCCGGAGGCCCACTGCGCCTCGGGGGAGGTGAGGTAGAGGATCGCGGCGGCGACCTCCTCGGCCGTCCCCACCCGCCCGAAGGGGCTCTGCGCACGCAGTCCGTCGCCGGCCGGGCCCTCGAGCTTGGGCTGCTGGCGCTCGGTGCCGATGAATCCCGGCGCGACCGACGCCACCGCGATGCCGTGCGGGGCCAGGGCGAGCGCCATCGACTGGCCGAAGGCGTGCAGCCCAGCCTTCGCCGCCCCGTACGCGGGGGCGTCGGGCTCACCGCGGAACGCCCCGCGTGAGCCGACGTTCACGATCACCCCGGGCGCCTCGCGGGCGATCAGCGACCGCGCCACCAGGTAGGTGAGGTTCGCGGGCGCCGTGAGATCCACGTCGATCATCCGCGTGAAGCGCTGCTGCCACGCGGCGAAGTCGGTCTCGTCCACCCGGTGGTCGGTGCCCGGCCCGGGCGCGATCCCGGCGTTGTTCACCAGCACGTCGATCTGGCCGAGCCCGGCCTCCGCCTCGGCGACCACGCGCTGAGCCGTCGCCGGATCCGCGAGATCGCCGCCCACGAGCACATGTCCCTCGCCGTGCAGCAGGCTCACGGTCTCCTGCGCGGCGGCCTGGTCCGCACCGAAGTGCACGGCCACCTTCTCACCGCGTTCGCTCAGCGCTATCGCCGTGGCCCGGCCGATCCCGCGGGATGCTCCCGTGACCAGTGCACATCTCATGGTGGTTCCTCTCCGTCGGCCCGACAACCGGTCGTCCCTCCACCTTGCCGGACATCGCGGAGCCAGCGGGTGCGGCGCACCGGCGAGCTCGAGCGCCGTCGTTCCCCATCGCTCGCCGCCAGGGTCGCCAGGTGCCGCGGCTGGGGGAGCGACGGCGACTGAGATAGCGTGCGATCGATGCAGAACGATATGGCAGGCGCCGGGGTCGGGCCCGGACCGCACCCGCTGGGGGCCGAGCTGATGGACCTCGGGGCCCTGCGCCGCACCTCTGCGGGCCGGGGGCTGAGCGTTCTTCTCGCGATGCTCGTGCTGCTGGGGCTGGGAGTGCTCGCCGCCGTCGGGATCCTCATGGTGCTCGCCGTCGTCCATGGCGAGCCGTCCTCAGCGGTCGTCGGCGGGGTGGTGGCGATCGTCGGCCTGCCAGGTATCGGCGGGCTCTGCTTCTTCGCCCATCGCACCCTGCAGTCCTCCCTCTCGATCCACGAGCACGGGATCGTGGCGCGCCAGCCGTTCGCCGGGACCCTCGTGATCCCCTGGGCCGAGGTGACCGAGATGATCCACCCCCGTTACCCCACCCGGACTGCGACGTTCCTGGTCGCGCTGTCCACGGGGCGCTGGGTGGGGATCGGGCGTCTCAAGCTGAACCCCCGTCGGGGGCCGGACCGGGAGTTCCATCCCCACCCCGACGCCGCGCTCGTCCTGGACCACTACGCGCAGTGGTGCCGACGCCACGGCCGCCCCATCGCCATCCGGAGCTCGGGCATCTTCGGGGTGTGAGCGGGACGTCTCCGCGGGACCTGCGCCGGAAACCCCGGATGAACATCGCGCCACGTCTCCAGTGCACATAAGAGCACCGATCCAGCACAACGGAGCAGCGGCGTTACGGGGCTCTTCGCGGTTCGTGGTGAATGACCCTGCTGTGGCGGGTATTCACGCTACGGTTCTCGCGGCGCTGGTGAGCAGGATA
>NZ_BAAAIR010000028.1:0-16934 GCF_039526165.1 Brachybacterium tyrofermentans
ACGATGCCGAGGACCTGCCCGGTGGCCAGGTCGACCAGCGTCGTCATCCACGGCTCGAACCGTTTCCAGGCGCCCTGATCGGTGCGGAACCAGCGCACCGACCGGTAGCGGTGCTCATCGACGCCCAGACGCGTCACTCGGCCGTCGTCGACGTCAGGCGGGACCACTGCGGCGGCGCTGAGGGCGGCCTGGACCAGCCACCACGAGACGCCGTGCGCCCGGGCGACCTCGGACGCCGCCCGGCCGGAGGTGATCACGGCCGAGACGACCTGATCGCGCAGCCTGGTGGTCGAGCGGGCGTATCGGGGGATCTGCTCGGTGGCCTCAGCGAACGTGCCCCGAGCACAGGCCGGCTCCAGGCAGAACCAGCGACGCTTGGCCACACCACCTCTACCGCGCCGGCGATGGGGACGTCCCGGACCTGCTGCATCCGGCAGGAGTGGACCTTCGTCGCGAGCACCCCGCAGGACGGACATCCCGGCGGGACGGTCGAGGCGATCACCACCCGCCTGTCCCCGTCGGGCAGGTCGATGGCGTCGATGACGCGGTAGTTGGGCAGGTTGAAGATCGTGCTCGCAGCATCCCGCTGCGAACCAGTATTCTCATGCACAGGCTCGTGGACCTCTGAAATGTGGATGTCTTGACAACACCCATCACAGCAGGACCACGAGCCGTTCTACGCCAACGACGCGACGCTCCCCATCACCACGAAGCGGGAAGAGCCGGTAAGAGGCGCTGAGGCAACTGTGATCGCGAGGGTGTTCGGAATCGGGACCTAGTCATTTGTGGTGCTGGCACGCCCAGGCGTCACAGAGAGATAGGGCTGGGGCCTTAGCGGTAGGGCCCGAGGGTCCCTCGCGCTTGACTACGGCGGTGGTGATATTTACGCGGCGTCTGTCCGACTGCACCAGGGACTTATGCACCACGGCCTTCCATTACGGGTTCGAGAGTGAACTTCGTCATGTCTTCATGATACCGGAAGGACGGCGCTTCAAGTACAAACGACCGTGATGTATCGACGCCCTGCGCACAAAGGTTCGTCCATCGCTTCTTCTCCTTCGGAGTAGGCTCTTTGACGCGGTACGCAAGGGTTACATGGAAGGAGTAGGCGTCGTGGTTAGGAGCACGAATGCCTGCCGTTGCGCTCACGGCGTCTCGATATGACCACAGTGCACGATATGATCGATGGTCGGCTGGCACAAGCTGGACCCGAAGGTCATCTCCAACCGTGATACCTACCGCTCGGACCCCGCAGGCTATAGGTGAATGCACGGACTCGACGGCTTGGCGCGCTAGGCTATCGGCATCGGCTAGCACAGCGTCGTCCGACAGAGCGCGAGGCCAGGTCGAACGTATATTGCCAATGACTAATCCAATCACCGTCATGTGCCAACTAGACGCCGGCAAGTAGACCAGTGCCCCATTGGTGGCAGCCTCAAATTGGCGACGAACGCACCAGAGTAACGACCCCAATTCTCCACCAGGATCGATCATCGAAAGAACTGTGTTCCCGCGGAAGTGGCGCGGCACGCCAGTGGAAGAGAATTTTGCCAGCGCCGCTTCGTCGGGAAACGCGTCGACTGAATCGATCACTTAAAGTCGTACAGGGACGAAAACCCCGTCATGTTGTCGAAGATATTGAATTCATGCCGACGCAGCACAAGCTCCTCAGGCAGCAATGCTAGAAATTCCTGCCTCCATTCCTCTAGTTCCGGTAGCTCTCTGTCGGTCGGCTCGTACAGCTTGTAACCGATGGTCGAGTGCCAGCGGTAGTCGTTGTCCTTGGGGGTCGGGAGCCCAAGGAGCTCGACTATCGCTAGCTCGAATTCAATGAGGCGAGCGCGATCCCGGTCATCGACTCGGAATCCCACGCCTATGCCCGAGGTCTTCGTCTGCTTTCCAATCTCGAACGGAGCCATACGTATTTCGCCGAGCTTCGGAAGCGACGCATCGGTGATTCGCGCTGCGAACTCGCGTGCCATTTCCGAAATACTGATGTTGGTCGGGACAATCGACGGCCATTTGTCATCACTTCGGTCCGAGTCTACCGGTCCGTTGGCGACAATTGTCACGTGGTATGTGTCAGGGGGAAGTAGAGCATAGAGAGAGCCGAGGGATCGATCGAGGATCCGCTGCCGGATGCCAATCATTGCGTCTTTGAAAGCGCCGTCATCTAGCGGGGAAACGAAAGTTAGCCCCGGGAAGTGGCGGACCGCCCCGTCTGGGTGCCACTTGGCCCCAGGGTAGTCATCCTGAGCAGTCTTGTTGAGCGCGCGTTTATTCAACGGCGGCATGATCGGCGGTACGCAACGATAATTTCCGACTTCGTCTTCAGCACGTGCCGGCATGGCACCGTATGCTAATGTGCCGACCGCGATGCCGGTCGCGGCAAAAAGGGAGCGGCGGCGGGTAATTTGTTCTTCAGTCATTTCACAGTCCTTTCTCGGATGTTTGGTCGATGGAAGTAGGTGCGCCTGAGTCGGGTAGCAGCCAGATATCTTCGGTGGATATCGTGGCGCGCGCCGAAGTGCCCTCGGGGTGGACAGCATGGGGGTTCTCGACTGAGGCGAGGATCGAGAGGGCGTTTGCAAGCCGGAGGGTGTACTCCGCGTGGGATCCGAAATAGACGGGTTCGCTGATGGTGGCGTCGAAACCCCAGCCGTCACGTTCGTCTCCCGCTGGCCCGAGTCCAACTGACTCGGGGCGGATGAGCGCCGTCGCACGCCCCTTCGTCAGTCCATGAGGATTAGCGACGCGGCAGCTGTGGCCGTTCAGGTCGATCTCCGCCTTATCGCCGTTAAGACCGAGAATATCCACGTCCACAAAGTTGGACTTGCCTAGAAAGTCGGCCACAAATCTCGTGGCCGGGCGACGGTACAGTTCCTCTGGGCTCCCGACCTGTTCGATTCGGCCGGCGTTCATGACGACGATGCGATCGGACATGGTCATCGCCTCGTCCTGGTCATGGGTGACGAAAATCGAGGTAATGCTGAGCCGCTTTTGGAGGTTCCTGATCTCTCCACGCATGATGCCGCGGAGCTTCGCATCGAGATTAGAGAGCGGTTCGTCGAATAGGAGGACCTTCGGCTCGATCACTACGGCGCGCGCTAGTGCAACTCGCTGCTGCTGTCCGCCGGAGAGCTGGTTTGGGAATCGATCCACGTAGTCGGTCAACCCCATGGTCTCGATCACGGCGGCGACACGGCGTTCGGTTTCCGCACGGGGGAGCTTCCGCAAGGACATGCCGAATCGTACGTTGTCTATGACTGACATGTGCGGGAAAAGGGCATAAGACTGGAACACCATGGCCATCGGTCGCTTGTTGGGTGCAAGGTTCTGGCAAGCGAGGCCGTCAAGCTCGATGGACCCCGAAGTGACAGTCTCGAACCCTGCGATCATCCGTAGAGTCGTTGTCTTGCCGCATCCTGAAGGGCCGAGTAACGTGAGAAGCTCGCCGCCACGGACGTCCAAGTCTAGGTGGTGTACGCCGACGTGGCCCCCCGGGTAAATCTTCTTTAAATTCGTAAGGCGAAGCGAGCCTTCATCATTGGGGTTAGAAACGTTCTGTTGTTGCGGCGGCTTGATGCTGGGGATCGATGAGGCGGTCATCAAGGCTCCTTCCTCTGGAGAGTTGTTCCCGACGGTGCATGTGATGCTGCCCGGGATCGGGGAGCGAATAGCCAGCTCGTCAGTAGATGAGCGATGCCCATCAGAGCGAGGACGACAACGATCAGAATAAAGACGTAGGCAAAGGCATTGCCGTAACGCCCAGTTGAAACCTCTTGCAAAGTGCGTGCCGTGACAACTTGAGTCTGCGGGGAGACAATAAATATGATGGCGGTCATCACGGTCATTGAACGGGTGATTGCATATGTGAGGCCGCCGACTACGGCGGGACGGATGAGCGGCAAGGACACCGATAGGAAAGTCTTCCCCCCACCCGCGCCGAGCGACGCTGCCGCCTCTTCGATGGAGGGACTTATCTGTCCGAGAGCGGCGATGGACGTCTGCTGACCGGAAGAGATTCCGCGTGCGATGTAAACGAGGACGATGGCGAGCGCCCCAGCCAGCGGTGCGGCAGAGCCAGCGAGCTGAGGAACAAGCTCTCGACCAAAGAGGTTTATGGGCGCTGAGTACGCGAGGGCCGCGCCAATGCCGAGAACTGTCCCGGGAACAGCGGTGCCCAGCATTCCAGTAAAGTCCAATGCTGTTGAAGCGGCCTTCGATCGCCATTTTCGGACCACTAGCCAAGCGATCACGACGCCCAATGTCGCGGCGATCGGAGCGGAGACAACGGCCATCATCACGGTGATGAGGAACGATCGCCAAGCCCCGCCGCGGAAGATTGCCGTGAAGTTATCGAGGGTGAAGCTGTTGTCGATGCCGAGTAACGTAGTGAAGGCTCCGACCACGATGATCCCGTAGATCACGATGGTTAACCCGAGAGCGGCGAACGACAGCGTCGCGACTGGGGCCGCGACGAGAGCGGATTCCCGCCCACGTGTTGCTGAGCCAGACTTGCCCGTTACCGTGACGACATTGTGCCTGGCCACCCAGTATTTCTGCACAGAGAAGGCGATGAGCGCTGGCGCCAGGAGGGCAACACTGTAGCCAGCCGCTACGGGGAGCGAAAATGACCCCGTCACAGAGTAGTAAATCTCGGTCGCGAGGACTCGGTAACTGCCTCCGAGCACGAGGGGGTTTGCCAGGTCAGCGATCGACTCGACAAACAAGAGGAGAAATGAGGAGAGAATCCCCGGAATGAGCAACGGAAGTGTGACCCTCCAGAGAACGCGGAACCGACCGGCGCCCAGGCTTGCCCCTGCCTCGATGAGCGATGGATCGAGAGACTGCATGAGCCCCTTGAGGTTCAGGTACGCCACGGGAGAGAAGGACAATGCCAACACGAGGACGAGGCCAGGAAAGCCATAAATGTTCAGTGCGAGCCCGAACCAGTCATTCACGAGGCCGCTGCGCCCGAAGAGAGCCAGGATAGCTGTGGCTAAGGCGAAAGGTGGCGATATAAGGGGCGTTAGGGCAATGACGTGAGCGACGCGCTTGCCTCGAACCGAGAGAAAGACCTGCACGTAAGCGTGGCAGAAGCCGATGACAGTGCCGATAGTTGCTGCGGTCAGGCCGAGCTTTACCGTATTCCCCAGGACTGTCAGTCCGCCCTTGCTGGTAACGAGCGAGGTGATCGCCTCCAGGCCCTCTGCGCTGACGGCGCGCAAGATGATCATGGCGATCGGCCGGACTACGACGAAGAGGAGGATAAGGACGACCGCGGCTGAGATGATCAGCGTCGGCGGGTCCCGTAGGAAACGTCCTCTTCGTCCGCCGCGTGCCCCCGACGACGGGGCCGGAGGAGCCAGGGTTGGAACCGGTATGTCAGCTCTGGACGTCATCGGTGTACCTGGAGAGGAGCCCTTCTTCCGCGTCAGCAGCCTCAGCCGCGTCCCATTCGACCTGGTTGACCTGTGACTGGTCGGGGACGCCTTCGCCGAGCTTGGCCCCCGGGTTCACGGGAGCGGCGTTGCTGTTGAAGTCTGGGTAGAGATCTTGTGCGTCGGTTGTGAGCACCCAGTCGTAGAATTGTTGAGCGAGAGCAGTGTTTTCAGTTCCCGAAAGTACGGAAACGGCCCCAACCTCGAAACCCGTTCCCTCGTCAGGGTAGATCGTCTCCAGGTCCGACATCCCGCTCTGTTTCGCCGTGGCGCAGTCGGAATCGAGGGCGATAGCGACATCGGCCTCACCTCGCCCGACCATAAGGGTGGCGTTGGCCGCGCTCTCCGAGTACTGAAGGATATTCTCATCCAAGTCCTTGAAGTAGCTCATGGTTGCGTTCTCGTCGCCGTCATTAAGGACCATCTGAGTCCAAATCGCCATATACCCAGTGCCCACGGAATGTGGATTTGGCAGAAGGACAGTATCCTTATACGATGGGTCAGTGAGATCGTCCCAGGAAGACGGCGTTTCGAGGCCAGAGTCGGCTAGACCTGTTGTGTTCACGCAGAAAGCCAGGGAGTCGGTATAAAACCCAGCCCACGCGCCCTCAGAGTCGACATATTCGGAATCGAGGTCCTCTGCTTCGGGGGACGCGTACGGCTCAATGAAACCGAGCTCCTCCGCCACGAGGTGCTTCTCGCTCTGGCCGCCTGCCCACACGTCGAACTCCGGGCCCGAGCCCTGGTTCGACTGGAGACGGGCGATGACCTCCCCGGAGCCTAGGCCAAGGTAGGTGGCAGGAACGCCGGTGGCTTCCGTAAAGGCAGAGACCATTCCCTCACAGAAGTCCTCCGTCTGACTGCAGGCGACGCTCAGCGTCTCGGTGCCCCCGGTGCTGGCGGGGTTACAGCCAGCAAGGGCTGCGATCACCGCGAGCGAGGCTAGACCTGCCGGTACTCGATTTGTGCCAGGCATCCGAATTCCCTCCATTGGGATCTCGCTGGTGTGTAACGTTAGCTTTCCGACCGGGAGCGTTCCCGGACGAAGCAATGTTACGAGACGGTTGCAGCTAACGCAAGCCTTCGAGGCGCCTGAAGTGGCCCCTTGCAGTTGAGCGCGGTCGGCCAAGCCCAGGGTCGTGGCGTGACGACTTGATGATCACCGACGAGGGTGTCGACCCGTCATACGGCCACGACGTAGGGCGTGTCTCCTAAGTTTGGGCGGAGTGATGCGGGAAGCTGGCGGGATGAGTCGTCAGAGCGTGTTGTCCGATGCCCAGTGGGACGTGATCGACCCCCTACTGCCTGGACAGAAGCCCTGGTCAGAGCGTCCGCGTTGGGATCATCGGCAGATCGTCGAGGCATCATCTACCGGTACCGGTGCGGGATCGCCTGGCGCGATCTGCCCGCCGAGTTCGGTCCCTGGCAGACCGTCTGGAAGCGCCACCGCGCCTGGGCCAGCGACGGCACCTGGGACCGGGTCCTGGACGCTCTGCTGGTCCCTGGTCCGCGCGGATGCGGACGGCAAGCTCGGCTGGTCGGTGGCGGTCGACTCCACCATCTGTCGTGCCCACCAGCACGGCACGAACCTGCCCCGCGCCACAGGGGGAACTGCCGAATCACACGAATCTGGCCGTCGAGCCGGCTGACCACGCGTTGGGCCGCTCCCGCGGTGGCCTCTCCATGAAGGTCCATCAGCACGTCGACGGCCACGGACTGCCGCTGGTGATCCTCTGCGGACCTGGCCAGGCCGGTGATTCCCCGATGCTGAACCCCCCTGCTCACCGCCCTGTCCGTGGCCCGCGACGGACCTGGCCGGCCGCGCACCCGCCCGGACATGCTGCTTGGCGACAAGGCCTACTCCTCTCGCGCGATCCGGGCCGAGCTGCGACGACGCGACATCAAGGCCGTGATCCCGGAGCGCAGCGATCAGCAGCGCCACCGCCGCAACCGCGGCTCACGCGGCGGACGCACCGTCGGGCTGGACGAGGATGCATACAGCGGCCGCAACGTCGTCGAGCGCGGCTTCAGCGACGTCAAGCAATGGCGCGGTCTGGCCACCCGCTACGACAAGCTCGCCCTGACCTACCGCACCGGAGTCGTCCTCCGCGCCGTCACACAGTGGCTCAAACACCTAATTTAGAGACAGGCCCTAGACGGGAGCGACCCCGGGGCCGCTGTCGGGCCGGTTCCCTGGATCCTGATTCACAAGTGCTGGGCAGCGCCTTGGGGGAGTGGCTCCGGCAGCCGCTGCCGGTCTTCATCACCGGGCGCGTGCGGTGGTCCGCACCGACGTGGAGGTCGCATCGGTGTTCAGCGCGACGTCCTGCTCCTGAGTGCCGGCAAATCGCCGGCCCGCCCACGTCAAGGCGGCGGGAATCCACAGGACCGCCTACACGGTCACGCTCCTGATGGTTGCGACGGTCGACAGTCGCGGTTGCCTTTGTCGCGCATCGACGCGACATCGACCTCGGATACCCCATAACCGGGCGTGCAGGGAGGAGCATGTGCACGTTTGGGGTATACCCAAAAGCGACAGTTGCCGGCGAGGCGTCGCCCCTGTTCCACAGGGTCGAAAAACCGGTTTTGACACATGTCTCGGCTAGGATCTAAGACATGAATGGAACACATCGTGCTCCGGGGCAGCGCGTTGCGTACCTCCGAGTGTCATCGGCCGGCCAGAACCTCGCCCGGCAGCTCGAGGCAGTGGGGGAGTGCGACCAAACCTTCACCGAAAAGCAGTCCGGAAAGAGCGCGACCGACCGTCCGCAGCTACAGGCGCTGATCCGGCACGTCCGCCACGGCGACCATGTCGTCGTTGCCTCCATGGATCGTCTCGCCCGTTCGGTCATCGACCTCAACGACATCGTTCAGCAGATCACCGGCGACCCCGCCGAACACGCCGAGCAGCAGCCCAGGAAGGGCGCGAGCATCGAGTTCCTCAAGGAGCGATTGACCTTCGCGCCGGGTGACGCGGACCCGATGGCCTCGTTCCAGCTGAACATGATGGGCGCCTTCGCGCAGTTCGAGCGCGAGCTCATTCGTCAGCGTCAGACTGAGGGCATCGCCGCCGCCAAGAAGCGCGGCGTCTACAAGGGCCGGCCCCGCACACTAGAGAGCGAACAGATCCGGTCCGTCCGCAACGCGGCTCTCGCCGGCACGCCCAAAGTTCAAATCGCCCGTGAGCACGGGATCAGTCGATCGACGCTGTACCGATACCTGGAACAGCCAGAGCTGCCGCTATAGAGGCAACTCCGATGAGACGTGTTCAGACTATGGCTGCACCAATGCTGGCCAAGCTCTGGATGACTGCACCTCCGGCTGCGCTCCCCGCGGCGCCAGCAGCGGCCATGGTTGCTTTCGTAATGAGCTGGTGCAGAACTCCCGTCTCGGCCTTCTCGGCAGCCGCAGCTTCGAGCTCATCGACCGCTGCCGAGACCTCGGCGCGCACATGCTCATCGAGGTCCTCCCGCGCGAGGACTTCGCGGGTGGCTGCGATGCCCTCGCCAATGCGCTCGACCTGAGCGTTGGTAATCGTGATGTTCTGGACGGTGTGGTCACCCGTCTGGACGGCCCCGCCGTCATTGTTGAAGGTTTGGGCCTGGATGCCGACCCGCTGATCGAAGGACGTCGTCTGCCCGCCATCGAACAGGCCGCTTGTAAGCAGGACGTCCGGGCGCATGAGGGCCATCCTGCCGCGCGAGGTGATCTCCACCCGCACATGCGAAGCCTGTAGCGCGTTGAGCGACTCGGTGTATTTCGATTCTTCGAGGATATCGAGCGCTTGCTCCCGCTCATCGAGTGCGACGTGAGCGCGTCCGCCTTCGTGGAGATCCCAGCTCATCCAATCGTCGCGGGTGGCTTGGGACTGCCGCACGTTTAGGTGACAGCATGACCTGCCCTACGGTTAGGTTTCCACTCTTGGTCGCTAGCTTCCGATGGTGGTGAGTGCCCGCGGGGTGCGGGCGAGGTCGTAGTCGTGGGGTGTCGCGTACTCGAGGGAGGAGTGCCGGCGACGACGGTTGTAGAACACCTCGATGTACTCGAAGATCGCGTTCGCGAGCTCGATGCGCGTCTTCCACTTCTTCCGGTTCAGCAGCTCGATCTGCATCGTCGACCAGAACGACTCCATCATCGCATTGTCGAGGCCATCGCCGACGGTCCCGAACGACGGCAGCAGTCCCGCTGAACGGATCTTCTGAGTGAAGACCCAGGAGGTGAACTGGACTCCGTGATCCGCATGAACGATCCCTCCGGTCCCTGGCTGACGTGCACGGATTGCCATGTCCAGAGCGTTCACGACCAGGGTGGAGTCCTGTTTGGAGTCGATAGCCCAGCCGATGATCTTGCGGCTGCAAGCATCCAGCACGGCGGCGCAGTAGATCTTGCCCTCCCGGGTGGGATGCTCGGTGATGTCCGTGACCCACAGCTCGTTCAGCGCGAGACGGTGGAACTTGCGGTTGACCAGGTCGTCCGCTGTGGCGACCCCCTTGAGTCGCTTGATTCTGGCTGGGCCTGGAAGGCCACCGATTCCGGCGCGAGTCATGAGGACGGAGATGAGCCGGCTGGAACACGGAATGTTCATTCCGATGGTGAGCTCGGCGTGGATGCGGCGGTAGCCGTAGGTGCCGCGGGAGGCGACGTGGATCTCCCGGATCAGGCCGGTCAGCCAGCGGCGGCGCAGCTCAGTGGCACTGGTCGGGCGCTTTCGGTACCGGTAGTAGCCCTGACGGGAGACGCCCAGTAGGCGGCAGCAGGTGCTTGTGGGTGCCCCGGCGTCGACGAGTCGGTCGATCACCGGGTGCGCCCTTTTGGGGCAACTCCTCCCTCCTCGTCGAGCCACGTCGCGGCCCGGCGGAGGATCGCGATCTCCTGCTCGAGCTGGCGGACACGGCCGCGCGCCGCGCGGAGCTCGGCAGATTCCTGACTGCTTAGTCCCAGCCGGCGGCCGTGGTCGATATCGTCCTGTCGCAGCCAGTTGTGGAGGGTGACCTCGTGGATGCCCAGGTCCAGTGCGGTCTGCTTGACCTGGCGGCCCTCGCGGACCAGAGCGATGGCACGGGCACGGAACTCGGGAGGGTACGGGCGTGGCATGCGAAGAGCCTTCCATGAAGACCATCGACTAGCGACGTCAACTGGAAACCGAGCCATAGGTCAGGTCAGCAGTGGTGTCAGGCCGCGAGGCTCACGGCCGGGTTCATGATGGTCTCGAATTCGATGGGGGTCAATCGGCCCAGACGGGCCTGCCGGCGACGACTGTGATGTGTGCGTTCGATCCAGGTGACGATTGCGATGCGCAGCTCCTCTCGGGTCCGCCAACGCTTGCGGTCCAGGACGTTCTTCTGCAGCAACGAGAAGAAGGACTCCATCGCGGCGTTGTCGCCGGCAGCGCCGACTTGGCCCATCGATCCAATGAGGTGATGCCGGTACAGGGCGTGCACGAATTTTCGGGACCTGAACTGAGATCCGCGGTCCGAGTGCACGATGCAACCGGCAGCGTCGCGACGCCTGGATATCGCGTTGTCCAGGGCGTTCACTGCGAGACGCGCCTTCATCCGGTCGCTGATCGAGTAGCCCACGATGCGACCGGAGAACACGTCCTTGATCGCGCAGAGGTAGAGCTTGCCCTCGTCAGTCCAGTGCTCGGTGATGTCGGTCAGCCACAGTTCGTTGACTTCATCGGCGGCTTCGTCGACCAGGAGCCGGCAGCCGAACTCGGGGTCATCGCGGTGAGCGTCCAACAGGGCGTTTGCTCGGTAGGCCTCGACCATCTCGGCGTTGGTGACCTGCTGTTTCCGCCAGCGGTAGTAGGGCTGGCGGGAGAGCTTCAGGACCCGCAGGGACACCGAGACGGGAACGTTGTCAGCGGCGAGCTCGCTCACGAGCGGGTAGAACCTTTTCCCGGCAGGTTCGCCTGGGACAGGTAGGCGGCTGCGCGGCGGAGGACCTCGTTCTCCTGCTCCAGCAGCCGGTTCCGGCGGCGGAGCTCGCGCAGTTCCGTGGAGTCCTCGCGGGTCTTTCCGGGGCGGTTGCCGTCGTCGATGTCTGCTTGGCGGATCCATTTATGGAGCGTCATCTCGTGGACGCCGAAGTCCTTCGCGATCTGCGCGAGCGTGACGCCATCCTCACGGGACCGGGCCACACGCACGACATCTTCGCGGAACTCCTGGGGATAGGGAGCGGGCATGGTGCACATCCTTCCAGGCCGCCCAAAGGGCAAGCCAGATCAGATGTCACCTATCCGCGCGGCAGCCCCCTTCCCCGCCGCCTACCCCGTCACTGTCGAAGATATGCAGACCGGCGACCTCATCTACGAAGCCTGGGGACGCACCGGCGGCGTAGGAAGCTCCACCGGTATTAGCCACGTGACCATGCACATCGGCAACGATCAGGTGATCGAAGCCGCCCGATCCGCCATGGACGTCTGCATCTCCCTTATCCGCTTCCACGACCCCGCCTTCGTCGGCATCCGCCGCATCCCCGCCGGGGACTGGCTAAACTTCGGTGCGGTCGTTGGCACGTACAGCCTCCGAGGCACCAGGGCGAGGGTGGCCAGGCGAAGTGGACCTGCGGCGGGACCATCCGAAGAAATTCATCACTATCACAAGGCCACCATCCAGGGGAGGGCTAACCATGATCCGAGAGTGTTCTAGGCGGCTCGTCAGAATGGCTATTATTGGCGCCTCTCTCGGGGCTCTAGTTTCCTGCTCTTCGTTGGACTCAACGCAGTCAGAAGGCGATACTTCTTTTATTGAATCAAACTGGGGCATAGAGGCTCCCGAGAGTTCCGAAACTGTAGAATACTACAGCACAGACTCGGACTTCCAGGGCGGACGAGGAGACGTCTACGTAATATCCATGGAGGAGTCTGATCGATCCGGATACTGGAATGATTCAGAATACACCCTGGATTCTTCCGAGGTGGCGCGCGGAGAAACTTCTCCACAATCGATTTCCGAGAGTTCTGGAGCGGAACTTGACGAGGTGTTTTTCGAGTCACTCAAGTGCCGCGAGGCTGAAGAGCGCGATCAGAACTATATAGTCTCCTGCTTTAATCTCGCGGATGGCAACTTCTACGTATTCGAAGAGATCTTCTGACGCAGAATAGGTGGGCCCAAAGTCGGGCCCACCTCTTCTGGTGATCACACGGCGATCTTCAGTGTGTACTTCTTCACGACTCCCTTCTTCTGTGCAAGGGCCATCGTCGCTACGGCCTTCCCTGAATTCCCTGGTACTTCTCGGTCGCGAAGTCGTACACGTCCGTCACCGTGAACTTGGGGTTCTTCACCCCAGTCTTCGAGAAGTTGAACTTGTGGATGGCATAGTAAAGATCCGCCGGATACGAACCGCCACTTGTCTTCTTGAACGCCGAAGAGCCAGCCAGCGGCGCGCCCTTCTTGATCTTAGAGATCACCGGACTATTGCTAGCGCGAGTTCCGAACTTTGGAAAGTAGATGCCCCCATTTTTCTTGGTCGAGCGAATCAGGAGCTCAGCTGCCAGCTTAAAGTTGAGGGCGGTGAAGGAGGCCGCGATCGAGGCCACGGCGGCCCGAAGGAGATCTTCCTCAGAAACCTTCCCACCTCGAGCCTGAACGCCCGCAATGAACGTTCCCCGGTCTCCTCCTCAAGGAGCGCTAGCTGCTCGCTCACAGAGGTCCCCTGGGCCGCCAGATCGCTGTCGACCTCCGCGATCAAGTCCCGAGCTTCCTGCAATTCACTCTCGCTGACCTCGTCTCCCTCGCCCTCTGTAAAAGCCGCCGGCGCAGCGCCGAAAACTACCAGGCCCGCAAGAGCGGCCAACGCGGTACGCCTCTGGACATGCTTCATATCAAACCCCTTTATTCGTGTGCTACCTCGCAAGGGCGCGAAGTTCCGTCACACTATCTAGTGGCGCCGACAGGCGGGCGGTCTTCGCAAAAGCTGCCTCCTCAAGCGATTGACCGTGGTCAGGGGGTAGCTGCGTAGAGCCCTCAAACCATCCCCACCGCAGCCCCCCTCGAGCAATGCATTGCCAAATGCACTAAAGCAGGCACAGAAGCGCCTGCCCCTGCCGCCGGCCACCCATCGTGGTATAATGCCCCGCGAGGGGCTGGCTTCAGCGGAGCCCCTCTGGCAACGTTGCCATCGAGTGATGGCCCACACCAAGGGGGATAGATGCATTTTGTAGTGCCACAGCTCAGTGAAGTCCTGTTTGGCGCAGGATGGCTCGCACTGATCGGCGCCATCGGCTTCGCGCTATTCAAGGGGTTCCGACGTGGACGCGGCAAGACGGGTGGGGCAAACAAGTGAAAACTAATCGTCGCGCAGGCTCGCTGACCGCCCTGCTTATTGCGTTCATTATCGGGATCGGTTTCCCAGCGACCGCGACAGCTGAAACGCCAGAGCAGGATGGTCTCGCAGCGTACTCGGACACTGAGCTCACCGAGCTCTTTGGCGATGCCGGTGTATCAGGAAACGACATCGCAGGCCTTATCGCGAAGATTCGATCCGGGGAGGTCCCGGACTCAATGCAGCCCGACAGCACGCCGACTGAGGAGTCCACTGAGGAAGTAAAGGGCAGCTACGTTACCGTCTACCGCTACGCAGACGGGTCTGCCACAACCGTCACCTCGACCTCAGGGGACCAGGCGGACGACCCCAAGCCCGGTACGATCACGACCCAGGCAATCGCCGTCAAGGGAGTTGGATGCTCCTCGAAGAAGACCTCTGGCTCAACGACCACCTACACCGGGTGCAATGTTCAAGCTGCCTACCTGATTGGTACCGCCAAGTTCAAGTTTGACGGCAAGCGCTCTGGTGGGAAGTTCACGATCACGCGCGTTTATGGCGGTGGGTGCAACTACTTAACAAAGTGCGGTAGCCCCAAGATCGTTCGCAAGACGTCGTCTTCTTCGCAGCATGCACAGGCCGAGATGGCAGTGCACGGCAGCCCCATTAAGGGTGTCGGCTGGACGCAGCACCTGCTCGTCCGGGTTACCAACAAGGGCGTCATGACCGCTTACGGCGACTACAAGTACATCAAGTAGTGCCCCTTCTTATCCGTGAAGTGAGCTAGTTCACTTCACCTTCCCCAGTAGCGTAAGGCCTCACCGATTGTTTCAATCGGTGAGGCCTTACGCTACTCAGCGCGAAGATTCGAATTATTCGTAAGGACCTCTGTCCAGCACGGCGAATCTCAGGACCGCCACATCCGCACCCTCGCCACGTGGCAGTCGCAGGGCTTATCGCATTTGAAGGTGCAGCGGGGGTCTGCTTCCTCCTTGTCGGCTACACGTTTGACGGCTCATAGCCTCGATGTTTCATTGGGTTAGCTGGCTGGGCCTTCGGTATCGCCATAACCCCACCCAACTAATACGCATAATAGAAGTTATGCGTGCTAGGGCGTGTCTCCTAAGCTTGTGGGGGTCGAGGGCGTGATGGTGGATGAATGAGTCGCCGACGTGTGTTGTCCGAGGCCCAGTGGGAGGCCATCGAGCCCCTTCTGCCGGCTCAACGCCCCTGGTCAGGTAGGCCGAGGCGGGATCATCGTCAGGTGGTCGAGGGAATCATCTACCGATACCGGTGCGGGATCGCCTGGCGCGACCTCCCCTCCGACTTCGGGCCCTGGCAGACGGTGTGGAAACGCCACCGCGCTTGGTCCGCAGACGGCACCTGGGACCGCATCCTTGACGCGCTCCTGGTCCGTGCCGACGCGAACGGGAAGTTGGACTGGTCGGTTGCCGTCGACTCCACGATCTGCCGCGCTCACCAGCACGGCACTAATCTCGAGCGCACCACAGGGGGCATTGTGGAAACACAAGAATCTTCGCGTCGAGCCGCCTGACCACGCGCTGGGGCGCTCCCGCGGCGGACTCTCGACCAAGATCCATCAGCTCGTCGACGGCCACGGCCTGCCCCTGGTAGTCCTGTGCGGGCCCGGGCAGAACGGTGACTCACCGATGCTGGCTCCTCTGCTCGATGGCCTCTCCGTCGCCCGCCAGGGGCCTGGCCGGCCACGCACAAGACCGGACATGCTGCGCGGTGATAAGGCCTACTCCTCTCGGGCCACCCGCGAGACCCTCCGCCGTCGCGGGATCAAGGCCGTCATCCCCGAGCCCCGCGACCAGCAGCAGCATCGCAGCAACCGCGGGTCCCGCGGAGGCCGACCCGTCGGGCTGGACACCGAGGCGTACCGGGGTCGCAACGTCATCGAACGCGGCTATAGCGACGTGAAGCAATGACGGGGCTTGGCCACCCGCTACGACAAGCTCGCCCTGACCTACCGCGCCGGAACCGTTCTCCGCGCCATCATTCAATGGCTCAACCACCTGCTTTAGAGGTGTGCTCAGACCAGGGGCTTCTTGTAAAAGACTGCCGCGTCCTCGTAGCCGAGCCTGAGATAGAACGGTCCTGCTCGTCGACTCGCAAGCGCCAAGTAAGAGGCACCGCGCTCGGCCGCCCAGTTCTCGGCGTGTTCCATCAGCTCCCGCCCGACGCCAAATCGGCGATGACTCTTGGCGACCATCACTTCCTCGACCCAGGCGACAGGTCCGTTGGCAACGAAGGTCAGACGGCTGTTGGCCAATACGTACCCCACGATCTGGTGCCCCGTCACCTCGGCGACCGCGACGAGCGTGTCGGCGGTTTCGCTGAGCGTTCGCCAGGTCGTCTCGAACTCGCGGCGTTCTGGAGCGAACGAGGGTCCGAAGTCGTGGACCAAGGGCCACACCTGATCTGCGTCTCCCAATCGTGCGGGGCGGATGAGCACTCGCTGGTTCTCTAGCACACGCACAGTCTCCCCGATCGCACAACTGCGCTGGAAGACTTTAGCGACACGCCCTAGTCGTGTGCCTGCGGCGAATGGTAAGACCGCAGGATGTAGTCCTCTAGCTCAGCGTTCTCGATGCGCCACTGTCCCCGCCCTCCGACTCGGATCGCACGGAGCTCGCCGGACCGAACGAGGGCGTATGCCTGCGCGGCGCTGATGGAGAGGACCTGACGTACGTCTTCGAGAGTGATGAACCGGCGCTCCAGGACCCGGGCTTGACTAGACATCATCTGACCTTTCTTCAATGAGCGGGCTCTTTTACGTGACCAGGCTGGTTTACGCGACCAAGCTGATTCCGTTGATGACTGACCGCGCTTGGGCGGTGTCGAGGCCGACGTAGATGGCTGTGGTCTCAGGTTTCGAGTGGCCCATGAGCGTCTGAACTAGGAGGAGATCTCGGGAGCTCCGGTATGCCTCGGTTGCGAAGCGGTGGCGCAAGGTATGTGCACTCCAGTGGCCTGAGAGTGCCTCGTTGACGAGTTCGCCAACCCGTATCGGTTGGAGGTGTGCATCGGCATAGCGCCCCATTGACGGGAAGAGCCAGGGGAGTTCAGGAGAGACATCGTTGAACTGTCGTGCGACGGCGTCGGCTGCGGCCGGAGTTAACCTCGGGATTTCATGGGGGTGTGGTCCCGACCGGCGGACGGCTTAGAGAAAGGTGCTCCTGACCTGGAATAATACGG
>NZ_BAAAIR010000029.1:0-5996 GCF_039526165.1 Brachybacterium tyrofermentans
TTAGCGAGCCTGGTGGCCTCGCCACGCGCGGTCGCTGTGGCGAGGGCTTCATCGCGGGCCCGCCATGCGGCAGTTGCGTCGATTTGGGCCTGGGTGAGCGGGCGGCGAGCATCGATGCCGAGGTCGACGACGCGCAGCAGCGCGGTGAGCGCGTTGATCGTCGCGGTGCGCTCGGTGCTCATGTGGTCGCGGGAGGCGAGCAGCACCTTGACTGCCGCGCGAACGCCGTCGTCAGCGCGCGGTTCGCGCAGCTGCGTCTCATGCAGCGGGAGGGCTGCGGCAGCGATACGGCGTGCATCGAGCGGGTCAGACTTGCCGATCGTGCGGTTCGCGCGGGCGTTTATCCGCGGAGCCTCGACGACCGTGTATCCGGTGTCCGCGGCTACTGCGCGCAGACGAGCACCGTAGGTACCGGTGCCCTCGATCACCCAGAGCACAGTGACGTCACCGCCAGTGCGGCGCCCGGCCCACGACACGGCCCGAGACAGGCCTGCGGCGGTGGCTGGAAACTGGGCCTCATCAACGATCTCGCCGGTCGGGCAAGCGAGAATTGAGACGGCGTGGTTGCGGGCGTGGGTGTCCACGCCGATGACGAACGGACGAGCATGCGCGACGATAGCCATGGCGATCGACGCTCCTCTCCTGAGACGGACATGGTCACGGTCGCTGAACGGCCGGCGCCGGTCCGGGAAGAGGTCACTTCGGGGCGAATCTGTGATGGGCCACGACCGGAGGGTCGGGCAGTCTCCTGATGAGGTCACCGAGGTGGGCCGGACGGCGCCGGCCGCGCCGCACCGAGCGGACAATTCAACGGGAAGACACCGCAAGCTGCGGGCCAATTGCTTCGAGAGTCACACCCGGTTCGACACGACCGGTATCCATCCTGACCAGCCGATCCCAGATCAGCCAGAGCCAGACTCACAGATCGCCTCGGTGGGCCCGTTGCTGGTGCCTGGGCGATCGAAGAACGCCAAAATGTCGTCGGCGCGTCCGGTCAGCGTCCGGCCGAGCTTTCCCAGCTCGACGAGGTTGTCTGGGACCTTCGCTCTGAGGGCCGCGATGACCTTCTCCATCATCATTCTGGCTCTGGTCCGGTCGGGTTCTCGATAGGCAGCGATCATGGCCTGGTAGATCTCCCAGGTCGCCTCGACCGAAGCATGCTTCTCGCTGCTGAACAAGCTGCTGAGGCGCTCGCGTTGCCGCTCGGTCAACAGCTTGGTCCCGGTGTGGAGGGTGCGGCGGGACTTGTAGAGAGGGTCGTCTTTGCGGCCGCGACGCTTGTGGAGCTTCTGCTGGATCCGGCGCCGGCAGTCGTCCAGAGCGTCTCCGGCCAGGCGGACGACATGGAAGGGATCCATGACTGCGACCGCTCCGGGGAGGACCTCGCTGGTGGCCGTCTTGAACCCCGTGAACCCATCCATCGCGACGACCTCGATGCAGTTCTTCCACGCCTCGGGGCGGGCCTCCAGCCAGGCCTTGAACGCCGCCTTGGAACGGCCCTCGACCATGTCCAGCAACCGAGCGGGCCCGGTCTTGTCCCTGGTGGGGGTGAGGTCGATGATCACGGTGACGTACTTGTCGCCGCGGCGGGTGTGGCGCCATACGTGTTCATCGACGCCGATCACGCGGACTCCGTCGAAGCGGGCCGGGTCATCGATCAGCAGCCGCTTCCCCTCGGCGAGAACGGCGTCGTTAGCGGTATGCCAGGCCACGCCCAGCCCGGCGGCGACCCGCGCCATTGAGAGGTGGTCGATGACCAGGGCTTCCAGCGCCCACCGGATCCCGCCTCGGGAGAGCTTCGCCCGCTCTGCGGCCGCCGCGGTGGTGTCTTCGCGCCAGTGGCATCCGCAATGGTCACACCGATAGCGGCGAATCCGCACCAGCAATGTCGTGGGCCTGTGACCGAACGGCTCATGCGCCAGAGACCTGGCGACAGAGCCCCGCGAGGTCGACCGTGCTCCGCAGGCCCGGCACCACGGATCCTCCTCGGCGAGCCGACACTCCAGCACCGCCCGCGCGGCAGTGAGCCTCTGGCCGACCACGACCAGGCCAAGCTCCTCGAGGCGGGCGAAGGTCGTCAGGTCGGGGTCATCGAAGGTAGCGTTGAGCATGTCGAGGTCTTCCAGATGGTGAGAGTCAGAACTTCCATCTTCGGGAGACCTCGACGTCTATCCCGGCACCGACGCGCCCACCCCGCGTTCCACACCTACCCCCTCAGCTGCGAAGAGCCAGATTCTCGCGATGGGATGCAACCATTCCGCTCCCCGCGACGACATACGGGTGACACCAGCTCGAGGAGAGCCGCTGAGGCGGCCCGATGAAGGAGAAGACCATGACCCAGCTCCGCGATGTGACCCTCACCCGCCGGCGGGTCGCGCTGGCCCTCACCGCCCTGGCCGCGCTGCCCCTCGCCGCCTGTGGCGTCACCGAGCAGGCGGACTTCGAGGACGGCCCCGACTCCCCCGCGGCCGAGGTCCCGGAGGAGTCCGACGCCGAGCAGCCTTCGCCCTCGGACGGCGGCGGCGAGGAGTCGCAGACCGGCACCGACGGTGCTTCCGGCGGAGCGCCGGAGGTCATCGATCCCGCCGACGCGGTCGACACGATCAGCTACACCCTGCCCACCGACGAGATCGACGGCACCATGACCGTGGGCCTGCACCACCTGATCCAGCGCGGCCGGACGATGGAGCTGCTGCTGACCTACACCCCCGAGTTCCGCGAGTCCGGCACGTTCTCGCTGTGGGAGCTGCACGGCGACAACCACTCCAACGTGCCGCCGGCTCTGTTCGACCGCGAGAACCTCAAGCGCTACGACATCCTCGGCACCGGCAGCGCCTGGGACACCCCCAATGTCTGGAACAGCAAGCAGGCGGAGCACAAGCTCGCCTCCGGCGACACCCAGGCGTACTGGGCCACCTTCGCCGCCCCCGAGGACGACATCGACACGATCAACATCGCCATCCCCGGCGCCCCCGAGTTCGAGGACGTCCCGATCGAGCAGGGCGCCGCCGCGGACGACGCCACCGCGGAGGGTGGGGAGTGACCATGATCCGCACCTCCCCTCACGCGCGCCGACGCCTCGCCCGCCCCACTGCCGGCTCCGCGACCCTGCTCGCCCTCGCGCTCGTCACCCCGCACGCCGTCGCCGAGGTGATCTCGGACGGCCCGCCCGAGCCGGGCTTCGAGGTCACCGAGGAGGTCCTCTCCGACTCGATCACCCGGTTCGACGCCGCGGAGTCCATCACCCGCTTCGACGCCACGGAGTCGATCACCTCGCTCGGCGGCACGGACACGGACACAGAGGAGGACGTGATCGTGCTGGAGACCGACATCCTGTTCGCCTCCAACGCCTGGGACCTGCCCGCGCCCGCCGCCAGCAAGATCGTCGAGCTCGCCGCCGAGGTGCCCGAGGGTGCGACGGTGCAGGTGGGCGGGCACACCGATTCCCGCCCGGTGGACCGCTCCCAGTACGACTTCGACAACCAGCAACTCTCCGAGCACCGCGCCCAGGCGGTCGCCGATGCCCTGGCCGCCGAGCGCCCCGACCTCGCGCTCGAGGTGGAGGGCTTCGGGGACGAGCAGCCCGCCGTCTCCGAGGACCCTGATGACGCCTCCACCTACGCTGCGAACCGTCGCGTGGAGCTGCGCTACGGGGGATGAGCCCGGCCGTCGTCGGCCCGCCTGCCCGTCGGCCCGAGGCCGGCGGGCGGGTGGTCTGACCACGCGGCCGAGATCCCTCACCCTGCCTGGCCACCTCGCGCTCACGGCTCTAGGATCGAGGGGTACTCACCGCTACCAGCGTCGGCAGCGTTTCCCTGACCCCCGCCGCGCTGGAGCCCCATGACCTCGCACCCCGCCCCTCAGCCCTCGACCGCGGCCGCGCCGCTGCCGCCCGGCCGCCTGCGCCTGGTCATCCTGGCGATGTCGCTGGGTGCCTTCGCGATCGGCACCACCGAGTTCGCGAGCATGGGCCTGCTACCGCAGATCGCCCGTGACCTGGGCGTCTCCATCCCTCAGGCCGGCATGCTGATCACCCTGTACGCGCTCGGCGTGGTGGTCGGCGCACCCCTGGTGACGATCGCCGCGGTGCGGATGCCGCGCGCCCGGCTGCTGGTGCTGCTGATCGCTCTGATCGGGCTCGGGAACCTGCTCTCGGCGATGGCGGACAGCTACACCGTGCTCGCCGCCTCCCGCTTCCTCTCCGGCCTGCCCCACGGCGCCTACTTCGGAGTCGCCTCCCTGGTCGCCGCGCGCCTGTCCCCGGCGGGCCGACGCGCCCGCTCGGTGTCGCTGGTGATGCTGGGCCTGACCATCGCGACCATGCTCGGCGTGCCCGCCTCGACCGCGCTCGGGCAGAGCGTGGGATGGCGCTCCGCGTACGTGACCGTGGTGGTGATCGCTGCGATCACCACCATCGCGGTGTGGCGCCTGGTGCCCGAGCCTGAGGGGAGCGGCACCACCGGGTCGATCCGCGCCGAGCTGGGTGCGCTGCGCCGCGCCCAGGTGTGGTTCGCGCTCGGCATCGGATCGATCGGCTTCGGCGGCATGTTCGCCGTCTACAGCTACATCGGCGAGATCGTGCCCGGCGTGATGGGGCTCAGCGAGCGCGCCGTGCCCGTGGGTCTGTTCGTGTTCGGCCTGGGCATGACGCTCGGCAACATCCTCGCCGGCCGACTCGCTGATCGCAGCGTCTACGGCACGATCTTCCTGGGCCTGATCGGCATGGCACTCAGCCTCGCGGTGTTCGCGCTGGTCGCCCACAACGCGATCGCCGGGATGCTCCTGCTGCTCGCCCTCGCGATCACCTCCCAGATGATGGGCCCCTCGCTGCAGCTGTTCCTGCTGGACGCCTCCCCCGATGCGCCCTCGCTCGCCGCCGCGCTGCACCATTCGGCGCTGAACATCGGCAACTCCCTCGGTGCGGCACTCGGCGCGGCCGTGCTCGCCGCCGGCTGGGGCCTGCTCGCCCCGGCCTGGACGGGCATGGCCCTCGCGATCCTGGGCTTGGGGATCGCCGGCTGGTCCTTCGCGGTGCATCGTCGGCAGGAGGCCCGTCGGGCCGCGGCCGAGGCCGCCGAGAGCGCCGAGGTCCCCGCGGCCTGCTGAGTCGGCAGGCCCCGTCACGCGCCCGTCTCGCGTGCGCTGGATCGTGCGTCGGGGAAGACCCGCAGACGCTGCTGCGCCGCCTCGCGAAGCACCTGTCCGCGCATCCCGAGCAGAAGCAGGTGTGCTGGGCGGACAGCCTCGCCATGATCGATCTGCCGAGACCAAGCCGCCTGCCGGATCGCGGCTCGGGGGCCTCGTGGAGCTCGGGGGCGACGAGGCCCGCACCGGCTCCCCGTACCGAGAAACTCGCCGTGCGGATCGCGAGCGGGTCGTCGCCTCGCCGCTGCTTCGAGGAGCCACAGGCGCTGCGGGCCGGGATGCGCGCCTACGCCCGGGTGGTCTCGCTGCCGGGGCTGGCGGGAGCAGCTCGCGCTCGGGGAGGTGGTCGCGCTGGGACTCTCCCATCCCCGCACCGCGCTCGACGAGCGGCGGCTGACCCCTGTGGTAGGTGCGGAGAGCGGGATGGTGCGTGTGAGGACAACTCACACCTGGGCATCGAGGAGGCGGCCCGGAGCGACCTCGGCGCCCAGGTGCCGGAACCCAACTCCCACTTCCGCACGCGGGCCGACCAGGACGAACGCCCGATGGCGTTCCTCGCACAGGAGGGCGCGGACGCGAGCTTCGACGCCTACCCGTACACGCGCGTCGCTGATGTGGCAGCTATGGGGCGCTCGAGGGCGGTTATGGGGCTCATCGCATTTGAGGGTGTAGCCGGGGTCTGAAGCCGCCTGATTCGAGGAGGCTGCGGGCGATGTAGTTGGTGAGATTCCGGAAGCCGAGGGCCGAACCGCGGAGGTGCTCAAGCCGGCCGTTGAATCTCCTATGTTTGTCAAGCGGTGAGTTGGGCGCGGGCTGCGGTGGTGAGGTGGCGGTAGATCTCGCGGGCGAGG
>NZ_BAAAIR010000030.1:0-1998 GCF_039526165.1 Brachybacterium tyrofermentans
GTACGGGCGGGGCATGCGGTGAGCCTTCCATGAAGACCATCGGCTAGCGACGTCAACTGGAAACCGAGCCATAGGTCAGGTCATCTGATCTGGCTTGCCCACTGGGCGGCCTGGAAGGATGTGCACCATGCCCGCTCCCTACCCCCAGGAGTTCCGCGACGATGTCGTGCGAGTGGCCCGTTCCCGCGAGGATGGCGTCACCATCGCGCAGATCGCGAAGGACTTCGGCGTCCACGAGATGACACTCCATAAATGGATGCGCCAAGCCGACGTCGAAGCCGGCGTCCGCCACGGCACCACCCGCGAGGACGCCGCCGAGACGCGAGACCTCAAACGTCGCGTGCGCCTGCTCGAGCAGGAGAACGAGGTCCTGCGCCGCGCTGCCGCCTACCTCTCCCAGGCGAATCTGCCGGGAAAAGGTTCTACCCGCTCGTGAGCGAGCTCGCCGCTGAGAACATTCCCGTCGCGGTGTCCCTGCGGGTCCTGAAGCTCTCCCGCCAGCCCTACTACCGCTGGCTCAAACACCAGGTCACCGACGCCGAACTGGTCGAGGCTTACCGAGCCAACGCACTGCTGGACGCCCACCGCGACGACCCCGAGTACGGCTACCGGTTCCTGCTCGGCGAGGCCGCAGAAGCGGGTGAAGTGATGTCCGAGCGGACAGCGTGGCGGATCTGCCGAGACAACCAGTGGTGGTCCGTCTTCGGCAAGAAGCGGGCCAAGAATGGGAAGCGTCCGGGACCGCCGGTCCACGACGACCTGGTCCAGCGCGACTTCTCCGCCGACGACGTCAACGAGCTGTGGCTGACCGACATCACCGAGCACTGGACCGACGAGGGCAAGCTCTACCTCTGCGCCATCAAGGACGTGTTCTCCGGCCGGATCGTCGGCTACTCGATCAGCGACCGGATGAAGGCTCGCCTCGCGGTGAACGCCCTGGACAACGCGATATCCAGGCGCCCCGACGCCGCCGGCTGCATCCTGCATTCGGATAGAGGATCTCAGTTCCGGTCACGGAAATTCGTCCACGCCCTGAACCGTCATCACCTCATCGGCTCGATGGGCCAAGTCGGTGCTGCCGGAGACAACGCCGCCATGGAGTCCTTCTTCGCGCTGCTCCAGAAGAACGTCCTGGACCGTAAGCGTTGGCGGACCCGAGAGGAGCTGCGGATCGCGATCATTACCTGGATCGAGAGGACCTATCATCGCCGTCGCCGTCAGGCCCGCCTGGGCCGATTGACCCCCATCGAATACGAGACCATCATGAACCCGGTCGCGCTCGCGGCCTGACACCCCAACTGTCACCTAAACGTGCGGCAGTCCCCTACTCCGACCTGGTAGTCACGCTGGACGCACAGGCAAGGGGTGCCCCAGCTGAGTGGCTTCCCCGGCTCTCAGCCTACTCGGCGAGGGCTAATGTCGGTGACCGCTGAGAGGCATGGAGTCTCACGTGGGAGCCCCCTCCGCTGCGAGGTGGGAGCAGGGATGAAGTAGGAGCGCTGAATGTATGCCTCGAGCTCTGCATTCTCGATGCGCCACTGTCCGCGTCCTCCTACGCGTATGGCACGGAGCTCGCCGGAGCGAACGAGTGAGTACGCCTGCGTACTGCTGATTGAGAGCACTGCCCTCACGTCGTCGAGGGTCATGAACCGACGATCGAGCACACTGGTCCGTTGAGACATCTGATGGACTCCTTCAGTAAAGCTGGCCTAGGCGACCAGGCTGATCCCGTCGACGACAGAACGCGCTTGGGCGGTGTCGAGGCCCACGTAGATCGCTGTGGTCTCCGGCTTCGAGTGCCCCATAAGCGTCTGAACCAAGAGAAGGTCCCTAGAGCTTCTGTACGCCTCGGTGGCGAAGCGGTGGCGCAACGTATGGGCACTCCAGCGGCCCGAGAGAGTCTCGTTGACGAGTTCCCTGCGTGTCAGGGTGAGTTGAGACCAGTGGTTCATAGCAAGTCCGCCTCCGCAGGGCGAGATCAGGATCAACAACCATGAG
>NZ_BAAAIR010000031.1:0-10642 GCF_039526165.1 Brachybacterium tyrofermentans
CGACCTCGCCCGCACCCCGCAGGCACTCGCAACCACCGGAAGCTAGCGATCGAGAGTGGAAACCAGGCCATAGGTCAGGTCAAACTGTCACCTAAACGCGCGGCAGTCCTCCCCCAGATCCAACGCGTGCTGAGAATCAACGAAATCGACACCATCACCAACGACGTCATCGAAGCCGCCCAGAGCACCCTGGTCATCGGAGTCACCTGACCCGCTATACAGCGTCTGAAGAACCCCGCCGATTAACGAACGAAGTCACAGACAATGGCGTCGCCACGGTTGCGAGTAGGGTCCCCGCCGGGTATTTCGTGACAGATCTGTCCGTCGTGCAGCGCCAACCACCTCAACGTGGCATCAGGAGGGTCTGCCCTCGGCGAGCCGTGCGCCAGCGGCGCCAGGACGTGTGCTGGACTTGTCCCGCATCTTCTCTGCGGGTCGCCGTGATCGGGCCCCTGCATCCGTCAAGGTCGGCAGCCGTGTGGCAGTGCGAGATAGCGTGCCGACATGGCAGAGACGACACCGGTTATCCGTGAGGCGCGCGTCGATGATGAGGCGGAGCTGTGGCCGTTGGCCTCGGCCCTCGCCACCTCGTACGAGCCCACGCGCGAGCGCTTCCGGGCCGGCCTGCGCGGCATCACGGAGGATCCCCGCGCCGCGGTGCTCGTCGCGGAGCACGATGGGAGCCTCGTCGGCTACGTGCACGTACTCGTCCATGAGGCGTTCCATGCCGACGGGATGATCGGCTGGGTCGAGGAGCTGATGGTGGGGGAGGACCAGCGCGGCACCGGATGCGGCCGTGCGCTGATGGCTGCCGCCGAGCAGTGGGCCACGGAGAACTTCGACATCGCCTACCTCGCCGTCGCGACCCGCAGGGCCGAGGGCTTCTACCGTTCCATCGGGTACGACGAGTCCGCGACGTACTTCAAGAAGGCCTTCCGCTGATCCCGGGACAGTCCGTGTGCGGCGCTCGCCGGGAGGGCATCTCCGGGCACTGCGATACCTTGACCCTTCGACCCCCGTGACCCGGGCGGACTTCCCCCACGGATGGACCGACGAATGAATGGCCCTCAGATGAACCCGATCCTGCCCGACGGCTCCGAGCTCGACCGCTTCGAGGGAGCGCGTCGGTGAACCTCGTCTTCTTCGGCGCCGTCGTCGCCCTCGCCATCAGTCTGGTCGGCACCCGCTCCTACACCGCGCTCGCGCAGCGCAGGGGCTGGGCCCAGTTCGTCCGGGACGACGGCCCCACCAGCCACCATTCGAAGCGCGGCACCCCGCAGATGGGCGGTCTCGTGATCATCGGGGCCACGGTCGTCGCGTACGCCCTGGCGCACCTGGCCACCTGGAGCGCGCCGACGATCTCGGGGCTGCTGGTGCTGTTCCTGATGGCGGGGGTCGGGTTCATCGGCTTCCTCGACGACTGGACCAAGATCAGGCGCGAGCGGTCCCTCGGCCTGCGCTCCGGGCAGAAGCTCCTGGGCCAGATCGTCGTGGCGGTCGGCTTCGCCCTCCTGGCCACCCGGTTCCCCCGCGAGGGGATCACCCCGGCCAGTTTCCGCATCTCCTTCGTGCGCGATACCTGGGTGGACCTCGCCGTGCTCGGCACCGTCATCGGCCTGCTGCTGTTCGTCGCCTGGTCCGTCCTGATGATCACCGGGGCGAGCAACGGCGTGAACCTCACCGACGGTCTGGACGGCCAGGCGGCCGGTGCCTGCGTCATGGTGTTCGGGGCCTACGTGCTGATCGGTGTGTGGCAGTGGATCCACAACTGCCAACGGGTCACGTCGACCGGATGCTACGAGGTGCGCGACCCGCTGGACCTGGCGCTGGTGGCGGTGTGCATCATGTGCGCCTGCATCGGCTTCCTGTGGTGGAACACCTCCCCGGCGCGCCTCTTCATGGGGGACACCGGATCGCTCGCGCTCGGAGGCGCCCTGGCCGGCATGGCGATCATGACCCATACCGAGCTGCTCATGGTCATCCTCGGCGGGCTCTTCGTGTTCGAGACCATGTCGGTGATCCTGCAGGTCAGCTACTTCAAGCTCACCAAGCGCCGCAACGGCGGCGTGGGCAAGCGGCTCTTCCTGATCACCCCGATCCACCACCACTTCGAGATGCTCGGCTGGGAGCAGATCACGGTCTCGATCCGCTTCTGGATCATCTGTGGGATCTGCGTCGCGGCGGGCCTGGGCATCTTCTACGGGGAGTGGGTGCTCCTCGACGGGTGACGCGCTGTGCCGCCGCTCTCCCGAGGGCCGGGCCCCTCTCCCGCTCCCGTGCGAACGGGGATAGGTTTGCTCTGCACGGTGTGTACGCCCGTGCACTGCGGCGGATCCCGTCGCCCCGTCGTCGGCCCCGCCGCCCTGCCATCCCCTCGAGGAGCCCTCGTGCCCATCCCTCTGCGTCGCCGTCGCTGGGCGCTGTACGCGCTGTTCCTGCTGCCCGGCCTCAGCGTCTCCGCGTGGGTGACCCGCACCCCCGTGGTCCGCGATCTGCTGGAGGTCTCCACCGCGCAGATGGGCATGGTGCTTTTCGGTCTGTCCGTCGGCTCGATGATCGGGATCCTCTCCTCCGGACCGCTCGTGATGCGGTGGGGCACCCGCCCCGTCGTCCTGGTCGGATCGTCGCTGATCGTGCTGGCCATGCCCACGATCGGACTCGGAGCCATGGCCGGGCTGCCCGTGCTGGTCGCGCTCGGGCTGGCCTTGTTCGGCGCCGGCATGGGCGGCGGCGAGGTCGCCATGAACATCGAGGGGGCCGACGTCGAACGGATCGGTGGGCGCCCCTTCCTCCCCGCCCTGCATGGGTGCTTCAGCCTCGGCACCGTGATCGGTGCGGGTCTCGGCATCCTCGCCAACGCGGTCCGGTTCCCCGTCGCCGCGCACCTATCGCTGACCGGAGCGCTCGGCGCTGTGCTGCTGATCTGGGCCCTGCGCTCGATCCCCGCCGGCACCGGCCTCGTCTCCTCCCAGCAGCGCACGGAGCAGGCCGCGACGCCCGGCCCCGCGATCTGGAAGGACACCCGACTGCTGTTCATCGGCGGCATCGTGCTGGCCATGGCGCTCGCCGAGGGCACCGCCACCGACTGGCTGCCGCTGGTCATGGTCGACGGCCACGGCTTCGGGGCGACCATGGGCGCGAGCGTCTTCGCCCTCTTCGCGGCATCCATGACGGTGGGCCGCTTCGCCGGCGGACCGATCGTGGCCCGGGCCGGCCGCGCCCGCGTGCTCATGGTCAGCGCGCTGTTCGCCGCGGCGGGCCTCGCGCTGATCTCGTTCGTCGACAGCCAGGGCGTGGCCGTTGCCGCCGTGATCCTGTGGGGCCTCGGCGCTTCGCTGGGCTTCCCGCTCGCGCTCTCGGCAGCAGGCGACTCAGGAGCCAACCCGGCCGGACGCGTGGCCCTGGCCTCGACCATCGGGTACCTGGCGTTCCTCGTCGGCCCGCCCACGCTGGGCTTCCTCGGCGAGCACATCGGGCTGCGTCTCGCCCTCGTGGTGCCGCTCGCGGTGGTGCTCGTGGCCGTGTTCCTGGCCCCCTCGACCGCTCCGCGCTCCATCCCCGACGAGGACCGGTCCGAGGAGTTCGAACCCGTTCGCTGAGCGGGGTGTGTGCAGCGCGGGCGGTCTGGAAACGCATTGCGTACATCTTGTACAAGTTGTACGCTTACGTCATGAACAGCGTGAGCATGTCCGAGTTCCGTGCCCGGCAGAGCGACCTCATCGCCTCCACCCATCGCGAGCCCCTCGTCATCACCTCCCGGGGTGCGCAGCGTCGGGCCGTAGTGGTCTCCCCGGAATTCTTCGACCGCGCGATCGAAGCGCTCGAGGACCAGATCGACGCACAGGCGGCGAACGAGGCTCGTGAGAGTGATGAGCCGCGGGTCTCCCATCGTGAACTGATGGCTGAGCTTGGACTCTGAGCAGTCCGGCTCAGACAGTTTTCCCGTGCTGCCTGCAGCGGACCGGATCGACTACAGCAACAACGCTGCGAAGGCTCTGCGGAAGATCCAGCCGCAGAAGCAGCGGAAGCGCATCGTAGAAGCGATCGAAGCACTCGTCGAGGATCCCCGTCCTGAAGGATGTACGAAGCTCACTGATGGTGGGGGCGCCTACCGAATCCGTGTCGGGGACTATCGAATCGTCTACGAGATTCTGGACGGGAAGATCTCGATCCAGGTTGTGCGCATAGGGCACCGCAGAGAGGTCTATCGCTGACGAACGGCGGAGGACGTCGAATCGCGCGACACCGTGGAAAGAAGTCGCGCGGCAGCAGACAGTCGTGATCCGATGGGTGCATGAGAACCGTGCAGATCACCGACGTCGATCCGACCCGCGCGGAGGATCTCCTTGCCTGGAACGCCCTGCTGAGGGACGGGTTCAACGCCGGGCGCGAGGCCGCCTGGTGGGCGAGCGACGAAGCCGTGCTGGCGCAGTACGGCGACCCGAAGCCGGAACGGACGTCCGTGCTGCTGGTCGCGACGCTGGACGGACGGCCCGTCGGCGCTGCGAGCGCGAGCGCGGACCCCGGGGAGCCCGCCGAGGTGGAGATCTCCGTGCTGCCCGACGCCCGCCGTCAGGGCGTGGGCACTGCCCTCGCCGAGGCGGTGAGGGCTCGGTTGCGCGGCGTGGCCGAGATCGTCCAGGCCGAGACGTACTCCGAGGCCGGAAAGGGTTTCGCGACCGAGCTCGGGCTGCGTGTCGGGAACCAGGAGCATCGGCTCCTGCTCGACCTTCCCATAGACCTGGAGGTGCTGCGTGCGCAGCACCCGGCACCGTCTGAGGTGGAGGTGCGGTCGTGGACCGGTGCCTGCCCGGACGACGTGCTCGAGGACTGGGCGCGCCTGACCACGCAGATGGAAGAGGACGTGCCGATGGGCGACCTCACCCGTCCCGCCTCCCGCGGCGACGTGGACTCCGTGCGCCGCGGGGAGCAGCGGATGGCGGACCAGGGCTGGATCCTGGTGCGCAGCCTCGCCCGGCTCGACGGCGTGAGCGTGGGCTACACGGAGATCTTCGTCAGCCGCCACGACCCCGAGATCATCACGCAGGACGACACCCTCGTGGATCGCGACCATCGCGGCCACGGCGTGGGACGGGCTCTCAAGCTCGCCAACCTCGAGAACCTGATGACGCTCGAGGAGGCCGGGCGGGCCCGCTGGGTGCAGACCTATACGGCGCTGGACAATGCCGCGATGCTCGCGCTGAACCGCGCGTTCGGCTTCCACACCGCCGATCAGCTGACGATCCTCGAGGGGCCCGTCGGCTGATCGGCCCGGAGTTGGCCGTCAGGCGAAGAGCTCCAGCAGGCGCCGGCACTTCGGCGGGTCCCGGGTCAGGCCGTGCTCCAGTCCCCACAGCAGGTAGGACAGGGAGCGCACGAGCACCCAGTCCCGTGCCCGCCCTGGCGGGATCTGCGCCGCCTCGACGAAGGCGCCCAGCGCCCCGCGGACGTCCTCATCGGCCGGCAGCTCGTCCAGGCGCGACCACAGCACGCGGCCGACGTCGTACTCGCGGTCCCCGCGCAGCAGCACCGGGTCCACGACCGTCCACCGATGCCGTGTCCCGGCGAGGACCTGCTGGTCGTGGAGGTCCCCGTCGACCGAGCCGTGCCCGGGATCGTCGGCGGCGCGTCGGCCCGCGGCGGCGATCCCAGCCTCCAGGAGCGTGCGCGGAACGGGCTCACCCAGGGCCTCCCAGCGGGCGGTGGCCGCGCGGGCCTCGTCGGCGGCGATCTCGCCCGTGCTCGGTACCGTCCCCGGGGCCGGGACGGCGAGAGTGCGGGTGAGGGTGCCGAGCACGGCGGCGGAGCGCTGCGGGGTCTGCGCCGACAGGGAGCGGGAGGGGTCCAGGCGTTCGAGCAGCATCACGCCCGCCGCCTCGTCGCTGTCGAGCAGCTCCACGACCCCGCGGCCGTCCCAGTGCCGCAGCGCCGCGCACTCGAGAGCCAGATCGTCCCCGGGAGGGGAGAGCCGCAGCGCTGCCCCGAGCGTTCCCTGACGCACGGGGACGACCAGGGCGTTCGAGCCGTGCACGGGGTCTCCGTCGACCTCCAGGCCCCAGTCCTCGCACCGTCGGGCGACCAGCGCGGGCAGCCGGTCCAGCCACGCCCGTCCGGGCTCGTCGTGCCACCAGCGCGGCATCCGACGGAACGAGGAGGGCGCGGTGATCATGAGGTCATCCTGCCGTGGCCGGCGAGACGCAGCAGGTAACGCTGCTCGGGGAGGCTGTGCGTGCCCTCGGCCGCGCGCAGGAACGCCTCCCTCGCCTCGGCCTCCCGGCCCAGCCGGGCCAGGAGGTGCCCGGTGACCGCCTGGTGGCGGTGGCTCTGCTCAGGGCTCCGGGCCAGCAGATCGAGACCGGCCTGCGGCCCCGCCACCTCGGCCGTCGCGACCGCGAGGCCGAGCGCGACCGACGGGGTCGGGTCGACGCGCTCGAGCATCCGGTAGAGCTCGAGGATCTGCGGCCAGTCCGTCGCGGCGAACGACGGGGCCTCCGCGTGCACCGCGGCGATCGCGGCCTGCAGCTGGAACGCGCCGACGTATCCGGTGCTCAGCGTCGGAATGAGCAGCGCGATGCCCTCCGCGATCAGGTCCTGGTCCCAGAGCAGGCGATCCTGCTCCGGGAGCGGCACGATCTCCCCGGCCGCGTCGAGGCGGGCGGGTGAGCGGGCGTGGGTAAGCAGGAGAAGTGCCAGCAGACCCGCGCTCTCCGGTTCCGACGGCCGCGCACGATGCACCTCCCGGGCCAGCCGCACGGCGCTCTCCCCGAGCAGCGGATCTGCCCCGCGCACCCGCTCGGCCAGGGAGTGGTCCTGCGTGTAGATCGCGGCCACGGTATGGCGCACGGCATGGAGCCGGCACGGGAGCTCGGCCGGAGTGGGAGGGGAGAAGATCGCCCCGTGGGCGCGCAGGGTGGCCTTGGCGCGGCTGATCCGCTGCGCCATGGTCGGTTCGGGCACGAAGAAGCAGGTCGCGATCTCCGCGGTCGTGAGACCGGCGACCGCTCGCAGGGTGAGCGCCACCTGCGAGGGCGCGGTCAGGGCGGGGTGCGCGCAGAGCGTCATCAGGGTCAGGGTGTCGTCCCCGTCGTCCCCGTCGTCCCTGTTGCCGCTGTCGTCCTCGGGTAGGTTCTGGTCTCCGAGGTCGCGGACCTCGAGCCGGGCGGCGCGTGCCTCCCGGTCCCGCCGGGAGGCGTCGGCCCGGATGATGTCGACCAGGCGCCGGGAGGCGACCCGGTGCAGCCACGCGCGTGGGGTCGTCGGCAGGCCGTCGCGCGGCCACTGCTCGGCGGCGGCGAGGAGCGCGAGCTGAACGGCGTCCTCGCAGTCCGCGAGATCCCGATGACGGCGCAGCAGCGCGGCGAGGACGTGCGGCGCCTCATCGCGCCACACGTCCTTCCACGCGTCGGCCTCCGCCGTCAGGTCGGCCATGCGTTCAGGACCCGTCGGGCCCTAGCTCATCACCGGGCGCAGCTCGATCGTCTCGCCGCGCGCTCCGAAGAGGTTCGCGATCTCCTCGGCGCGCTCGAGGGTGTCGACATCGATGACGAAGAACCCCGCCAGATGCTCCCTGCCCTCGGCATAGGGGCCGTCGATCGCGACCTTCTGCCCGTCCTTCCACCGGAACAGGCGGGAGGCCGACGGGGCGCCGAGCGCCTCGGCGTGCACGAGCTCTCCGCGGTCCATGACCTCGGCGAAACCCTCGTCGAACGCCTTTCCGCCGGCATCGCGCTCCTCCTGGGGGAGGGCCTGGTGCTCGGGCAGATAGTCCGCGGTGGGGTGGCCCCAGGGCTGCGGGTTCGAGTGGATGAGGATGACGTACTTCATGACTGCTCCTTCGAAGAGGGGTCGAGAGGAGTCGCCGTGCGGCGTCTCCGTCCTGTGGTCGGAACAGATCCGGGGTTCTCGACATGTCCGGGGCGACGGGGTTGCGGACAGGCTGACGCCGGCACCTTCCGGTCGGCCGACGACGCCCCAGCATGTTGTCTACCTGCCGGGGAGATCAACCACGGGCACGGAGGTCGAGGGGTGTGCCTGCTGGACCCCTCCGGGCACTACCTGGAGCTGATCACCCGCGCATACCTCTGAGCTCAGGCCTGCTCGGCAGCGCTGATGTTGACCTGCCAGATGATCCCGAACCGGTCGGTGAAGGTGCCGTAGACGTCGCCCCACATCTGCTTCTCGAGCGGCATCGTGATCGTGCCGCCCTCGGAGAGGCGCTCGAACGCGCTGCGCAGCAGGGTCTCGTCGTCTCCCATGAGGGACAGGGACACATTGTTGCCCGGGACGAAGCCCTCGGGGCTCATGCCCTCGACGTGGTCGGAGACGTACAGGCGGATCAGGTCGGTGACCTCGAGGGACCCGTGCATGATCTTGTCGGCGTTCGGGTCGCTCTCGGGGACGGCGTGGAACTCGCCGAAGGTGGCGAACTGCGGGATCGCCCCGAGGGCCTGGCCGTAGAACTCGAAGGCCTCGCGTGAGGTTCCGGGGAAGTTCAGGTAGGGGTGCAGGGCTGCGGGCATGGCGTCCTCCTCGACGTCGGCGCGGGCAGGATGCCGGGCGCTCTGGAGTGAGCGTAGGCCCCCGGGCCGACGAGTGGAACAGCCGGGGTGCAGGAGGCCCCGGGTGCAGAAGCGCGGAGGTGCAGGAGCATCAGCCGCCGAACAGGGCCCCGAGGTCGAGGCTCCAGAGCGCCGCACCGACCCCTGTCGCGAGGAGCAGGCCCACGCCGATGATCCAGCCGATCATCGCGAGGAGGTTCAGGAGGATCCCCCAGGCGGCGCGGCCGCGGGCGAACGGCTCGCTGCCGCGGGACATGAACCCGAGGATGAGGCCCAGCACGGGGGCGATCAGCGTCCATCCGGCCAGGAGGGAGAGGACCCCGAGCAGCAGGCTGGCGGTGCCCTTGCCGGTTCCGTGAGGGGTGATCGTGCCGTAGGTGGTCAAGGCGATCCCTTCGTTCCGAGGCGGTCCCGCGCGGTGTCCCGGGCAGGTGAACTCAGCGTAGGAACGGGGTGGGGGCCGACGGATCCGTCCGCGGGATGGCCAGGGTCCGACCGGGGGTGGACATCGATGGCTGACGCCGGGCGTGGTCTGGAGCCGTCAGGACTCGGCGCCGGGTTCCCCGAGCTGTGCGATCAGGCCGTCGAGGGTGGAGTCGTCGACGTCACGGAAGCGACCCGCCGCGACGTCGGCCCAGCCTCTGTCGGCAGCTGCACGAAGCGCGGCAAGGCGTGCCGCGTCTTCTGCATCCCGTTGCTCGAGCAGGCGAAGGCCGGCACGGAGGACCTCGCTGGCGTTCTGATATCGCCCTGAGGTCACAAGGGAGTTCACGAGCTCGTGCTGATGGTCGCTGAGGACGACATTCCGAGTTGCCATGGCGTTTCCTTCCGTTGGCACTTTATGCCAATCATCTCTCCTGGGGACCACTTGCGCCAGTGCACGTCCAGTGCCCGTTCTGGCTTCGATCGCCGCGGGAGTCAGGCGGCCAGTTCAGGAGAGCTTCCAGGAGGACAGTTTCAGGCGCCGCCGTATCGTGAAGCCATGGCAGACAGGGCGCACACGGTGGTCGAACTCGTTCCGTACGACAGAGACTGGCCGGAGAGGTTTTCCGTGAGCGCCGCCGAGATTGCAGCAGTGCTGCATGGTGCCCGCATCGAGCCCGTCGGCTCGGCGACGCTCGAGGAGTACCTGGTGTTCAGGGACTTCCTGCGCGCTGTGCCAGCAGCAGCTGATCGCTACGAGTCGGCAAAACATTCCCTCGCGCGGGAGCATCGGGAGCGTCGCTCTCTGTACGTCGACCTGAAGCAGGACGTTGTCGACGGGCTCATGCTCGAGGCGAGAGCTTGGCGTCGACGGTCCCGATATCGGTGAAGAGTTCTGGTCTCCGTCCTCGATGTCTGGTGCTGGCCGAGATCAGGAATCCGCGAACCAGATCCACCAGATCTCCGGGCCATAGCCTGTCTCTATGCGCAGATGGCAGATCGACTCCCTTGCCGAGCTCTGCAGAGGACTCCCGGACGCCGAGGTGACTCCGTATGGCTCAGTGGTCGAGCCCGACTCCCTGGACTCGTGGAGCGATCTCGATGTCGCCGTCCGCACCACCTCGGTCGTGGATCTCGGCTCGGTGCTGGGCGCTCGGATCTGGGCGTCCCAGACGGCGCGGGACGCGGACAGGCAGGTGATCCGCCTCGTGCTCGAGGACGGTCGACGGATCGACCTCACGATCACCGGTGCCGAGGCGGACGTCCCGGCCCCGGCCTCCGACAACGAGGTCCGGTTCGACGCGGCCCTCGCCGCCGCGCGGTTCGGACGCGGAAACGACCTGATCGGTCTCCACCTGGTCCTCGGGATTCTCCGCGAGTCCCTCGTGCACCGGATGGTCGCTGCTGATCGCCGGGAAGGACGAACCCACCATCGACATGCCACCGCTCAGGACGCGCACGCCGCCGACGTCGCTGCCCTGCTGCGCGCGCCTCTCGGACCGGCGACTTCTCGAGGGGCGTACGAGCTCTACAGCGCGAGCCGAGCCGAGGTCGACCCGGAATTCGTCGCAGCGCCCGAGGGTGGTGTCATAGCGTCGTAGCAACACTCCCGGTCGGTGGGGGCTTGAGGCGAGGAGGCCTGGGATGGTGCGGCGGCTGCT
>NZ_BAAAIR010000032.1:0-214286 GCF_039526165.1 Brachybacterium tyrofermentans
TTCGAACCCGGAAGCTAAGCTCGATTGCGCCGATGGTACTGCACTCGGGAGGGTGTGGGAGAGTAGGTCGCCGCCGGACATCTGTGTGGGAGTGGGAGTGAGCTTGAGACCCGTGTGGGTTTCGTTCCTCCCACTCCCTTTTTTTATGCCCGAAAATGGGGGTACTCAGAGTCATTCCGGTTGTCTGAATCGCTCATTGCCCATTGCTTTGGCTTCGGTCGGTAGGTTGTTTTGCAGGTTGGAGGCGGGTCGGCGACAGCGAGGTGGGCTGTCCCTGAAGCGTTTCTCTGTCCGGGCGGCGAAGACTGCCGTGTATGTTCTCGAGCCGGCGAGGTGGCGCTCGAGGGGTGATGGTTGCAGGACGGCAGCGCCGATGCGGCCATTGCGCACGACGTCGATCCAACTGGTCATTCAGTGCTACGTGGAGACGTAGTTGGTTGACGTTGAGCTCGTAGTGGTCTCCAGCAGCGTTCATCCATGCTCCGCGTACAGGTCGTTGCTTCGCTGCCAAATGTGGCCGCAGTGGTGTCAGGCTCTCGTGCAGGTGGTGAACCTGCTGCGGAGCTCGGTCTCCTCGACTGTGGTGCGCTGCACCTGGCTGTCACCGGTTCGTGTCGCGCCCGGTGAAAGCAGTCACGGTGAAGGGGCTACTGCGCGGTCTCTTTCCGGGGACGGCTTAGGCTTGGCCACTGATAACGGCATAGGGCGAGCAGATTGAGACGGACGATTCACGTGGCTGAGCACAGCAAGAGCGAGAGCGACCGCGGGCACGGCGACAAGAGCCGCGGCTACGCGAGGAACGACGACCGGCCCTCCGCGTCCGGGTCCCGGGCACCGTACCGGGACAGGGACTCGTCGTCGCGATCCTCGTCGTCTGATTCCTCCAGGTACTCGGAGTCGCGCAGCAGCCGCGATGACCGGACCAGTTCAGCAGGCGGCCAGCGGCGCGCTGGCGGGGAGCGTGCATACCGTCCGTCGGGTTCTTTCCAGGGCGGCCAGCGTAGTGACCGTGATCGTGATCGCTCTGCTCGCCAGTCCGACCCGAGCTATGGCTCTCAGCGTGATGACAGGTCGAGCTACGGTAGCCGTCGCGACGAGAAGCCGCGCTATGGCTCGCAGCGCGATGACAAGCCGCGATACGACTCGCGTCGTGATGACCGGCCCAGCTACGGTGGGCGTCGCGATGAAAGTCCTCGCTCCGACTCACGTCGTGATGACAAGCCCCGCTACGACTCACGTCGGGACGATAAGCCGCGCTATGGCTCGCAGCGTGATGACAAGCCCCGCTACGATTCGCGCCGGGACGACAAGCCCCGCTACGACTCACGCCGGTACGACAAGCCCCGCTACGACGCTCGCCGTGACGACAAGCCCCGCTATGGCTCGCAGCGTGACGACAAGCCCAGGTACGACTCACGCCGTGACGACAAGCCCCGCTACGACGCTCGCCGTGACGACAAGCCCCGCTACGACGCTCGCCGTGATGACAAGCCGGCCTATGGCTCGCAGCGTGACGACAAGCCCAGGTACGACTCGCGTCGGGAAGATAAGCCGCGCTATGACTCACGCCGTGATGAGAAGCCGCGCTATGACTCCCGCCGGGATGACAAGTCCAGGTACGACTCGCGTCGCGATGAGAAGCCGAGGTATGACAGCAAGGCCGATGAGCGTCGACGCCGGGACGACCGTTCCAGCCGCCCGGGGAGTGACCGCCGTCGTGATGGCGACCAGGGCGCCGGCGCTGCCGGCTCGCGCCCGCCGCGCGAGGACCACGACCCGCGGACAGGTGGCGCCCCTCGTGAGGAGCGTCGCAACTCGCGTCCCGGTCAGGAAGCACGCGCAGATCGACCGTTCGAGCCTCGTATCCCCGACGGCATCACCGGTCGGGAGCTGGACAAGCCGATCCGCGAGGAGCTGCGTGGCTTGAGCAAGGAGACCGCAGAGCGCGTCGGCCAGCACATCGTCGCGGCCTACCTGCTCGAGGACACGGATCTCGAGACCTCGCAGGCGCACGCGCGGTTCGCCGCGCGTATCGGCGGTCGTGTCGGTGCCGTTCGCGAGGCCTACGGGATCCTGGCCTACCGCGCCGGGGACTTCCGAACCGCTGCCCGGGAGCTGCGCACATCGCTGCGCATCACTGGCCGCAATGATGTCCTCCCGATGATCGCGGATTCGGAGCGCGGTTTGGGCAAGCCCGAGCGTGCTCTCGACATCGCGGCGTCGGACGAGGCCTCGTCCCTCGGGGTGGCTGCGTCCATCGAGCTGATGATCGTCGTGGCAGGCGCTTATGCCGACACCGGCGACATCCAGACCGCGCTGAGGACCCTCGAGATCCCAGCACTTCGCCACAAGGTCGACGGACATTGGCAGGTCCGCCTCTGGGCCGCCTATGCCGACCTTCTGGAGCGTGCTGAGCGTCCGGAGGAGGCAAAGCGCTGGCTGACCCTCGCCGCCGACGCCGACAGCGAAGGCCTCACAGACGCCGCCGAGCGCCTGGGCCGCCCCGCACCCGCGCCCGCTGAGGAGCCGGCATGGGAAGACGACGAATCCGTCTCCGTGCTGGACGCCTACGATCCGTCCGCTGATGACGCTGATGACGCTGATGACGCTGATGACGCTGATGACGCTGATGACGCTGATGACGCTGACGACGCTGACGACGCTGACGACGCTGACGATGCTGACGTCGCTGACGACATCGTTGCGGCTGTCGAGTCCGACGAGGCCGACCGCGTCGGTACCTCCTCGCCCTATGGCGATACCGCGGACCACGCCGAGATCGCAGACGATGCAGATGTCGACGGTTCCGAGGACGACGCCGAAGGGTCGACGGAGCTGTTCCTTGCGGGGGACGAGGGCGTCGAGCGGCACTCGGACGACGAGGAACCGGAGGAGGAGCCCGCCGACGGGGTGGACGACGACGTGCACGGCGACTTGGGGTACTCGCAGGAGGAACCCACCGATGATCGCTCTGCCGAGGAACACTCCACCGAGGAGCACTCCGACAGCGAATTCTCTGACAGCGAATTCTCCGACGACGAGCACCCCACCGGCGAGGATCAGGAGGAGCAGGCGTGACCCGTCAGCCCGATCCTTCTCTGCTCGATCTGCATGATGCCCTGCTGCTGGATCTCGACGGCACCCTCATGCACGGTGCGACGCCGATCCCGCATGCCTCAGAGGCCGTCGAGAAGGCACGCGCGGCAGGACGCACCGTCGTCTTCGCGACGAACAACGCCTCCCGCACCCCGCAGCAGGCGGCCGACCATCTGGCCGAGGTCGGTGTGAGTGCGCAGCCCGAGGAGTTCGTGACCTCTCCGCAGGTCGCCTCCCGGCTGCTCGCAGAACGACTCGACCCCGGCTCGAAGGTCCTCGTCGTCGGCGGACCGAGCCTCGGGGCACAGATCCGCGAGGTCGGCCTCGAGCCGGTCTCCACGGACAGCGAGGATGTCGTCGCCGTGGTGCAGGGCTGGTCCCCGGACCTGAGCTGGCCGATCCTCGCCGAGGGCGCCTACGCGATCCGGCACGGCGCGCTGTGGATGGCGACGAACATCGACGCCACCCTGCCGACCGAGCGCGGCATGGCCCCGGGCAACGGCTCGATGGTCGCGGCCCTGCGCCACGCCACGGGCGCGGAGCCGATGGTGGCGGGCAAGCCCGAGCCGGGTATGTTCACCGTCGCCGCACGGGACAGCGGCGCCCAGCGCCCGCTGGTCATCGGCGACCGGCTCGACACCGATATCGAAGGCGGGGTCCGCGCCGGCATCGAGACCCTTCTCGTGCTGACCGGCGTGGACGGCATCGAGTCCGCCCTGCGCGCTGATCCTGTGCGTCGGCCCACCTACATCCTTCCCGACCTCGAGCACATCGCGACCCCCTTCGTGCTGCCCGTGGTGGACGGCGACCACGCACGCTGCGGATCCGTGAGCGTCCTCTGGGACCGCGGCGACATCGTCCTGGACGGCGATCTCGAGGACCCGCGCGTGCTGCGAGCAGTGCTCGCCCTGCTGAGGACCCGGTCTGCGGAGGCCCCGTGGACGGGTCGACTGCTGGGACGCGACGGCACCGAGCAGCACCCCACCGACCGGTGACCGGGCAGCGCCTGGACCTCGCCCTGCTCGGGGCCGGTCTGGCCCGCTCCCGGACCCACGCGCGTCGGATCATCGAGGAGGGCCGCGCCCGTCTCGACGGCCGGCCCGTCGTGAAGGCCTCCGCGCCGGTCCCGGAGGGTGCCCTGCTGAGCGTCGCGGACGTGCCCGACGGGATCGAGTACGCCTCCCGGGCCTCTCACAAGCTCGCCGGCGCCCTCGACGCGCTCGGCCTGGATCCCCACGGGCTGCACTGCCTCGACGCCGGTGCGTCGACAGGAGGCTTCACCGACGTCCTGCTGCGACGTGGTGCCCGACGGGTGGTCGCGGTCGACATCGGCCACGATCAGCTCGCCGACCACGTCCGCGACGACGAGCGTGTGCACGTGCTCGACGGAACCAGCGTGCGCGACCTCACCTCGGAGCTGATCGGGGCCCAGGTCGAGCTCCTCGTCGCCGACCTCTCCTTCATCTCCCTGCGCACCGTCGTCGAGCCCCTCGGGAGTGTGGTGCAGCCTGGAGGCGACCTCCTCCTCATGGTCAAACCCCAGTTCGAGGTCGGTCGCGAGGCGCTGCCGCGCACGGGAGTGGTCACCGACGCCCGGGCCCGGGCCGGGGCCGTCCGCGGCGTGGCCGAGGGCGCGTCTCAGGCCGGGCTCACGCTGCTCGCCGTCGGCCCCAGCGCCCTGCCGGGCCAGGACGGCAACCGCGAGTACTTCCTGCATCTGCGTGCCGCGGGCGTGACCTGCACGCTCGACGCGGAGGCCTGTGACATGATCGGGGACGCCGTGCGCGAGAACCAGCCGCGCGTCCGCGGCGCCGACGACTTCTTCCAGGAGGATTGACCCCATGCGACGGTTCCTCCTCTATGTCCATACCGGCCGCCGCGCTGCGCTCAGCGCCATGCTCACGGTGCTCGAGGAACTCGCCCGGCGAGGGGTGCGCGGCGTCGTGGTCGACGAGCAGGTCGACGAGATCCTGGCCCTTCCCGAGGACGTCGCCCCGCCGAAGCTGCTGACCTTCCTCACCAACGGCGGGGTCGACGTGCTGGACGCGGTCTCCGCTGCGGACCTGGTCGAGCTCGGCATCGTCCTGGGCGGCGACGGCACCATCCTGCGCGCGCTGGAGGCGGTGCGCGAGGCCGATGTCCCCGTGCACGGCGTCAACCTCGGGCACGTCGGCTTCCTCGCCGAGAGCGAGGTCGAGGACCTCTCGATCACCGTCTCCCGTCTCCTGGACGGCGACTACGAGATCGAGAAGCGCTCCACCCTCGACGTGCACGTCCTGGACTCCGAGGACCACGTGGTCGAGGAGCATTGGGCGCTCAACGAGGCGTCCCTCGAGAAGGCCGACCGGCTCAAGATGATCAACGTCGCCATCGAGATCGATGGCCGTCCCGTCTCCTCCTTCGGCTGCGATGGCGTGGTGCTGTCCACGTCCACAGGGTCAACCGCCTACGCCTTCAGCGCCGGTGGCCCCGTGATCTGGCCCGAGGTCGACGCGATGCTCCTGATCCCGCTGGCCGCGCACGCCCTGTTCGCCCGCCCGCTGGTGCTGGGCCGATCCTCCGAGGCCGCCATCGAGATGACCCTCGACAATCGGGAGGACGGCATCCTCACGCTCGACGGGCGCCGCACCGCGGAGATCACCGCCGGGATGCGCGTCGAGGCCCGCCTGTCCGAGCAGTTCGTCCGTCTGGCACGGCTGAGCGCGACGCCCTTCGCCGATCGGCTGGTCGAGAAGTTCCAGCTCCCCGTCGTCGGCTGGCGGGGTCGCAGCCCCCGCACCCGCTGAGGAGCTGAGAGGTCCCCGATGCTGTCCACCCTGCGCATCCGCCAGATCGGCGTGATCGACGACGCGATGCTCGAGTTCGGGCCCGGTTTCACCGCTCTGACGGGGGAGACCGGCGCGGGCAAGACGATGATCGTCACCGGCCTCACCATGCTGCTCGGGGGCCGTCTGGATCGGGGCCGCACCCGCGGGTCGAGCACGGTGGACGGCACCCTGGCTCTGAGCGGTCACGACGAGCTGGCCGCCTCGCTCGACGAGCTGGGAGCCGACGAGGACGACGGCGAGGTGCTCGTGGTGCGCAGGGTGACCCGGGACGGCCGGTCCCGGGCGCAGATCGGCGGCGTGCCGGTCCCCATCGGGACCCTCGCGCGCCTGGTCGGCACCGCGGTGACCGTGCACGGTCAGTCCGATCAGCAGCGGCTGCGCGACCCCGATGCCCAGCGGGAGGCGCTGGATCGCTTCGCCGGCACCGAGATCCGACCGCTGCTGGAACGGCATCGTGAGCTGTGGCGCGAACGCTCCGCCCTGACGGAGCGGCTCGCGGAGCTCGACGCCCTGCTCACCGAGCGGGACCGTCGGGGCACAGCGCTGCGCGAGGCCCTCGAACGGATCGAGAGCATCGACCCGCAGCCGGGGGAGGACGACGCCCTGCGCGTCGAGCTCGAGCGGCTCGGCAACGCCGAGGAGCTGCGCGGCGCCGCCAACCAGGCCGCGCTGGCTCTCGTCGGCGATGACGACGGACCGGCCGCCGGGCCGCTGCTCGATGTCGCCGGTGAGGCGCTCGGGCGGGCTGCGCGCACCGACACCACGCTGGAGCCGCTCGTCGAGCGGCTGGACGCGACCCGGATCGAGCTGTCCGATGTGGCGGCCGAGCTCTCCCGGTACGCCGATGACATCGACGCCTCTCCGGGACGCCTCGGGGAGGCGAACGAGCGCCTGCACGAGCTGACCGTCCTGGTCCGGGATCTGGGCACCCTGCTTCCGGGGACCGAGGGCCCTGCGCAGGACGTCACGGCCCTGCTGGAGACCTCCCGAGGCGCCGCCATCGATCTCGATCGCTTCGACGGCGCGGAGCAGGAGCGCACTGCTGCGGCGGCCCGTCTGGACTCCCTGCAGGGCGAGCTGGACGACGTGGCCGCGGCGCTGACCTCCGCCCGCACGGCCGCCGCGGAGGAGCTCTCCGGGGCCGTCCAGGAGGAGCTGCGCCACCTCGAGATGCCCGACGCCGACATCCGCGTCGAGGTCTCAGCGCAGGCCCACCGCTCCCACGGCTGCGACGCCGTCGCGATCCTGCTCGCACCCCATCCCGGGGCCGATCACCTGCCGGTCGCCCAGGCGGCCTCCGGCGGTGAGCTCTCCCGGGTGATGCTCGCCCTCGAGGTCGCCCTCTCCGCGTCGCGGAACGACCGCAGCGCGGCGCCCGTCTTCGTCTTCGACGAGATCGACGCCGGGATCGGCGGGCGCGCCGCACTCGCCGTCGGCCACCGGCTGGCACGCCTGGCGCGCCATGCGCAGGTCATCGTCGTCACCCATCTCCCGCAGGTCGCGGCGCATGCGGGGACCCATCTGAAGATCGTGAAGTCCTCGAGCGACGGATCGACCAGCTCGACGGTCGAGACCCTCGATCGTCAGGGCCGGATCCGTGAGCTGGCGCGGATGCTCGCCGGCGACGACGCCTCCGATGTCGCCCGCGCCCATGCGGAGGAGCTGCTGGACGAGGCGAGCACCGTCGCCGCCGGGAGCTCGACCACGACGGAGGGACGCGGATGAGCGCGACCCAATCCGTGGTGATCGGCACCGCCCGTCTGGGCCGACGCACCAAGGACCTCACCAAGCGCCTCCAGCCGGGCGACATCGCGATCATCGATCACCAGGACATCGATCGGGTCGCCGCGGAGGCACTGGTCGAGCGGAGCCCTGCCGCCGTCCTCAACGTCGCAGCCTCGACATCCGGTCGATATCCCAACGCCGGTCCCCGGATCCTCGTCGACGCCGGCATCGTCCTGGTCGATGAGCTGGGGAGCGATGTCTTCGAGGAGGTCAGGGACGGTCAGACCGTCACGATCACCGGCGGCACGGTGCGCCTGGACGACACGGTGATCGCCGAGGGCACCGCACAGGACGACGACACGATCGCCACCTCCCTGGAGATCGCCCGCGAAGGCCTGTCGCAGCAGCTCGAGATGTTCGCCGAGAACACGATGGAGTACATGCTGCGCGAGCGGGACCTGCTGCTCGACGGGATCGGCGCGCCCGACGTGCGCACGAACCTCGACGGCCGCCCGGTTCTGATCGTCGTGCGCGGCTACCACTACAAGGAGGACCTCGCCACGCTGCGGCCCTTCATGAGGGAGAACCGCCCCGTGCTCATCGGCGTGGACGGGGGAGCCGATGCGGTGATCGAGGCGGGATTCCGTCCCGACATGATCATCGGGGACATGGACTCCGTCTCCGACCGCGCCCTGCGCAGCGGCGCCGAGCTCGTCGTGCACGCCTACCGGGACGGGCGAGCCCCGGGCCTGGAGCGGCTCGAGGAGCTCGGCCTCGGCGACGAGGTCATCCTCTTCCCCGCCTCGGGCACGAGCGAGGACATCGCCATGCTCCTGGCCGACGAGAAGGACGCGTCCGTCATCGTCGCCGTCGGCACCCACGGCACCCTCGAGGAGTTCCTCGACAAGGGCCGGGCCGGTATGAGCTCGACATTCCTCACGCGATTGCGCATCGGCTCCAAGCTCGTGGACGCCAAGGGCGTCTCGCGCCTGTACCGTCAGAGGATCTCCACCTTCCAGCTGGTGCTCCTGGCACTGGCAGGACTCGCCGCCCTCGCGGTCGCTCTCTGGGCAACGCCCGGAGGACAAGCGCTCGTGCAGATCTTCGGCGCCCGCCTGGACGGTCTGCTGTCCTGGTTCACCTTGCTGTTCTCACCCCGGGCCACCGGGTCGTAGGAGGGTCTCGACCCCGTGATCGATTTCCGTTACCACCTCGTCTCCCTGATCTCCGTGTTCCTGGCTCTCGCCGTGGGCATCGTGCTCGGGGCCGGACCGCTGCGCGAGAACCTCGGCGACCAGCTCGCCGGACAGGTCGAGCAGCTGCGCACCCAGCAGGACGAGCTGCGCACCGAGGCCGATGAGCTCGCCTCCCGCAACGAGCAGCTGGGCTCCTTCGCCGCGGAGATCGGCCCGGAGCTGGTCGCCGACACCTTGGCGGGTCAGAAGGTCGCCGTGCTCACCGACGACTCCTCCACGGGACCGGTCACCGACCGCATCATGGCGCTGCTCGAGGACGCCGGTGTGGAGTCCACCGTGAGGGTGGAGCTGAAGTCCGCCCTGTGGGTGCCCGCGCAGAGCCAGCAGCGCAAGGACGCGCTGGACACGATCCGCTCCATCGCCCCGAACCTGCTGGACGGCGGGCTGACCGATTCCGAGCAGCTGTCCCAGGTGATCGTCGCGCTCCTGGCCCCGTCCGAGAGCGGCGAGCTCACCTCCGAGCTCCGCACCCAGGTGTGGCAGGCCCTCGCCGAGCAGCAGCTGGTCACGATCGAGGGCGAGCTTCCTTCCGAGGTCGACGGCGTGCTCTTCGCGAGCGCCGCACCCGAGGAGCTCGTGGACAGCTCCGAGGACGAGGAGGTCGCGGCAGAGCGCGCCCAGAGCCTGCTGGCGACGCAGACGGCCCTGCTCACCTCCCTGTCCGAGGCCGGGGTCCCCGCCGTCGTCTCGGCGGCGACCCCCCTCAACGATGCCTCCACCGGCATCCTGCGGACCGTGCGCGGCGACGCCGGCTTCGACGAGCTGTCCACGACGGACAGGCTGCAGGAGGCGGACGGCCCGCTGCTGGCCGTGCTCGCCCTGATCGAGCAGGCCCGTGGGGGATCGGGTGCCTACGGCACGACGGCCGATGCGACGGATCGCCTGCCGGCGATTCCCGAGACCGCGGGGGTCGAGGACGCGGCGGCCGAGGCCGGGCAGAACGGTGACGGGACCCAGGTACAGGGCGCTGCCTCCGACGGCGGGGGAGCAGAGTGACCTCGTCGGCTCCCGGTGCGGCGCAGCCCTCGAGGGCAGCTCGCATCCTGCAGGGACTGCGCCTCGAACTGCGGCGGACGAACTTCTCCGGGCGCTCCGTGAGTCTTGCCGAAGGGGCCCTGGTGGTCGCGACGGTGAGCTCTCTGGGCCTGCGCAGCTCCGGACGCCTCGACGCGGGACTGCTCGCCGGGGTGGGGGTGCTCGGCCTCGCCGATGACCTCCTCGAACCGCGCCAGCGACGCGCGGGCCGTGCGATCTCCAAGGGACTCCGCGGTCACCTCGGCGCACTCCGGACAGGGCGTCTGACCACCGGAGCGGCCAAAGCCCTCGGAATCCCGCTGCTCACGTTGGCCGGCGCCGCCGCCGCTCCCGGGCCGCGGGCCGGGGCGATGGTGCTCGCCGACGGCGCACTGGCCGCCGGGTGCGCGAACCTCGCCAATCTCCTGGACCTGCGACCGGGCCGTGCGCTCAAGGTCGTGCTGCCTGCCGCCGTCGCGCTGAGCGCGCTCACCCCCGGTGAGGACACTCGGGCCCGCAGCGGACGCGTGCTCGCGGTGGCGGCCCTGGTCCCGGCAGCTCTCGCGCTGCCGGCGGATCTGCGCGAGCACGGGATGCTCGGCGATTCGGGGGCGAACGTGCTCGGGGCAGCCGTGGGCACGGCGGCGGCACGTGCGCTCCCGGTGCCTGCTCGGCTCACCCTGCTGGGCGTGGTGGTCGCCCTCACGCTCGCCAGCGAAAAGGTCTCGTTCAGCGCCGTCATCGACTCCACTCCTGCACTGCGCGCCATGGACCTGCTGGGACGGCGCAGCTCGCCGGTCACCACCGGTGACGACGGGAGGACGCCATGAACTCCATGAACTCGATGAACTCGATGACCACTGATCAGCAGGCCGCCGGGTCCGGGATCGGGCGTTCTGTGCTCCGCGGCGCCGGACTGATCCTGGTGATCACGGTGATCGCTCGGATCGCCGGGTTCGTGCGCTACCTCGTCTTCGGAGCGAGCGTGGGCGCGGGCGATGTGGGAACGGCGTACACGACCGCGAACCTCCTGCCCAACGTGCTCTTCGAGATCGTCGCCGGCGGTGCGCTCGCGGCGGTGATCGTCCCTCTGATCGCGGGGCTGGTCCCCGAGCGTGATGCCCCCGCGGAGGGCGCGGCCGCCGACGCTGAGGGGGCCGAGGCGGAGGCGTCGGAGTCCGGGACCTCGGACACAGAGGCGTCGGAGCCAGGACCAGGAGCGCCGGAGACGGGAGCTCCCGGGATCAAGGTCGCGGAGTCAGCGGCTCCGGGACCGGGGTCGCGCACGCCGCGCCGACGAGGCGGATCGCGCGAGGCACTGCCGCCGAGGCTGGATCGACGCGACGGCGCCGCCCGGACCGATCAGATCATCTCCGCGCTCCTGACCTGGACCGTGCTGGGAACGGGTGTCCTCGCCATCGCGATGATCCTCCTCGCGGAGCCACTCGCCCAGCTGCTGCTGGCCACGAACTCGGCCGTCGTCGGCGGCGTGCACGTGGGGACGGTCCTGCTGCGCATCTTCGCCCTCCAGCTTCCGCTGTACGGCATCTCGGTCGTTCTCGCGGCGTACCTGCAGGCTCGCAAACGATTCCTGTGGCCAGCGATGATGCCGCTCATCTCCTCGCTGGTCGTGATGATCGCCTATCGCGCCTACGCCTGGATGGTCCCTCCGGTCGCGACGACCACCACCATCGGCGATGGCGCCATCGCCTGGCTCGGCTGGGGCACCACCGCAGGAGTCGCCGCCATGGTCATCCCCGTGGTGATCGCCGCAGCGCGTGCCGGCCTCCATCTGCGCCCGACCCTGACGATGCCGCCCCGCTACGGGCGCCGTGCCCTCTCGCTCGGTGGTGCCGGACTGGGCGCCGTCGGGGCACAGCAGCTCGTGCTCGGGCTCGTGCTCGTGCTCTCCATGAAGGCGGGCGGCACCGGGACGCTCCCGGTGTTCCAGTACGCGCAGGCGCTGTACCTGCTTCCCTATGCGATCCTCGTGGTTCCGCTGGCCACTGCGGTCTTCCCGCACCTGTCGGAGCTGCGTCTGGTGGGGGACACCAAGGGATTCGCGAACGTGGCCGGCGCCTCCGTGCGCACGGTCATGGTGGTCGCGGTGATCGGAGGCGCCACGCTCTTCGCCGGTGCCCCGGCCCTCGAGCAGTTCTTCCGGCTCATCGACCGCGCGGGCGCCACGGGTGTCGGCTCGACCGCAGCAGCCTTCTCCCTGGGGCTGGCCGGATTCGCCGTCGCCATCCAGTGCACCCGGATCCTCTCGGCCGCGCTCCGCGCCCGTGATGCGCTCCTGGTGGGCTCCGTGGGCTGGATCATCGCCGCTGTGCTGATCCTGCTGCTGGTGATCCCCAGCCCCACCCGGTCGGCGGCCGAGGCCTCCACGGCCTTCGGCATCGCCATCGCCATCGGCATGGCGATCTCAGCCCTGGTGGGCCTGGCGCGGATCGCTGACATCCTCGAGCCCGGCGGCGAGCTGCCGGCGGTGCGGCGTGCCGCGGTCCTCACCCCCATCGCTCTGCTGGTCGGCGGGATCCCTGGGATGCTGCTCGGCAAGTGGATGGTCACCACCGCGACCGGTGAGGTCGCAGCAGTGCTGTCCGGAATCCTCTGCGGGGTGATCGCCGCTCTGCTCGCCGGCGCGGTGATGGCGGCCGCCGACCCGCAGCTCGCCGCTCGTCAGCTGAGCAGGCTCCGTGGTCGCGGACGCGGACGCGGACGCGGTCGCAGTCGTGGTCGAGACCGAGAGGGTGACGTCACGACGGGGGAGGAGAGCACCCGATGAGCGTGATCCTGGTGCGTCCTCGCGCCAGCGGTGGGCTGGCCGCGCACGTGGATCAGGAGAAGCACGAGCTGGCCGCTGCCGGTGTCGACGTGCGGGAGGCGCCCGTGCAGATCCAGGACCGGCCCCATCTGCTCGGCGACCTGCGCACGGTCCGAGCATTGCGGCAGTGCGTGCGCGCCGCGCCGCAGCCGGTCGCCGTCCACGCGCATGGACTGCGCGCCGGGGCCCTGTCGGCCCTGGCCCTGCCCCGGCGGGGCCCGGTGCTCCTCGCGGTGACGCTGCACAATCGCACCGTGGGGTCGTCCCTGGTGCGCACCGTCGGACGAGCACTGCTGCAGGTCGTGGTGAGCCGTGCGAACACGATCCTGGCAGTCTCCCCGGATCTTGCCCAGGATGCCGAGCGGGCCGGTGCCCGCGACGTGCGGCACGCCGTCGTGCCGGCTCCTGAGCGCTCCGGTGGCTCCGGCGACTCCGGCGCCTCCGGCGACGTTCCTCCCGGCGGCGACCGGGCCGTCGGAACTGCTGCGGCGGCCGATGCTGTCGTTGTGGCGCGAGCCGATGGCGCTTCCACGACTCATCATGGCGCTGACGAGGGGACCGGCACTGACACGGTGCTGGAGGTGCTCGTCGTCGCGAGGCTGGCCCCGCAGAAGGGGCTCCACGACCTGCTCGATGCGGCGGCCCTCCTGCGCGACGGCGCACCGCTGCGGATCCGTGTCGCCGGGGATGGACCTCTCCACCGAGAACTCGCCGCCCGGATCATCCATGAGCAGCTCCCCGTCGAGCTGCTCGGCCGTCGAGACGACGTCCCTGCCCTGCTGGACGCCGCCGATCTCATGGTCTCCGCAGCTCTCTGGGAGGGCCAGCCCGTCTGGCTGCAGGAGGCGCTCAGGGCCGGCCGGGCGATCATCGCGACCGACGCCGGGGGCACCCGCTGGGTGACAGGAGAAGCGGCGCAGCTGGTGCCCGTCGGGGACGCCCCCGCGCTCGCGTCGGCGATCGAGCACCATCGCAGTTCAGGCGTGCGGCGAGCTGCGGAAGCCGCCTCCCGGCACCGTGCCGCGCAGCTCCCCACCGCGTCCGACATGGTGAGACAAGTTTCCCAGGTGCTGTCGCTCGACCGCGAGCGATGATAGCTTGACGGTCCGTGGCAGACTCCAGCAGCAACGCATCCCAGTCCAGCACCGGAACCCCTCCCAGGATCGGTCAGGCCGGTCCGGCCAAGCCGTTCCGGAACCCCGGTATCACCAAGCACATCTTCGTGACGGGGGGAGTGGTCTCCAGCCTCGGCAAGGGTCTGACCGCCTCGTCGCTCGGCATGCTCCTCAAGGCCCGTGGCCTGAGCGTCACGATGCAGAAGCTCGATCCCTATCTCAACGTGGATCCGGGCACGATGAACCCCTTCCAGCATGGTGAGGTCTTCGTCACCGAGGACGGCGCCGAGACCGACCTCGACATCGGCCATTACGAGCGCTTCCTCGACGAGAATCTCGGCTCCCACGCGAATGTGACCACCGGTCAGGTGTACTCCGGCGTGATCGCCAAGGAGCGCCGTGGGGAATACCTCGGCGACACCGTGCAGGTCATCCCGCACATCACGAATGCCATCAAGGAATCGATGCGCTCCCAGGCAGGCGACGGCGTCGACGTGATCATCACCGAGATCGGCGGCACCGTCGGCGATATCGAGTCCCAGCCGTTCCTGGAGGCCGCGCGGCAGGTGAGGCAGGACATCGGCCGGGACAGCGTGTTCTTCGTGCACGTGTCCCTGGTGCCGTTCATCGGCCCGTCCCAGGAGCTCAAGACCAAGCCGACCCAGCACTCCGTGGCGGCCCTGCGCTCCATCGGCATCCAGCCCGATGCGATCGTGCTGCGCGCCGACCGTGAGCTGCCCACCTCGGTCAAATCCAAGATCTCCTCCATGTGCGACGTCGACCTCGATGCCGTCGTCACCTGCGCGGATGCCCCGTCGATCTACGAGATCCCGCTCGTGCTGCACGGAGAGGGTCTGGACGCCTATGCGATCCGTCGGCTCGATCTGCTCAGCCACGACGTGGACTGGAGCCAGTGGGAGTCACTCCTGCAGCGTGTGCACCATCCCACCTCGCAGGTGACGGTCGCCCTGGTCGGGAAGTACATCGATCTCCCGGACGCCTATCTCTCCGTCACCGAGGCCCTGCGCGCCGGCGGCTTCCACCACAGCGCCCAGGTCACGCTGCGCTGGGTCGAGTCCGACCTGTGCACGACGCCGGAGGGAGCAGCCGAGCAGCTCGGCGACGTCGATGCGATCGTGGTGCCCGGCGGTTTCGGGATCCGTGGCGTGGACGGGAAGGTGGGCGCGCTGCGCCACACCCGCAGCCATGGCATCCCCACCCTGGGCCTGTGCCTGGGCATGCAGTCCATGGTCATCGAGTACGCCCGTCACGAGCTCGGTCTCACGGATGCTCACTCCACCGAGTTCGAGCCGGACACCGCGAACCCGGTGATCGCGACCATGGCCGAGCAGGAGGACATCGTCGCCGGCGCGGGAGACCTCGGCGGCACGATGCGCCTCGGCTCGTACGACCACACGCTGGTCGAGGGCTCGCTCGCCGCCCGGATCTACGGGGCCACCGAGGTCGCCGAGCGTCACCGTCATCGCTACGAGGTCAACAACGCCTATCGCGACCGGCTCGAGGCGGCGGGACTGCGCGTGTCCGGCGCCTCCCCGCTCAGCCCGGAGCACTCCCTGGTGGAATTCGTCGAGCTCGATCCGCAGGTGCACCCGTACTACATCGGCACCCAGGCCCATCCGGAGCTGAAGTCGCGCCCCACCCGCGCACATCCGCTGTTCGCGGGACTGATCGGTGCGGCGCTCGCTCGTCAGCGATCCACCAGCCTGCCGGAGGCGGACCTCACGGATCCTACGGACCTCGAGGTGCAGCCCGTCGCTCCCGCCACCAGCTCGCACCCCGACGACGACCAGGAGTGATCCGATGACCCTCGCAGATGCCCCCGCACCGCGGCCCGTCAGCGCCCGCGGGCGGGTCCACCACGGGATGGTGTTCGACATCGTGCGCGACACGATCGAGTTCGCCCCCGGGGTGCAGTTCGACCGCGAGTACATGCGCCATCCCGGCGCAGTGGCCGTGCTCGCCGTGGACGAGCAGGATCGCGTGCTCCTGATCCGGCAGTACCGCCACCCCGTCGGCCATGAGCTCTGGGAGATCCCGGCCGGGCTGCTCGACATGGAGGGGGAGGAGCCGCATCGCGGCGCCCTGCGGGAGCTCGCCGAGGAGACCGGGCACCGCGCGGCCTCGCTCAGCACCCTGGTGGATCTGCGCCCCAGCCCGGGCGGCAGCGACGAGGTGATCCGGATCTACCTCGCGACCGGGACGACGCCCCTCGGCGACGAGGACGACTTCGTCCGGACCGACGAGGAGGCCGAGATCGAGCTCCGCTGGGTGCCGCTGGCCGACGCCGTGGCCGCGATCCTCGCCGGCGACCTCACCAATGCCACGACGATCGCCGGTGTGCTCGCGCTGCAGGCCCACCGCACCGCGGCGGCGAGTGACGGCGGGAGCCCGGCTCTGCGCTCGGCCGACGCCCCGTTCCTGGAGCGACCGGGCCACGAGCCTGCCTGACCGAGCCTGCCTGACCGAGCGGGTCAGGCTGTGCCAGCCTGACCACCCGGGCCTGACGGACCGCGACTGGATGATCGGGTTTTGCGGATCCGGTCAGCTGATCCGGTCTGACCGATCAGCCATCCGGGCAGGTCCGTCCGGTCAGGCCTGCTCGGTCAGCGCTCGATGGACGACCGGCGCTGCCTGCTCCGCCTGCCATGGCCGAGCGCCGAGCTCGAGGAGGGCGGTCTCCACGGCTGCCTCCTCCGGCACCTGCTCGTTCTCCCAGACCCACTGGCGCAGCAGCGCCGGCTGCAGCAGGTTCTCGGGCGGCATCTCGAGGTCCTCGGCGCGCTCGCCCACGGCGGTGCGCACCTCCTGGTAGCGGTCCCACACCGCCGGGTACTTCTTGGACCAGAGCTTGTGCGGCGGGGGATAGGAACGCTCGTTGCGGTCCGGCAGATGCGCGGCGGGCAGGTCGAGCCCGGACCGGGCGGCCTGCCACCAGATGTCCTTCTTGCGGAGCTTGGCGGGCAGTGCCCGGTCGAAGGCCTCCCGACCCCGCGGTGCCTCTTTCGCAGCGGCCACGATGTCGCGATCCTTGATCACCCGGTGCGGGGAGAGATCCTCGCCGCCGGCGATCTCGTCGCGTCGCAGCCACATCTCGCGCGCCGCGGCCAGCTGCTTCGGCGTGCGCAGGCCACCCAGTCCGTGCAGGCCGCGCCAGCTCGAGGACCGCGTCGGCCCATGATCGCGGACCCGCTCGTACTCGAACTCCTGGCGGGCCCACTCGTCCTTGCCCGCGTCCCGGAGACGGCTCTCGAGGACATCGCGGACCTCGACCAGGACCTCCACGTCCAGTGCCGCGTAGGTGAGCCACCCGCTGGGCAGGGGACGCTTCGACCAGTCGGCGGCAGAGTGCTCCTTCGCCAGGTGCAGCGCCAGGGTGTCCTCCACGACGGCTCCGAGGCCCACGCGCTCCATGCCGAGGAGTCGTGCGGCGAGCTCGGTGTCGAACAGGCTCGCCGGGCGCATCCCGAGCTCGGCCAGGCTCGGCAGATCCTGACCCGCGGCATGCAGCACCCATTCGCGCTCGCCCAGCAGGGTCAGCAGCGTCGACGGCATGGTGAAGGCGAGAGGGTCGATCAGCACGGTCCCGGCGGCCTCGGTGCGCAGCTGCACGAGATAGGCGCGGGAGCTGTAGCGGTAGCTGGATGCGCGCTCGGCATCTACGGCGACGGGCTCGGCGGGGGCGGATTCCGCCGCTTCGCACCAGGCCAGCAGCGGCTGGATTCGATCGACGACGGGCACGACGCCGTCACGGGGAGCGGTCAGGTCGGAGACGGGAGTCTCGGTCACCGGGCGTCACCGGCTTCCTCGGGGCGCGGGGCCCTCGCATGGTGGGTGGGAGCGATGGGGGCGATCCGCGGGGGCGCGGGAGGCAGGCCCCCGGCGGCGGCGAGCATGGCGGTCCAGGCGGCGAAGTGCGGTGCCAGATCGGGAGCTCCGCCGTCACCCGCGTCAGCCCCGTGCGGGCCGTCCGGAGTCCAGGAGACCCGCATCTCGACATCGACGGTCGAGGGGCGGGAGGCGAGCGCGCCATAGGACTGGGAGACGACGCGGGTCGCGGTGCAACCCAGCTCGCGGACCTCCGCATCGTGCATCTCGAGCGATTCGGTGACCCAGGACCACGCCACGTCGCCGAGCATCGCCTCGACGGAGAACTCCGGTTCGAGCTGGGCCTGGACCAGGGCGACCATCCGATAGGTGCCGTCCCAGGACTCCTGGCCCTCGGGGTCGTGGAGGATGACCAGGCGACCGGAGGCGAGCTCGTCGTCGTGGACCAGGATCTCCCCGGTGCACGCCCAGGTCGAGGGCGCCATCTTCGAGGGCGCTGGAATATCGCGCCACTCGAACTCCTGTCGGAGGGGGGCGCTGGTCATGGCGTCGATGGCGGCACGGAAGGTGTCGTCGCCAGGGCGGAATCGATGGACTGACACGGTGGGAGACTAACCGCGCGCCGAGGCGCCCGAGGTCAGGCGCGCCGAGACCGTGGCGACCGTGCTGCTGCGACCGTGCTCAGGCTGATCTCTCGGCGCGTGTGCCGGCTCGGGCCGCCGACGGTCCCGGCGCGAGTGTCCGTCTCAGGCGTCGTCGCTGTGCACGAGGCTGATCGAGTTGATGCAGAACCGCTCGTCGGTCGGGGTCGCGAACCCTTCGCCCTCGAAGACGTGACCGAGGTGGGAACCGCACTTCGCGCAGCGGACCTCGACCCGACGCATGCCCATGGACGTGTCCTCGAGCAGCTCGACGGCGTCGGAGTCCGTCGGAGCGTAGAAAGCGGGCCAGCCGCAGTGCGCATCGAACTGGGTCTCGGCCGTGAACAGCTCCTCGCCGCAGGCCTTGCAGGCGTACGTGCCGGCCGCGCGCACCTCTTCGTACTCTCCGACGCCGGGACGTTCGGTGGCGCCTTCGCGCAGCACCTGGTACTCGGCAGGGGAGAGGCGCTCGCGCCATTGCTCATCGCTGATCGCGAGGGGGTAGGGACGGGTGCCGATGGGATCAGTGGACATCGAAGGATCCTTCCGCTGGTGCGGCGACGGGTCGCCGCGATCGTCCGCAGGCGCGGGCCGCAGGGCCCGGCGCCATGTGGTGAACTCCTGTTCACACCCTCGATCCTAGTGCGTGGATAAGATGCGCGGTATGACGCGTGACCACTCTCGGACCAGCCCGCTGACCGGTTCCCTTCGATGGGTACGGGCGGCTCAGCCGCGCTCCGAACAGGGACGATGGGCGCAGGCCGCGGTCATCGGCGCCATCGGGGCCGCCTCGATGTTCACGCTCAGCGCAGGAGCGCTCGCGGTCGGGGCGCGCGTGATGGCGCGGCTCCCCCTGGTTCCGCAGCAGGGGCTGCGGCACCGGCCGGATCTCCCCGTGCGCGCCGTCCACGAGGACCGGGTGCACGTGGATCGGACGAAGGAGACCGAGCGTGAGGGCTACCTCGCGGTGCGGCAGTCCGGCGGCGCGGTGCACGTCCGTCTGGGGCCCGTGACCTCACATCCCACCCCCACCACCGTCGCGCGTCCGCTCCTCGGGGCGGATACCTCCGAGCCGCTCCAGGTCGCCAAGGCCGCGGTCAACGGCTTCTACTGGGCAGGCAGCCCGCGCACAGCCCACGGGCTGGAGACCGAGGAGGTCGAGGTCAGCTCGCCGGTGGGCCCGATGCCTGCCTGGCTGGTGCGCGCCGACCACACGAAGGAGCCGGGCCAGGGACCGGGCCATGGACCGGACCAGGGACGGGACCAGGAACCAGGCGCCGGATCGGCCCAGGAAGCGCCTGGCGGCCAGGGGGACACCTGGGCGATCCTGATCCACGGTCATGGATCGATGCGTGGCGAGGCGCTGCGCGTGATCCCGCTCCTGCATCACCTCGGGGTGACCAGTCTCACGATCACCTACCGCAACGACACCGGGGCACCGGCCTCCGCCGACCGCATGTACCACCTGGGTGCGGACGAGTGGGAGGACACCGAGGCGGCCATCGACTTCGCTATCGCCCACGGCGCCCGCCGGATCGTGCTGTTCGGCTGGTCGATGGGGGGCGGCATCGCGCTGCGCACCTCGGTGCGCACGGCCCATCGGGATCGCGTCGTCGGCCTGGTCCTGGACTCCCCGGCCGTGGACTGGCAGGACATCCTGATCTACCACGCCACCGCCCTGAAGGCTCCGAAGCCGATGCGGAACCTGGGGATATGGATGATGACCTCGACGGTGGGGCGCCGGCTGGTGCGGCTTCACGAACCGCTCGCACTGCACGAGATGACGCCGCAGTACTACGCGGAGCACCTCATCCACCCGACCCTGCTGTTCCATGCCCTCGACGATGCGACGGTCCCGCCCGGCCCGAGCCGGCACCTGGCCGCGCTGCGCCCGGATCTGGTGGAGTTCGCCCCCTTCGAGGGGGCCTCGCACACGCGCGAGTGGAACCGGGACCCGGTGCGCTACGAGCGGCTGCTGGCCGACTACCTCGGACGTCTGCTGGGCCTGGAGGCCGAGGCCGCCGCGCTGGAGGTCCCGGTGCGCGATCTCGCGGCCCCCGCCCTCGAGGACTCGATCGGCCTGCGTCTCTGAGAGCAGCTCCCGGGAGCGTGCGGGCGATCAGGGCCGGATGCGGTACCGCGAGATCGTCGCGTGGTCGCCGACGAGGAGAGAGGACAGCTCCCAGGCCGAGTCGTGGGACTCGCCGCTGATCACCCGGGACGACGAGCCGCCGATGCTCCGGTGCGTCGTCGAGAAGCACAGCTCGTCCAGGACTCCTTCGGCGGCGAGCCGGCCCAGGGTCGAGGAGCCGCCCTCGGCCTGGACGGCGTGCAGTCCGCGGTCCGCCAGGCCGCGCAGGGCCTCGGTCGCGCTGTCCGCGACGATCACACGATCCTCGGGCAGCCCGGCCCTGCGCCCTGCCGCGAGGGCGCTCCGGGCGGAGGAGAGCAGATAGAGCGGCTGATCCCGGTCGAGCGACGCGGGGAGATCACCGCTGTTCGACCAGACGGCCAGAGCGGGACGTGCGCCGCCGCCGGGCCGCCACGAGGGCTCGAGCAGGTCGTCCCGGCCCAGCACCGAGCTGTAGTCCTCGACGCGCACCGTCGCGGCGCCCACCATCACCACATCGGCGAGGGCGCGCAGCACGTCGAACACGAAGGAGTCGTCGGGGTTGCGCAGGGGGCCGCTGGTGCCGTCCGCCCCGCTGATCGCCCCATCGACGGTCGCGTTCATCATCGCCCGCACCTGCGCGCCACCCGGCGGGAGCTGCGGCATCGCGTAGAGCGCCGCGAGGGTGCGTGCCCCGTCGGCGTCCGCCGGAACGGGTTCCGGGGCCGGCAGCAGCGTGCCCTCGCGCATCAGCAGGTGCACGGTCATCTCCTCGGGTCGGGAAGCGGCGGGACAGAGGCGCGGGCAGGGACAGGGACGGGACGATCATCTCACCCCCGCCGGGGTCCGGGCCGACCGGCGAGCGCACGCGGAACATACACTGACCGCCGTGACTGAAGCGCTCTGCGACCGACGGCCCGAACCGACTCTCGAGCGACTGCTCGCGGACCTCGTGCCTCCGCCGCGGTTCGCCCGGGCTCGGCTGGACAACTATGTCCCCGACCCCGCCTTCCCCTCGCAGGAGGACGCCAAGCAGCGGGTGACCGAGTTCGCCGCGCAGCTGGGAAGGCCCCAGGGCGGCGGCTTCCTCGCGAAGTTCCGGCGGCGCCCGACCGCGGCGCAGGGGATCTACCTCGACGGTGGCTTCGGCGTGGGCAAGACCCACCTGCTCACCTCGCTGTTCCATGCGGTCGAGGGGGAGCGGGTCTACGGGACCTTCGTCGAGTACACAGACCTCGTCGGGGCTCTCGGCTTCCAGCGGGCGGTCGACCTGCTCGGACAATCGGTGCTGGTGTGCATCGACGAGTTCGAGCTGGACGACCCGGGGGACACGCTCCTGATGACACGGCTGATCCGTGAGCTCTCCGACCGCGGCGTCGCTGTCGTGGCCACCTCCAACACCCTTCCCGATGCGCTGGGCGAGGGACGGTTCGCCGCGCAGGACTTCCTCCGCGAGATCCAGGCCATGGCGGAGCGGTTCCAGGTGCTGCGCATCGACGGCGAGGACTACCGGCGCCGTGACGGCGTCACCGAGATCGTCTCCCTGCCGGAGGGCACCGTGCGCGAGCACGCCCAGGCGCAGGAGGGCGCCACCCTCGACGACTTCGATGACCTGCTGGGGCACCTGAAGACGGTCCACCCCTCGCGCTACGGGAGCATGATCGACGACGTCCCCGCGGCCCATGTGACCGGCCTGCACGGCCTGTCCCAGCATCACGACGCGCTGCGGTTCGTCGTTCTCGTGGACCGCCTCTACGACCGGGAGGTCCCGGTGCTGGTCTCCGCGGCCGCGGGGGAGGGCGGCGACGACGCGGAGGTGTTCTCGGATCTCTTCGCCCCCGACCTCCTGCGCAGCGGGTACCGCAAGAAGTACTTCCGAGCGCTCTCCCGCCTGGCCTCCCTCGCCCACGACGGAGCCGGGCGCCTGGGTGCCGACGGGCGCGCCGGCGCGTGACGCACGACCCGGAGGGGACCGATCCCGTGCGCAGCTCCCGGTCGGAGCAGGCGCGGCGCATGCTGGCCGAGCGCATCATGGACGGTGCCATGGCTCCGGGCACGCCCCTGCGGATCGGCGCGCTGTCGACCGAGCTCTCGATGAGCGCGACGCCCGTGCGGGAGGCGCTGAACCTGCTCACCGGCGAGAAGCTCGTCGAGTACCTGCCGATGCGAGGCTTCGTGGTGACCCGCCCCCCGGACGACGGCCAGGTGCGGACGATGGGGGAGGCGCGGCTGCTGCTCGAGCCCGAGCTGGCGGCTCTCGCCGCCGACCGTGCGACGGCTCAAGAAGGTGAGGCGCTCGCCGCGACCCTCGAGAGCACGGCCACGGCAGGCGTCGGTGCCCGTTTCCGCGAGTACGAGGGCTACCTCGAGCATTCCAGCAGCTTCCATGCCGAGATCGCGCGAGCGGCCCGGAATCCGTATCTCGCCGCCGCGCTGGAGGCGATCCCGGTGCACACGCTGCGCTTCCGTCGCTTCGGCGACGACGGCGTGGACGACGCCGAGATCTCCGTACGGGAGCACCGGGCTGTGCTCGAGGCCATCTGCAGCCACGACGCGGCGGCGGCGCGGGCGGCCATGGCCGATCACGTGCGCGCCGTGACCGAGCGGGCGCTGCAGCTGCGCTGAGCAAGAGCCACAGCGGTCGGGCCCGGCTGGCGGCCCGGGCCGCGGATCAGTCCTCGGGATCCAGGTACAGCTCCTGGACGACGGTGTGGTCCTGCTGGCCGTGCCCCTGGTCGACCGTCTCGGTGTAGAGGGACAGCAGCGCAGGCAGGAGCTGTGCGGGAAGGCCGACGCGCTCGCCGGCGGCGGTCGCATAGCGGAGGTCCTTGACCTGGTTGTCGGCGGAGCCTCCGAGCGAGTACTCCCGCTCCAGGAGCTTGTCCTTCTTCTGCGTCAGCACCTCGCTGCGTGCGAGGCCTCCCTCCAGCAGCGTCACCAGCTGCTGGATGTCGAGACCGGAGCGTCGAGCCAGCCCGAAGGCCTCGGCGAGCGCCGCGAGGGTGCCGCCGACGACGATCTGGTTGCAGAGCTTGGTGATCGAGCCGGTGCCCAGCTCGCCCAGGTGCAGCACGGTCCCCCCGATCAGCTCGAGGACAGGGCGCACGAGGGCGACGTCCTCGTCCGCGCCGCCCACCATGATCGACAGGGTGCCGGCCTCTGCGCCGGCGACGCCGCCGGACATCGGGGCGTCGACCACGGCGATGCCCTCCGGGGCGAGCTCCTCGGCGAGCGCGCGCACCTGATCGGGCCCGCTGGTCGACATGATGACCACCCGCGCACCGGCTGCGCCCCAGGCGGCGAGGGTCTCGGCGTCCAGGAGCTCGCGGAGCTGGAACACGTCGGGGAGCACGGAGAGGATCACCGGGGCCGCGGCCTGCGCCGGCGTGTGTGCACGGATCGCGCCGGCCGCGACGAGGTCGTCGGCCCGGTGCGCGGTGCGGTTCCACACGATCGGCGGGGCTCCTGCGGCCAGGAGGGTCGCGGCGAGGGGATGCCCCATCGGGCCCAGGCCGATCACGGATGTCTGGGTGAGGACCATGGGATCTCCTTCACAAGTACGGGGAACGGACCGTAGACTCAGGATCATATTTTATTTTCCGCCGCGAGGGGCGATCGTCCTCCTCTCGCTCGTGCACAGGAGCATCCCATGGCCGTGACCCCGTACCCCGCCTCCGACTTCCCGGAGCAGCCGGCCGCCCTGATCACCGGCGCCGCCTCCGAGCGCGGCATCGGCCGGGCGATCGCACACCGCCTCGCCCGCGAGGGCTGGGCCGTCGCCGTGATGGATCTCGACTCTCCCGCCTCCGAGGCGCTCGCGAGCGAGCTCACGCAGAGCTACGGCGTCCCCGCCCTCGGCCTCGGGGTCGACATCTCCGACGAGACGCAGGTGGTCGAGGCCGTCGCCCGGATCGATGCTGAGCTCCCGCAGCTGGTCGGCGTGGTCAACAACGCCGGCATCTCCTCGCCGACGCCGTTCACCGAGGTCAGCACCGAGGAATGGAAGCGGGTGTTCGACGTCAACGTCCACGGCACGTTCTTCGTGACCCGAGAAGCCGTGGCGGTCTTCCGCCGCCACAGCCTGGGCCGCATCGTGAACATCTCCAGCGCCTCGGCGGAGCGTGGCGGCGGGGTCTACGGGCGCGCCGCCTATTCCGGCTCCAAGGCAGCGCTGCTGGGCTTCGCGAAGACCTGGGCGCGGGAGCTCGGCGAGTACGGCATCACGGCGAACTCCGTGGCCCCCGGCTCGATCGACACGGACATCATGGGCGGCCGGCTCACCGACGAGCGCAGGGAGGTCCTGCTCCAGGAGCTCCCCGTGGGCCGGGTCGGCACGGTCGACGACGTCGCCGGAGCCGTCCACTACCTGCTCGGGCGCGACGGCGGCTACCTCACAGGCGTCACACTGGACGTCAACGGCGGATCCCACATCCACTGACCCTGAACGCCTCGAACGCCTCGAACGCCTCGAACGCCTCGAACGCCTCGAACGCCCCAACATCCCGCACACCAGCACTCTCACCCCAGGAGCGATGATGCCCTTCCCCGGAACCTTCGACGTCGACCTCACCGGCGCCACCGCCGTGGTCACCGGGTCCACCCGTGGCATCGGCCGCGCCATCACGCAGCGCCTGCTGGCCTCCGGGGCGAGCGTGATCGGCCTGCAGCGCGGCACCGACTCCCTGGGACCCGGCCATTCCTGCCGCGGCGTGGATCTCTCTGATCCCGCGGCCCGCGCCGAGGTCATCGCCGAGGTGCTCGCCGAGCACCAGGTCGACATCCTGGTCAACAACGCCGGCATCAACCTGCGCCACACCGTCGAGGACTTCCCGCTGGAGGAGTTCTCCCAGGTCATGAATGTCAACCTGGACGCCGTGGTGCAGCTGACCCAGGCCTTCGGCGGCCCGATGCTCGCTCGGGGCAGCGGGCGGATCGTCAACATCGCCTCGATGCTCTCGTTCTTCGGGGGTGTGCAGGCCTCTGCCTATGCGGCATCCAAGGGCGCGGTCGCCCAGTTCACGAAGTCCGTGGCCAACGAGTGGGCCGGGAGGGGCGTCGCGGTCAACGCGATCGCGCCGGGATACATCGCCACCGAGCTCAACGTGGTCCTGCGGGAGGACACCGTGCGCAACGACGAGATCGTCAGCCGGATCCCGGCCGGACGATGGGGGAGGGCCGACGACATCGCCGGGACCGCGCTGTTCCTGGCCAGCGAAGGCGCCGCCTACGTGCATGGCGCCGTGCTCCCCGTCGACGGCGGCTACCTCGGCCGCTGAGCGCACGGCGGCCGTTCTCCTCGCCTGAGAGCCTGCCGCTCCGCCCGCACGCTGTGCGCACCCATCCGCTCGTTCAATGTCGTGGAAGGATCTCCTCATGACTGCACACCCGCCGCTGCTGATCGCCATCCTGCGTGGACTGACACCCCAGGAGGCCCCTGCCGTCGGGGATGCTCTGGTCGCCGCGGGGATCACCTCCCTCGAGGTGCCGCTGAACTCCCCGCAGCCCTTCGAATCGATCCGGATCCTCACCGAGCGGCTCGGCCCCGAGGCACGGATCGGCGCGGGAACCGTCGTCGACCTCGCGGACGTGCAGCGCGTCGCCGACGCCGGTGGGGAGCTGGTGGTGGCCCCGAACACGGATCCAGAGATCATCGCCCGCTCCCTCGAGCTGGGGATGACGCCCTACCCGGGCGTCGCCACCGCGACCGACGTCTTCGCCGCGCTCCGCGCCGGGGCCCGGCACCTGAAGATCTTCCCGGCCGACGCGCTCGGCGAGAGCCTTCTGACGGCGTGGAGCGCCGTCGTCCCCGAGGGCACCGCGTTCCTGCCCGTCGGCGGCATCACCACGGAGACGATCCCGAGCTGGATCCGGGCCGGGGCGGCCGGCGCCGGGATCGGCTCGTTCCTCTATGCCCCGGGACGCTCGGCCGACGAGGTGGGCACGATCGGCGCCGACCTCGTGCGCGCTGCCCGGGGCGCGCAGCAGCGGGAGGGCACTGCGCTGTAGTCGCAGTCGCGTCTCCCGGGCTCGCCTGTCCTGCTCGGCCTGCAGTGCAGTGCACTGCGGGCACTGCGCTGCAGCCGGGGAACGGTCGCTCCGTGCCCCGTCAGCTCGCCGGGGACTCCAGCACCTCGGGATTGAGGATGTTGCGCGGCCGGCGCCCGGCGAGGACCTCCACGACGTTCTCGATCACCCGGCGCTTGAGCTCCGTCTCGGACTCCTCGCTGTACCAGGACGCATGCGGGGTGAGGATCGCCGTCGGGCAGTCCCGCAGAGCGCTGTCCTGCGGGAGCGGCTCGGTCTCGAACACGTCCAGGCCCGCGCCGCGGAGGTGACCGGACTGCAGGGCCTCGACCACGGCCGCCGTGTCCACGACGCCGCCGCGGCTGGTGTTGACGAGCATCGACCCCGGCCGCATCCGGGCCAGGGCCTCGGTGGAGATCAGGTGATGGGTCTGCTCGGTCAGCGGCACGTGGACGCTGATCACGTCGGACTCCGCCAGGACCTCGTCCTGCGTGCGTACCGCGATCCCGTCCTCCGTGGTGCTGCCGGCCTCGCGCATCGGGTCGTAGCCGTGCACGGAGAAGCCCAGTGCTCGGGCCTTGCGCGCGGTGGCGGCGCCGATGCGACCCAGCCCGATCACGCCGACGGTGCGGGTGGACAGCCGATGCAGCGGCTTCACGGGGGCGAGGGACGTGGTGCCGGCGCGCAGGTTGCGATCCAGCTCGACCACCCCGCGGGACAGGGAGACGGCGAGCGCCACGGCATGATCGGAGACGTCCTCGGTCCCATAATCGGGCACATTGCTGACCGCGACGCCGACCTCTGTGGCGGCATCGAGATCAAGGGTGTCCACCCCGACGCCGTAGCGTCCGATCGCTCGCACGCTCGGCAGGGCCTCGAGCACGCGACGGGTGATCGGGGCGTACTGCACCAGGAGGGCGTCCGCCCCCTGGGCGGCCTCGATCACCTCGTCCTCGGTGCGGGACTGTGCGAGGACCAGCTCGGCGCCGGCGGCGTCGGCGACGGCCTGCTCCTCCGTGATGCGGTCCTGGTCCAGGTCGGTGATGACGATCTTCATGGATGCTCCTCCTCGAGTCTCTCCGAGACGACAGTGCACTGCCGACGGCGCTGATCAGCTCATTCTGCGTGCAGGCGCAGGATCACCGCTCCGGCGTCGGCCATCTGGACGGTCCCGTCGGAGGAGAGGGACGCCTCGCCGAAGGAGCTCAGGATCTCCAGGGCACGGGGTACATCGGCGAGCGGACCGGGGCCGCGGTGGGAGAGGACTCCCAGCGTGCCGCGGCGCAGCAGCACGGTCTCCTCGGCGAGGATCTCGACGCTGGTGCGGCGCAGATCAGGGTCCGAGAAGGCCGGCTCCGTGCGACGCAGCGAGATGAGCGTGCGATACCAGTCCAGGATCCGGGCGTGGTCGCCCGCCGTGCGCTCCTCATGGCGCAGGATCGAGGACTCGAAGGTGGAGCGGGCCTGGGGGTCGGGCACGGTCCCCTCCCACCCCATGGCGGCGAACTCCTCGGTGCGCCCCGCGCTGACCAGGGGGCCGATCTCGTCGTCGTGATCGGTGAAGAACGTGAACGGTGTCGAGGCCGCCCACTCCTCGCCCTGGAACAGCATGGGCGTGCCCGGACCCAGCAGGATGAGCGAGATCGCCGCGGCATGCTGCCCCGGGGTCAGGGAGTGATGGATCCGGTCGCCGGTGGCCCGATTGCCGACCTGGTCGTGGTCCTGGAGGAAGGTCACGAAGGAGTGGGCGTCGTACTGGCGGCTGCCGGGATCGACGGGGGAGCCCCAGACCTTCCCGCGGAAGGTCGAATAGGTTCCGGCATGGAGGAACATCCCGGTCAGGACGGTGGCCAGGGCGTCGGCCGATCCGAAATCCGCGTAGTAGCCGGCGCGCTCGCCGGTGATCCACGCGTGGACCCCATGGTGGACGTCGTCGGCCCATTGCCCGTCCATTCCCAGACCGCCGGCGGACGTGGGAGTGACGGTGACCGGATCGTTCCGGTCGGATTCGGCGATCAGGCTGAGCGGGCGCCCGGTCTCCACCTGCCAGGAGCCGACGGCGTCGGCGAGCTCGGCCAGGACATGCCGGAGCGAGTCGTCGTGCAGCTCATGGACCGCGTCCAGGCGCAGGGCGTCGATCCCGACATCGACCAGCCAGAGCCGGGCGCTGCCCAGGAGGAAGTCCCTCACCTGGCGGGACCCGGGCTGATCGAGGTTCACCGCCTCACCCCACGGGGTCTCGTGCTGATCGGTGAAGTACGGGCCGAACATCCCCAGGTAGTTGCCGGTGGGGCCGAGATGGTTGTGGACCACGTCGAGCACCACGGCGAGACCGCGAGAGTGCGCGGCGTCGACGAACCGGGCCAGACCTGCGGGCCCGCCGTAGTCCGCGTGGGTGGCATACAGGCCCACCCCGTCGTACCCCCACCCGCGGTCGCCGGGGAAGGTCGCGATCGGCATCAGCTCGATCGCCTCGATCCCGAGCTCCACGAGGTCATCGAGCCGCTCGATCGCCGAGTCGAAGGTGCCCCCGCGGCCGTTCGGCCCCGGGGTGAACGTGCCCACGTGCATCTCGTACAGGACGCCTCCGCGCAGGCTGCGGCCGGCCCACGGGGAGGGCCCGCGCAGTGCACGGGGGTCCACCACCTCGCTGGCCCCGTGCACGCCGTCCGGCTGGGACAGCGAGCGCGGGTCGGGCAGCCAGAGCTCGGCGTCCTCGAGCCGGAAGGCATACCGGGCACCGGGGACAGCCTCGACGTCGGGCAGCGTGAACCACCCGTCCGGGGCGGAGCGCATCGGATGCTCGACACCATCGACCCGGATCGTCACCGCCCTCGCCCTCGGGGCCCAGACCTCGTAGCGGTCGTACGCACGACGGGTTCGCTGGTCGATGTCCGACGCAGTCATCGGCGCTCCTCCTGGACGCCGCTGCCGGCCCGCGCGCCGTCATGGTCCTCGGCGCCGTCGGCTGCCGGGTCCTCGGCCCGCACCAGCAGTGCGACCGGCCAGGTGGTGAGCAGCGACTGGAGGGGCACCATCCCGCCGTCGACCTCGACGCCGCTGAGGAGATCGCGCCAGCGGCCCTCGGGGAGGGCGAGCTGTGCGTCGCCCCAGCCACCCCGCTGGGCGAGGCCGTGGGCCAGTCGGGTGACGACGGTCACCACCTCGATCTCGCCCTCGCCCACGGCGCGGCCGAAGGCGACCGCGTGGCCCGTGGTGGTGGGCAGCGGCCGGTAGCCGGCGTCACGGCCCTGGAAGAGCTCGGGCCGCTGCCGGCGCAGCACGAGGGCGCTCCGGGTCAGCCACAGCTTCTCGTCACCGATCCCGTCGGGGCCGGCCCCCTCGAGCATCCGGGTCAGCCGTTCGGCATGCGCGGCGTGATCGACCGCCCGGCGGTTGTCGGGGTCCACGAGGGAGAGGTCGATGGTCTCGTTGCCCTGGTAGACGTCCGGCACCCCGGGCATGGTCAGCTGCACCAGCTTCTGGCCGAGGATCGCGGTGCGCTGGGCGGCGTGCGTGCGCCGGGTCCACTCGGTCAGGAGGCGGTCCACCTCCTCCGAGGCGAGAGCGGCCCGCCCCAGGTCGAGCACCTGCTGCTCGTACTCCGAGTCCTGATCCGTCCACGTCGTGAGCGTCTTGGCCTCGCGCATCGCCTTGAGCAGGTACCCCTCCAGGCGATCGGCCGTGATCCGCGGTGCGTCGGCCCCCGGCAGATCCCAGCACGAGACCAGGACCTGCCACAGCAGGAGCTCGACGGCCCCGTCGACGCGGTCACCGCGCGATGCGGACGTCGCCCGGTCCAGGTCCTGCACCAGCACCGCCCACTCCAGGGGCTGCTCGGTCAGGACTGCCAGCCGCGCCCGGACGTCCTCGCTGCGCTTGGTGTCATGGGTGGACAGCGTGGTCATGGCATCGGGATGGGTGTGCCGCTTCTCCAGAGCGTGGTCATGGAGATCGTCGGGCTCCACCCCGATCCGCTCGGGATCGGACCCCACCTCGGTGACCGCGAGGAAGCGGGTGTAGCGGTAGAAGGCCGTGTCCTCGAGCCCCTTCGCGTGCACCGGTCCGCAGGTCTGGGCGAAGCGCACGACGACCTCCGACCGAGCGGCGCTCGCCGTCCGGCCGGCGCTGCCCACCTCGTCCCCGCACACCAGGGCCACCACGGTCTCCAGGGTCATGACGACGTCCTCGTCGTCGCCGAGCACCTGCAGGGCCCGGGCCGCCGCCTGGTCGATGACGGCACGCTCGGCGCCCGGCGCCGGCTCCCCGGGCACGATGTAGGCGCGGTAGCGGTCCATCGCGCCGAGCAGGGCGCGGACGACCTTCTGGATGTTCCGCCGGGTGGTGTCCCGCAGGCGGATGTCCTCCTGGCAGATGTGGTGGATCAGCGTGGTCAGGCGTTCGAGCTCCGCCCACAGGCTGGTCGAGACGATCTGCTCGGTGGACTCGGCGGCGATCTCGGAGAAGGGACGCAGATCCTCCGTGCGGCGCTGCCACAGATGGGTCAGTCCGAGCGCACCGTGAGGATCGTGGAAGAGGCCGCCGACCCGCCACAGGGCGTCGTAGCCGGTGGTGCCGGCGCAGGGGAAGTCCCCGGGCAGCTGCTCGTCGGCCTCCAGGATCTTCTCCACCACGGTCCAGGCCCCGCCGGTCGCCCGCTCGAGGTCGCGCAGGTAGCCGCGCGGGTCGGTCAGACCGTCGGGATGATCGATGCGATAGCCGTCGATCACGCCCTCGCCCTGCAGCCGCAGCAGCGTCTCGTGGGTCGCCTCGAACACCTGCGGCAGCTCGACGCGGATCGCGGCGAGCGTGTCGACGTCGAAGAACCGTCGGTAGTTCAGCTCGTCGTCGGCGACCTTCCAATAGGCCAGGCGGTACCACTGGCGGTCCAGCAGGTCCGTGAGTCCCAGATGCTGGGTGCCGGCGGCGACCGGGAGCACGTGGTCGAAGTACCGCACCACGGCTTCCTCCGCGGTGGTGCCGTCGGGCTGCGGGATCTGCTCCACCCCCAGCTCGATCTCCCCGTCGGCCAGCACCGAGCCGATGGGGCGTCCCAGCACCGGCACCAGGATCGAGCGCTCGGACGACGGATCGATGTCGAACCAGTCGGCGTAGGGCGAGTCGGGGCCGTCGCGCAGGGTCGACCACAGGGCGCGGTTGTGCCAGATCGGGGTCGGGATCGCCATGTGGTTGGGCACCACGTCCACGATCAGCCCCATGCCGTGGTCGTGCGCCGCCGCGGCGAGACGGCGCAGGCCGTCCTCTCCGCCGATCTCCGCGCTGATCCGCGTGTGGTCCACCACGTCGTACCCGTGGGTCGAGCCGGGGGCGGCCTGCAGGACGGGGGAGCAGAACACGTGTCCCACGCCGAGCTGCGCGAGATACGGCACCAGCGAGGCCGCGTCGTCGGTCGTGAAGCCGGCGTGCAGCTGCAGGCGGTAGGTCGACGTCGGGACGGCTCGCGCAGACGGGACGGGCCGGTGGGCGTCGGCCTGCTCGGGGTCCGCGGACGCAGTGCTCAGGTCGGGCAGGGCCATGGGGTGCTCTCCTTCATGCCGGGTCCGCCGTCGAGCGGGCCCGTCGTCTCAGGCGCGGGTGGTCTGCTCGTGGTTCCCGTCGGCGGGCTCCTCGATGTCCTCCATCGGGGGGCGCGTCAGGACCAGCAGGGAGTGGGCGGGCCGGGAGATCGACTGCTCGGCGTCCAGGGCGGTCCCGATGTCCACCGTCTCCCCGGTCCCGATGGCGACGGTCCAGCTCGCGCCATGATCGGCCGGCGGGAGGACGAAGTCGACATCGTTGCCCGAGGCGTTGAACAGGAGCAGGGCGGAGTCGTCCACGATGCGCTCCCCGCGGAGCGTGGGCTCGGGGATCGCGGAGCCGTTGAGGAACATCGTCAGGCACTTGTTCTGCGGGGACTCCCAGTCCTCGGCGGTCATCGGGACGCCGTCGGTGCCGAGCCACTCCACGTCCGGCAGAGCGGAGTCCGCCTCGTCCCGGACGACGCCCTGCAGGAAGCGGCGCCGACGGAAGATCGGGTGGTCCCGGCGCAGGGCGATCATCTGCTGGGTGAACCAGAGCATGTCCATCTGGTCCGTGTCGAGCTCCCAGCTCATCCAGGACAGCTCGTTGTCCTGGCAGTAGGTGTTGTTGTTTCCGCCCTGGGTGCGGCCCATCTCGTCACCGTGCAGGATCATCGGGACACCCTGGCTGACCAGGAGCGTCGCCATGAGGTTCTTGGCGCGGCGCAGGCGCAGCGCCCGCACCTCCGGGTCCTCGCTGGGGCCTTCGACCCCGGAGTTCCAGGAACGGTTGTGGCTCTCGCCGTCGTTGCCGCCTTCGCCGTTGGCCTCGTTGTGCCGGTCGTTGTAGGAGACCAGATCCCGCATGGTGAAGCCGTCGTGCGCGGTGACGAAGTTGATCGAGGCGATCGGCGTGCGGCCCGTGTGCTGGTAGAGATCGGAGCTGCCGGCCAGTCGCGAGGTGAAGTCCCCGATGACGCCGGGCTCGGACCGATGGAAGTCGCGGACGGTATCGCGGTAGTGACCGTTCCACTCCGACCACAGGGGCGGGAACCCGCCCACCTGATAGCCGCCCTCGCCGAGGTCCCAGGGCTCCGCGATCAGCTTGACCTGGGAGATGATCGGGTCCTGCTGGATGATGTCGAAGAAGGCGGAGAGCCGGTCGACCTCGTGCAGCTCGCGGGCGAGCGTCGAGGCGAGGTCGAAGCGGAAGCCGTCGACATGCATCTCGGTGACCCAGTAGCGCAGCGAGTCCATGATCAGCTGCAGCACGTGGGGAGTGCGCATGAGCAGGGAGTTCCCGGTGCCTGTGGTGTCGTAGTAGTGCGCCTTGTCGTCCTCGACGAGTCGGTAGTAGGCGGCGTTGTCGATGCCGCGGAAGCACAGGGTGGGCCCCATCTGGTTGCCCTCGGCGGTGTGGTTGTACACCACGTCGAGGATCACCTCGATGTTCGCCTCATGGAGGTTCTTCACCATCTGCTTGAACTCCTGGACCTGCTGCCCGGTATCGCCGGCGTGGGCGTACTCGTTGTGCGGGGCGAAGAAGCCGATGGTGTTGTAGCCCCAGTAGTTGCGCATCTCCTTCTCGACCAGGTGCCCGTCCTGGACGAACTGGTGGACGGGCATCAGCTCGATCGCGGTCACCCCGAGCTCGGTGAGGTGCTCGATGATCGCGGGCTCGCCCATCGCGACATAGGTGCCACGGATGTCGTCGTCGATGTCAGGATGGAGCATGGTGAGGCCCTTGACATGGGCCTCGTAGATCACCGTGTCGTGGTACTCGTGCGCCGGGGGATGATCGTTGCCCCAGTCGAAGAACGGGGAGACCACGACGGAGTGCATGGTGTGCTGCGACGAGTCATCGGTGTTGCGCGCTTCATGGTCCTCGAAGCTGTAGCTGTACAGCGAGGGGTGGTTGCTCGCCATGCCGGCGATAGCCTTGGCATACGGGTCCAGCAGGAGCTTCGAGGGATCGCAGCGGTGCCCTCCGGCCGGGTCGTAGGCCCCGTGGACCCTGTAGCCGTAGCGCTGCCCGGGCTGTACCGACGGGAGGTAGACGTGCCACACGAAGGCGTCGACCTCGGTGACCTCGATGCGGCGCTCGGTGCCGTCCTCGTCGAGAAGGCACAGCTCGACGCGTTCGGCCGCCTCCGAGAACAACGCGAAGTTGGTGCCGGAGCCGTCGAAGGTGGCCCCCAGGGGGTAAGACTGTCCGGTCCAGATCTGCATGAGGCCAGAGTAGACGTACGGCCACCGAACCGGGACCGGGACGTGGGCTACTGGGCAGGGCGCCGCTGACCGTCAGGTAGCGACGTCGCCCGCTGCACACCTTTCGGCACGTAGCCCTGTGCCGGCACTCGCCCCGCACGCGACCCCGGCGCGAGGCATCGCGGGGAACGGCACGGGGAACGACGAAGGCCCCCTCGGGATTCCGAGGGGGCCTTTCGTGGTGGGCGATACTGGGATCGAACCAGTGACCTCTTCCGTGTCAGGGAAGCGCGCTACCGCTGCGCCAATCGCCCAATGCATCCGGAGATGCGGGGGAGGGATGGAGCGGACGACCGGATTCGAACCGGCGACCCTCACCTTGGCAAGGTGATGCTCTACCAACTGAGCTACGTCCGCACATCGGCTGGGCCGACGATCGACAACTTTAGGACGGTCCTGGCATCCGCGCAAATGCAGATGGCCTGCAGTGTCGGACGTCACGGGCCGACGGTGCGGGGAGGGGTGGAGCGGCGCGGGGGTGCCGCCCGCCGAGTCGTCGTCCCGGATCTTCTTCCTCGATGGCGACTCCTGAAGCTCCTCGGCTCGTGAGTGCTCTCGACTCGTGAGCGTTCGCGACTCGTGACCTCAGGGGCTTCCTCGGCGACGACTCCCGAATGCTCGGTGCACCTGCCGACGGGACGATCTCCGGCGCGACGTACGTCACGTCAGAAGTGGTCTTCGGGGTCGTCGGACCTCATGTAAGCTTCTTCGAGTCCGCTCGGAAGGGTGGATGACGAGGGTGGAGACACCACCGGGCGATTGGCGCAGGGGTAGCGCGCTTCCTTCACACGGAAGAGGTCACTGGTTCGATCCCAGTATCGCCCACGACGAGATCTTCGGATCCTCGTTGCGCGGACGTAGCTCAGTTGGTAGAGCATCACCTTGCCAAGGTGAGGGTCGCCGGTTCGAATCCGGTCGTCCGCTCCGGGGAGCGGCGCGCTCGACGTCCTGTCGGGAGCGCCGTTTCATATAGATGCGGAAGCATCTCCGGTGGGTTGGCCGAGAGGCGAGGCAACGGCCTGCAAAGCCGTGTACACGGGTTCGAATCCCGTACCCACCTCCGTCGGTGCCTTCGGGCGCCGCCCCGGGCGATTGGCGCAGCGGTAGCGCGCTTCCCTGACACGGAAGAGGTCACTGGTTCGATCCCAGTATCGCCCACCAGCACAGAAGGGCCCCGGTCTTCGGACCGGGGCCCTTCTGCTCTGCCCCGATCGCCTCGATGAGAGCCCAGGTGGCGCACAGGCCGTCGGCTCGTCGAGGGGCCCCGGCCCGATACCATCGTCCGTGGAGCCGGCATCGTCGGCCGGCTCGACCCGAACACAAGGAGAATTCCCGTGGCCCAGATCGCCATCACCCTCGACGGATCCCCCCAGCAGCTCGAGGAGGGGACCACGGGCACCGAGCTGTTCGCGGGCCGCACCGAGATCATCGCGCTGCGCATCGATGCGGAGCTGCGCGACCTCGCCACGCCGCTCGTGAACGGACAGATCGTCGAGGGCGTCGAGATCTCCAGCGAGGACGGCCTGTCGATCCTCCGCCACAGCGCCGCTCACGTCCTCGCGCAGGCCGTGCAGGTGACGAACCCTGAGGCCAAGCTCGGGATCGGGCCGCCCATCGCCGATGGCTTCTATTACGACTTCGATGTCGCCGAGCCCTTCACTCCCGAGTCCCTCAAGGCGTTGGAGAAGGAGATGAACCGGATCATCAAGTCCGGTCAGCGCTTCGTGCGTCGCGAGATCACCGACGACGCCGCGCGCGTCGAGGAGGCCGGGGAGCCCTACAAGCTCGAGCTCATCGGCCTGAAGTCCACCGCCGGCGACGCCGCCGACGGGGCGAGCGTCGAGGTCGGCGAGGGCGGCCTGTCCATGTACGACAACGTGGACAAGAAGGGGCAGACGGTCTGGACCGACCTGTGTCGTGGCCCGCACCTGCCCACCACCAAGCTGATCGGCAACGGTTTCGCGCTGACCCGCTCCGCCGCCGCCTACTGGCGCGGCAGTGAGAAGAACTCGATGCTGCAGCGCGTCTACGGCACCGCCTGGCCGTCCAAGGATGAGCTGCGGGCGTACCAGGAGCGCGTCGCCGAGGCCGAGCGCCGCGACCACCGCCGCCTGGGCAACGAGCTCGATCTGTTCTCCTTCCCCGACGAGATCGGCTCCGGCCTGCCGGTGTTCCATCCCAAGGGCGCCACGATCAAGATGGAGATGGAGGACTACTCCCGTCGCCGCCACGTCGAGGCCGGCTACTCCTTCGTCTCCACCCCTCACATCACGAAGAAGAACCTCTTCGAGACCTCCAAACACCTCGAGTGGTACGCCGAGGGCATGTACCCGCCGATGCACGTGGACGAGGAGGTGGACGCGGACGGGAACGTCACCAAGCAGGGGCAGGACTACTACCTCAAGCCCATGAACTGCCCGATGCACAACCTCATCTACAGCTCCCGCGGCAGGTCCTACCGCGAGCTGCCGCTGCGTCTCTTCGAGTTCGGCAGCGTCTACCGCTACGAGAAGTCCGGCGTGGTGCACGGGCTGACCCGTGCTCGTGGCTTCACCCAGGACGACGCGCACATCTACACCACGCGTGAGCAGATGCGCGAGGAGATCGCCTCGACGCTCGACTTCGTGCTGGGGCTGCTCAAGGACTACGGGCTCGACGACTTCTACCTCGAGCTGTCCACCCGCGACCCCGAGAAGTCGGTCGGCGACGACAGCACCTGGGATGAGGCCACGGCCACCCTCGAGGAGGTCGCCACCGCATCGGGCCTCGATCTGGTCCCGGACCCGGGCGGCGCCGCCTTCTACGGTCCGAAGATCTCCGTCCAGGCGAAGGACGCGATCGGACGCACCTGGCAGCTGTCCACGATCCAGCTCGACTTCTTCGAGCCGGAGCTCTTCGAGCTGGAGTACGCCGCCTCCGACGGCTCCCGCCAGCGCCCGGTGATGATCCACCGTGCCCTGTTCGGCTCCATCGAGCGCTTCTTCGGTGTGCTGCTGGAGCACTATGCCGGGGCCTTCCCGGTGTGGCTCGCCCCGGTCCAGGTGGTCGGCATCCCGGTCGCCGCCGAGTACGTGCCCTACCTCGAGGAGGTCGCCGCGAAGCTCCGCGCCCACGGCATCCGTGTCGAGGTGGACTCCTCGGACGACCGCATGCAGAAGAAGATCCGCACCCACACCAAGGAGAAGGTGCCCTACCTGCTGATCGCCGGCGGCGAGGACCAGGCCAACGGCGCGGTCTCCTTCCGTCTCCGCGACGGCAGCCAGGACAACGGCATCGACGTGGACACCGCCGTCGAGCGCATCGTGGAGGCCGTGACGACCAAGGCGCAGGTGTGAACGAACAGCGTTCCCGCGAGGAGCCCTCCGCCCCGGAGGGCTCCTCGCGCCCTGCCTCGTCACCGATTGCCTCGTCACCCACCGACACCTCGCAGCCCGGCCCCTCGCACCCGGTCGTCGAGGACGCCCGGAGCTTCGCGGGCGTGCCCGACGACACCCAACGGCTGTGGACCCCGCATCGTATGGCGTACATCGGCGGCGAGAACAAGCCCGAGGATCCGCACGACGACGAGCAGTGTCCCTTCTGCGCGGGGCCGCAGCGCTCCGACGAGGACGCCCTGATCGTCCACCGCGGCCAGGTGGCCTACGTGATCCTGAACCTGTACCCCTACAACGCCGGTCATCTCCTGGTGTGCCCGTACCGGCATGTCGCGGACTACACGGAGCTGGACGACGACGAGGTGCGCGAGATCGCCGAGCTGACCCGTACCGCGATGCGCGTGATCCGACAGGTCTCCGATCCTGCAGGCTTCAACCTCGGGATGAACCAGGGGCCGGTCGCCGGAGCGGGGATCGCCGCCCACCTCCACCAGCACGTGGTACCGAGATGGATGGGCGATGCGAACTTCCTGCCGATCATCGGGCGCACGAAGGCCGTCCCCATCCTGCTGGCGGACACCCGTCAGCTGTACGCCGACGCCTGGCCCTGAGCTAGCATGACCGAGGCCGCCGGCTGCGGCGGGGGCCCGGGAACGAGCCGACGGCAAGGGGTCCCGAGGAACGGCGATCAGCACTCGGCGCACGGTGATCGGGACCGCCGGCGCATCCAGGGCAGGGGAGGAACGACCTCGATGAACACGACCGGATTCCCAGCGCCTCCAGCGTCCGGGACCGCTGCCCTCGACCCCGGCTATGACTACGACGTCCAGCGCACGGACCCCCGCGGACCCGCTCGGCTCGGAGACGGCGGCCCGCAGCGCTCGCGACGCCGACCGCCGTGGGTGAGGTGGGCGGCCTTCGCGCTGTCCTTCCTGCTCCTGGCGGGCGGCGCGGTGCTCCTCTATCTCTTCATCATCCTCCCGCTCGGGTTCGGCACCTCCCTGGTCGCGTTCACCGCGGCCCTGGTACCCGTGGCCATCGTGTTCACCGCCGTGTGGTGGATCGACCGGTACACCCCGCAGCCCCGGATCTCCCTGGTCTACGCCTTCATCTGGGGCGCCGTGGGCTCGGTCGCGCTGACCTTCGTCATCGGAGGCCCCTTCACGAGCTGGATCACGCCGAGCGAGCCCAGCGACGTCACGGCCTCGTTCCTGGGCGCGGTGATCCAGGCGCCGGTCATCGAGGAGAGTATGAAGTCCGCCGGGCTGATCGGCCTGCTGATCTGGGGACGGCGCTACATCGCCGGACCGATCGACGGGGTGGTCTATGCGGCGCTGATCGCCGGAGGGTTCGCATTCACCGAGAACATCCTCTACTTCGGGAACTCGTTCCACCAGGCGCAGGCCGCCGGCGAGGTCGACGTCTTCTGGCAGACCTTCTTCCTGCGCGGGCTCCTGTCTCCCTTCGCCCACGTCTCCTTCACGGCGCTGTGCGGGCTGGGTCTGGGCATCGCGGCGGAGCGGCGCTCGCTGATGCTGTACTTCGGGCTCGGCGTCGGCGGGCTCTCGCTCGGCATGATCCTGCATGCCCTGTGGAACGGCTCCTCGTTCTTCCTGCCGGTCGATCCCGCGAGCCCCCTCGCAGGATTCCTGCGCTACTACGCCTCCGTGCAGGTGCCGATATTCCTCCTCCTGGCAGGGATCGTGCTCTTCCTGCGGCTGCGGGAGCGCCGCATCCTGCGCAGACAGCTCTCGGACTACGGGCGTGCCGGATGGTTCGCTCCGGCGGAGGTCGATCTCCTGGTCGCGATGGGTCGTCGCCGCAAGGCCGAGAAGTGGGCCGGGCGCCACGGCGCCGTCGCCCGGATGGGCATGCGGGACCTGATCCGCGCCTCGATCGAGCTGGGCATGCAGCGGCACAGCGTGCTGCACGGCAGGGCCACGGCGAAGACCCGCCTGCAGGAGCGGGAGCTGCTCGAACGCATCACGGCGGACCGTCGGCTGATCGGGTCGCTCACACAGCCGGTCGTGCGTCGCTGAACCGTCCTGACAGGGACGATGGCTCGTGTACCCCTAGAATGGGTCCGCACTGCGCCGGTATCCGGCGTCTACGTCGGGAGGAGAGAGATGTCAGGGCATTCCAAGTGGGCGACCACGAAGCACAAGAAGGCCGTCATCGATGCCAAGCGCAGCAAGGCATTCGCCAAGCTGGTCAAGAACATCGAGGTCGCGGCGCGTATGGGCGGGCCCGATCCCTCCGGCAACCCGACGCTCTTCGACGCGATCCAGAAGGCCAAGAAGACCTCGGTCCCCAATGACAACATCGACCGCGCCGTCAAGCGCGGCGGCGGGCTCGACGGCGGCGGGGTCGACTACGAGACCCTGATGTACGAGGGCTACGCCCCGGGCGGCATCGCCGTGCTGGTCGAGTGCCTCACCGACAACAAGAACCGCGCGGTCTCCGAGGTGCGCCTCGCCTTCAACCGCAACGGGGGGAACATGGCGGAGTCCGGCTCCGTCTCCTACCTGTTCGAGCGCAAGGGCGTGGTGACGGTCCCCAAGGGCGAGCTCACCGAGGACACCCTGCTCGAGGTCGTCCTCGACGCCGGCGCCGAGGAGATCACCGACGAGGGTGACTCCTTCGAGGTCCTCTCGGAGGCCACCGACGTCGTCGCCGTGCGCACCGCGCTGCAGGAGGCGGACATCGATTACGACAGCGCCGAGGCGCAGTTCGTGCCCACCATGCGCACCCCCGTCGACCTGGACGGAGCCCAGAAGGCGCTGCGTCTGATCGACGCCCTCGAGGACAGCGACGACGTGCAGAACGTCTTCTCGAACCTCGACATCCCGGAGGACGTCGCCGCGCAGCTCGCGGACGCCGAGCCCGAGTGATGCGCGTCCCCGTCGTGCCGGCCATCGCCGCACGACGGGGCGCCTTACGGTTCGTGACCGCCCGGCGCACGAGACCACGCGCCGCACGGACAGCAGTGATCGCACCGCACGCATCGGGGAGGACCGGATGACCTTGAGGGTCCTCGGGATCGATCCCGGCCTCACCCGGTGCGGCGTCGGGGTGATCGACTCGGCGGGCGGTCGCCGCGCGACGTTCGTCCACGCCGGGGTCATCCGGTCCGGCACCGAGGACCCGTTGGACCAGCGACTGCTCGCGATCGCGAGGGGTCTGCGCGCGGCGCTCGAGGAGTACTCCCCGGATGTCGTGGCCGTGGAGAGGGTGTTCAGCCAGAACAACATCTCGACGGTCATGGGGACCGCCCAGGTCTCGGGGATCGCGCTCCTGGAAGCCGCTGAGCGGGGGATTCCGACGGCATTGCACACGCCCTCCGAGGTGAAGGCCGCCGTCACCGGCAGCGGGCGCGCCGACAAGAAGCAGATCCAGACGATGCTGGTCAAGCTGCTGGGGCTCGAGGCGCCCCCGCAGCCCGCCGACGCGGCCGATGCGGTCGCGATCGCGCTGACCCAGCTGTGGCGGGGCCCGGGTCCCGTGGCGCTGGACGCCTCGGGCGGCGCCCGCACCGGCGCACAGGCGGTCTGGGCACGTGCGGAGCGCGAGGCCCGACGCGCCCGGGAGCGCTCGACCTCCCGGCACTGATCGAACACTCGTTCTAGAGTGGTCCTGTGATCGCATCCCTGACCGGCCGCGTGGCCCGCATCGACCTCGACGCCCTCGTGCTCGAGGTGGGTGGCGTCGGCTACCTCGTCCGCACCACACCCCAGGCCCTGAGCTCGACCCGCCACGGCGCGGAGCTGACCCTGCACACCGAGCTGGTCGTCCGTGAGGACTCGATGACCCTCTTCGGCTTCCCGCACCCGGAGGAGGCCGAGACCTTCCGCATCGTGCAGTCCGTCTCCGGCATCGGCCCGCGCACCGCGCTCGCGGTGCTCGCGGTGCTCGACCCCGAGGAGCTGCGGCGGGCGGTCGCCGAGCAGGATGCGAAGACCATCACCCGTACTCCCGGCATCGGTCCGAAGGTCGCCAGCCGCATGCTCCTCGAGCTCGGGGGGAAGCTTCCGGCTCCGGCAGGTCCCGCCGCATCGGAGGGGACCGCGGGGGCGAGCTCCCTGCCGTCCGGCGTCGACGCGGACGTGGTGGTCGCCCTGGTCGGGCTCGGCTGGGCGGAGAAGGGCGCCCTCTCGGCGGTCGAGGGTGTCCGCGCCGAGACCGATGGTCCCCTGGACGCCGCTGAGCTCCTGCGCCGTGCGCTGCGCCAGCTGGGCGGCAGCCGATGAACCCCGAGGACGCCCCCGACGTCGATCCGGCTGGCGCAGGACCGCACGCGAGGGAGGATTCCGTGATGAGCGCGGAATCGGCCCCGCCGGAGCGCACGGCGGAATCCGCGCTGCGGCCCCGACGGCTCGACGAGTTCGTCGGCCAGCAGGTGGTGCGGGAGCAGCTCTCGCTCGTGCTCGATGCCGCCTCCGGCCGTGGCAAGACCCCGGAGCACGTCCTCCTGTCCGGTCCGCCAGGACTGGGCAAGACCACGTTGGCGATGATCATCGCCGCAGAGCTCGAGGCGCCTCTGCGCATCACCTCCGGGCCGGCGATCCAGCATGCGGGGGACCTCGCGGCGATCCTGTCCTCCCTCGACGAGGGGGAGGTGCTCTTCATCGACGAGATCCACCGCTTGGCGCGCCCGGCCGAGGAGATGCTCTACATCGCGATGGAGGACTTCCGGGTCGATGTCGTCGTGGGCAAGGGGGTCGGTGCCACCTCGATCCCGCTGGATCTTCCGCCGTTCACCGTCGTCGGGGCGACCACCCGCGCCGGTCTGCTCCCTGCTCCGCTGCGCGATCGCTTCGGCTTCATCGGTCATCTGGACTTCTATGCGCCCGAGGAGCTCCGTGAGGTGGTGCGGCGCTCGGCGACCCGGCTCGAGGTGGATCTCGTCGACGAGGCGTCGCAGGAGATCGCCTCGAGATCCCGAGGGACCCCACGTATCGCGAACCGGCTCCTGCGCAGGGTGCGCGACTGGGCACAGGTGCGCGGCACCGGCCGGCTGGATCTGGCTGCGGCGCAGGAGGCGCTGCGCGTCTACGAGGTCGATGATCGCGGCCTGGACCGTCTGGACCGTGCCGTCCTCAGCGCCTTGTGCGGGCGCTTCGCCGGTGGCCCGGTAGGTCTGTCGACCCTGGCCGTGGCCGTGGGGGAGGAGATCGAGACCGTCGAGACCATGGTCGAGCCGTATCTGGTGCGGGAAGGGTTCCTGCTGCGCACCCCGCGAGGGCGCGCCGCCGCACCGGCCGCCTGGACCCATCTGGGGTTGGAGGCTCCCGCCGGGGCCGAGGGCGCGGCCCCGATGCTCGGGCGGTTCTGAGCGCCCCTCCGCCGAGGTGGGGCAGCGCATCGGCTGGGAGGCGTGCCCGGGGTCGGCAGGTACAGTGGTGCGGTCAGTCGTCCGCGGCAGGACGGATCGGGAGCATGCGCTCTCAGGTACGTCGCTGTCCGCCGAAAGGAAATCCGTGGAATCTCTCCTCCCGCTCCTGCTCATCTTCGCAGTCATGATGCTGCCCCTGCTGTTCATGTCGAATCGCCAGAAGAAGGCGCAGGCGAAGCAGCGCGAGCTGGTCTCGCAGCTCGGCGTCGGGGACGAGGTGCGCACGCACTCGGGTTTCTACGGTCTGATCGTGGACTCGTTCGATGACGTCGTCATCCTCGAATCCGAGAACGGTGCCCAGACCAAGTGGGCCCGCCAGGCGATCGCGATGGGCGTGGACCCCGTCGAGGCCGATGCGGCCTCCGAGGACGGCTCCGTCGACTCCGAGCGCGCCGAGGACGACTCCGAGTTCGCGCAGCGTGACTCCGAGCTCGACCGGGGCACGAACCCCGGCGTCACCGTGGCCGACGACTTCGCGCGTCCCGAGGACCAGCGCGACCGCTGATCCCTCCGGAGGTGCGCGCATCACATGTCGTGACTGCGCGCACCTCTCTCCGTGGGTGGTGCTCGCGCATGCTGCGGGCGTCGGCCCCCACGACTCCGAGCGCCTGCTCGGCCTGACCCTTCCGTCGTCCTGAGGAATCCTGCCCCATGCCTGCACGTCGCATCGCCCTCATGGCCCTCGCGGTGCTGATCCTGCTGCTGGGCGGCGGGATCGGTGCCGGGGTCTGGAAGGGGGGCTGGCAACCGGCTCCCAAACTCGCCCTCGATCTCGAGGGCGGCACTCAGATCATCCTGCAGACGCAGTCGCGCGACGGCGCCGAGGTGGATGACACGGCCATGGAGCAGGCCCGCCAGATCATCAGCCAGCGCGTGAACGCCATGGGCGTCTCCGAGACCGAGATCAGCGTGCAGGGCGGGACGAACATCGTCATCGATGTCCCCGGCACCCTCGATCAGGAGACCTCGGAGGCCATCCGTCAGACGGCGTCGATGTCCTTCCGGCCGGTCCTGGGGGTCGTCGCCCCCGAGGGGACCGCCGAGGCGCAGCCCTCCGACGGTGGCGGAGCCTCCGACGGCGGGGCAGCCTCCGACGCCGGAGGGGTGGATGGCGAGGAGGCCTCGTCGGCGCCCGCGGATCCGTCCTCCCTGCAGTTCGACGGGCTGGTCAGCGGCGACACCGAGCAGGCTCCGCCCGAGGCGCCCGCCGAGGGCGAGCTGCAGTACCCGGCCTGGTCCATGGAATGGATGACCCCCGAGATCCAGACCGAGCTGATGGCCGCGGACTGCACGGACCCCAGCTCCCAGCAGGAGACGGTCTCCGCGACCCCCGCCGATGAGCCCGTCGTGGCCTGCGACCCCGAGGGCACGCAGAAGTTCCTGCTCGGCCCCGAGGTCGTCGCCGGTTCCTCGATCTCCAGCTCGAGCGTCGCGGCCGATGTGAACCCGACCGGTCAGTCCACGGGCTTCTACGTCGTGAACATGAGCTTCAAGGAGGACGCCGCCCAGGCGTTCTCCGACATGACCAAGGCTCTGTACAACGGCGAGGGCGCCAGCCCTGCGTTCGGCATCGTGCTGGACGGCATGGTCATCTCGGCGCCCCAGGTGCAGGAGCCGTCCCCGGGCGGCGAGGCCTCGATCTCCGGGGACTTCTCGCAGGACCAGGCGAGCCAGCTCTCGGACCAGCTTCGCTTCGGCGCTCTCCCGCTCGAGTTCGACGTCGCCTCCGAGCAGCAGATCTCCGCGACCCTGGGCACCGATCAGCTCCGGATGGGCCTCATCGCCGGTCTCATCGGTCTGGCCCTCGTGGTCGCCTACGCCTTCGCCCAGTACCGCACGCTCGCCATCGTGACGACGACGAGCCTGGTGGTCATGGGCATGCTCACCTACGCCACGCTCACCGTGCTCTCCAACATCCCCGATATCGGGTACCGCCTGTCCCTCGCCGGGGTGGTCGGCATGATCGTCGCGGTCGCGTTCACCGCGGACTCCTTCATCGTCTACTTCGAACGGGTGAGGGACGAGATACGCGACGGTCGCGGGATCGTGGGCGCCGTCGACCACGGCTGGGACCGCGCCAAGCGCACGATCCTCGCCTCGGACTCCGTGAACCTGATCGCCGCGGTGGTCCTCTATCTGCTCTCGACCGGTGGCGTGCGCGGTTTCGCCTTCGTGCTCGGGGTGACCACGTTGCTCGACCTGCTGGTCGTCTTCCTGTTCACCCATCCCATCCTCCAGGTGCTCGTGCGCACGCGCTTCTTCGGCAAGGGCCACCCCTGGAGCGGCCTGGATCCGGCGATGCTGGGGCGGAACGTCCCTGCCTATGCCGGCCGTGGACGGGTGCGCTCGCTCGACGAGCGCGGCGAGACCGAGGAGGAGGGATCGCGGGAGACGCTCGCGGAGCGCAAGGCCCGGCTCCGACGGGAAGCAGCCTCTCCGGACGAGGCACCCACGGCGGCGTCGTCCGACGACGGCGGGACCGACCCGATGGATGACGACTCCGAGGAGACGAGCCGATGACCGCGACATTCTCCCGGTTCGGGAACGACCTCCACGCAGGTCGCCGCACCGTCCCGATCGTGCGGCGACGCCGCACCTGGTACCTCTTCAGCCTCATCGCGATCGTGCTCCTCGCGGGCATCGCCGGGCTGCGTGGTCCGAACCTCGGCATCGAGTTCACCGGCGGTTCCGAGTTCCAGGTCGCGGGCGTGGCCGATACCGACCAGGTCGCCGCCCGGGACACGGTGCGCGAGCATCTGCCCGACAACGAACCGAAGATCACGGTCCTGGGGCGGGACACGATGCGTGTCCAGACCGAGCAGCTGGACTCCGCGGAGACGGCCGAGCTCGCGGAGGAGCTCGCGGCGGCGTACGACGTTCCCACCGATTCGGTCTCGACGTCCTACGTCGGCCCGGTCTGGAGCGGTGACATCACGCAGAAGATGCTGCGTGCCGTCGTGGTCTTCCTCGTGCTCGTCGCCGTGACCATGGCGCTGTACTTCCGCAACCTGAAGTCCTCCTTGGCAGCCATGGGCGCCCTGTTCCACGACATGCTGATCACCGCCGCGGTCTACGGCGTGGTCGGTTTCGAGATCACCCCGGGCACCGTGATCGGGTTCCTCACCGTGATGGGCTACTCGCTGTACGACACGATCGTGGTCTTCGACAAGGTCCGCGAGAACGTCTCAGGGCTGACCGAGCAGACGCGCGCGAGCTTCGCCGACCAGGTCGAGCTCGCCGCGAACCAGACCCTCGTGCGGTCCATCAACACCTCCGTGGTCGCCCTGCTCCCGGTCGGCTCGATCCTCGGGATCGGTGCCTTCCTGCTCGGCGCCGGCACGCTGAAGGACATCTCCCTGGCGCTGTTCATCGGCATCATCGCGGGCACCTACTCCTCGATCTTCCTGGCACCGGGCTTCCTCGTGGACCTGCGCCGCAGGGAACCGGAGATCGTCGCGCACACGAAGGCCGTGCACGAGGCCCGTCACAGCGGCGGCTCCGGCACCGCCGGCGATCGACAGGTCGATCGGTCCGACGACGCCGCCGCCGACGCCGACGCCGACGCCGCCGACGACGACGACCTTCCCGAAGGAGCCGACGACGTCGTCTCCGATGATCAGATCGATGGTGTCTCCACGTCTGCCTCGGACGAGTCAGTCGCCCCGGAGACGTCGGAGGAGTCCGATCAGTCGATGCACGCCGCGGCACCCGCGCGCGACGCGAGCCGACAGCCGCGGCGGAGTTCCCGCAGCCGGCGCCCCACCTCAGGAGACGGTTCCCGATGAGTGAGCAGATGGCGACGCCCGACGAGATCGAGGCGCTCCGCGCGACCCACATCTCCGAGTACCCGGACTTCCCGCTGCCCGGGGTCCTGTTCCGCGACATCATCCCGTTGCTGCGGGACGCCGCGGCGTTCCGCACGGTGATCCGATACTGGACGTCGCTGCTTCCCGACGACATCGAGTACGTGGTCGGCACCGAGGCTCGAGGCTTCGTGGTCGGCGCCCCCCTGGCCTACGAGCTGGGCGCGGGATTCGTGCCGGTGCGCAAGGCCGGGAAGCTGCCGGGGGATCCCGCGAGCCTCAGCTATGACCTCGAGTACGGCAGTGCGGTCGTGCAGATCCCTGAGGGCTCGCTCCCGGCCGGGGCCCGCACCCTGATCGTCGACGACCTGCTGGCCACCGGAGGCACCGCAGCCGCCACGCTCGAGCTGACGCGGCGCTTCGACGTCGAGGTCGTCGGCGTCTCGTTCCTCCTCGAGCTCGAGGGTCTGCACGGCCGCGAGAGGCTGCCCGACGTGCCCCTGACGAGGGTCTGGTCGCTCCCGAACTGATCCTTGGGTGCTGGGTGCTGGGTTCTGGGTTCTGGGTGCTGGGTGCTTCGTGCCAGGTGCTCGGCGGATGTCGCCATCCGCCTTGCCACACGACCCCGCGGTACCGGACTGTGGATACGGACTGCGGTTCAGGACTGCGGTTCAGGACCGTCCTGCGGGCTGTCCGCGAACAGCGGACGTCGGTCCTGGCCACGGTGACCTGCGCGTAGACTGGCGCTCCTAGAGCAGGAGGTGTGCAGTGCACGAGCGGCCCGCATCCGAGACCACGGGAGACGGCGTGGAGACGTCGCGCTCCGCGTCGAGCGCGCCCTCGCCGAACACCCGTCCTGTGACGCAGGGGCCGCGCAAGTCGCGCTCCCGTCTGGCCTTCTTCTCCTCGCGCTCTGGCACCCCGACCGATCCGCTGCTGTCTCCGCTCCTGGAGACCATGTCGGCCGTGAATCCCAAGGAGAGCCTCGTGCTCATCCAGCGGGCCTACACGGTGGCCGAACGAGCTCATCGTGGGCAGACCCGCAAGAGCGGGGACCCGTACATCACCCACCCGGTCTCGGTCGCGACGATCCTCGCCGAGCTCGGATCGCCGGCCGACGTGGTCGCCGCGGCGCTCCTGCATGACACGGTCGAGGACACCGACTACTCCCTCGAGCGGCTCCGGGCTGAGTTCGGCGAGGTCATCGCCGTCATGGTCGACGGCGTGACCAAGCTGGACAAGGTCACCTACGGCGAGGCCGCGCAGGCGGAGACCGTGCGCAAGATGATCGTGGCGATGAGCCGCGACGTCCGGGTGCTGCTGATCAAGCTCGCGGATCGCCTCCACAACGCCCGCACCTGGAAGTACGTGCCGGCCGCCTCGGCCGAGCGCAAGGCCAAGGAGACCCTCGAGATCTACGCGCCTCTCGCGCATCGGCTCGGCCTGAACACGATGAAGTGGGAGCTGGAGGACCGTTCCTTCCAGGTCCTCTACCCGAAGGTGTACGAGGAGATCGTCGCGCTCGTCGCCCAGCACGCCCCCGCCCGGGAGCAGTACCTGAAGCTGGTGTCCTCCAAGATCCAGGACGATCTGAAGAAGGCCCGGATCAAGGCCGAGGTCACAGGCCGTCCCAAGCACTACTACTCGATCTACCAGAAGATGATCGTGAGGGGCCGCGACTTCGCCGACATCTACGACCTGGTCGGGATCCGGGTGCTCGTCGACTCCGTCCGCGACTGCTACGGCGTGCTGGGCACCCTGCATGCCCGCTGGTCCCCGGTCCAGGGCCGCTTCAAGGACTACATCGCTCTGCCCAAGTTCAACCTCTACCAGTCGCTGCACACCACCGTCATCGGTCCCACCGGCAAACCGGTCGAGGTGCAGATCCGCACCCGGGAGATGCATCGACGCGCGGAGTACGGTGTTGCGGCGCACTGGAAGTACAAGGCGATGGCGGTCGGTGCTGACAGCGGCGACTCGAAGCCCGTGAGCAACGAGGCCGCCTGGCTTCGGCAGCTGATGGACTGGCAGAAGGAGACCACGGACTCCGGGGAGTTCCTGGATTCGCTGCGCTTCGAGATCAACACCCAGGAGGTGTACGTCTTCACGCCGAAGGGGGACGTGCTGGCGCTTCCCCAGGGATCCACCCCCGTCGACTTCGCCTACACCGTGCACACGGAGGTCGGGCACCGGACGATCGGTGCCCGGGTCAACGGCAGGCTGGTGTCGCTGGAGTCCGTGCTGTCCACCGGGGACGTCGTCGAGGTCTTCACCTCGAAGTCGCCGGAGGCGGGCCCGAGCCGGGACTGGCTGGGCTTCGTGAAGTCCCCTCGCGCGCGCAGCAAGATCCGACATTGGTTCTCCAAGGAGCGTCGCGAGGAGGCCCTCGAGCGGGGCAAGGAGGATCTCGCCAAGGCGCTGCGGCGCCAGGATCTCCCGATGCGCCGGCTGCTCACGCACGACACCCTGGCCACGGTGGCCTCCGACCTGAACCTCCCGTCGGTGGATTCGCTGTACACGTCCATCGGCGAGGGCCACACCGGCGCGCAGCATGTCGTGGAGAAGCTACGAGCGGTCTTCGGTGGATCGGACGGTGCGGAGGAGGACGTCGCGGAGATGACGCTGCCCTCGCGGGCGCGCTCCCGTCCCAGCCGTGGGGATCGCCATACGACGGAGTCCGATCAGGGGGTCATCGTCGACGGCCAGAAGGACCTCTGGGTCAAGCTGGCCAAGTGCTGCGCCCCGGTGCCGGGGGACCCGATCGTCGGTTTCGTGACCCGGGGTTCGGGGATCTCCGTGCACCACACCAGCTGCTCCAATGCGATCCAGCTGCAGGAGCAGCAGCCCGATCGCATCGTGGATGTGGCGTGGTCCGGTCGCCACAGCGCCGCATATCTCGTGCATATCAAGGTCGAAGCGCTCGATCGGCCGCGCCTGCTCACCGATCTCGCCCTGGTGATCTCCGAGCAGCAGGTCAATCTCCACTCCGCAGCCGCGCAGTCCAACACCGACCGTCTCGCCACGACGTTCTTCTCCTTCGAGCTCGCGGATCCCTCGCATCTGCAGTCGGTGCTGGCGACTGTGCGCCGCGTCGAGGGCGTCTACGACGTCTACCGGGTGACGGCCGACGGCAAGCCCGTGGGCACGACCGAACCCCTCTCCGTCTCCTGACCGCGGCGCCCGCGGCAGGGCTCACGCGGTCAGCGGATGTGCCCACGCGACCAGCAGTTCTGCTCACGCAGCCAGCGATGGAGGCTCCAGCAGCAGTCCGACGCGCTGACGGGCGGCGCCGGCGCCAGGGTAGCGCTCCATCCTCTGGAGCCGCCGGCGGATCGCTGCCTCGGTGACGTGGCCGCTGAGGATCAGTTCGCGCAGCCAGGGTGCGGCGACGTGGTCGGGCGCGAACCGCAGCAGATCGATGGCTGTGCGCAGCGGAACCGTTACGGGCGCACCGCCGATCGTCTCCACCTCCCGGGGTTGAAGGCGCGAGGTGCGCACGGTGGCGCCGACGAGTGATCCCCGATGGGCGGGGGAGAGCAGCTCGGCCGGTGCCGGCGGATCGCCGCCGAGCAGGACCCAGGCCGCGGAGGGGCCGGCGATGACGTAGTAGGACTGCAGACGTGCCCCGAGCGCGCATCCCAGGGCGAGGGCGCGCCGGATCGAGGTCCCCAGGAGGTCCGGGGGCAGGAAGACGCCGGGGAGTATCCGGGCGAGCAGCTGCTGCTCGACCATCGAGGCCGTCGACGGGCTCTCGTCCCAGCGCTCGAGGCTCGCGGCGAGCGGGACGGCGAGCTCCGCCGCATGATGCGACCACGCGGCGCAAGCGCCGGTCAGCGGCAGGGCGTGCCGACCAGGCGTACCGGGAGTGCCAGGCCCGACGGGAGCCTCAGTCCTGCCGGGGGTGCTGATCCCACCGGGAGCGCCCGGCCGATCGAGGGCGACGCGGGCGTCGGAGCGATCGGGCGCATCGCCCCTGTGCTCCTGCTCCCCGCGTCCGCTCGGTGTCATGGTCCGACTCTCGCGCCTCGGCGCACGGACGGCAAACGCCCCGCCTGCCACTGTGGACAGACGGGGCGGGGGAGGAACGGTCCTGCCCGGAGCCCTGCTCAGCTCAGCTCCGGACAGGGACCCGATCAGTCGAGATCGCGCGCGGAACGCTCGATGACGGCCAGCCACTCCTTGCGTGCTTCGAGGGCGGTCTCCGCCTCGGCGATCTTGCGAGGATCGCCGCTGGCACGAGCCTTGTCCAGAGCGTCCTCGTAGGAGGCGATCGCCGAGTGCAGCTGCGAGGAGGCACCTTCCACGCGCGCCTTGGTCCGAGGATCAGTGCGACGCCATTCGTCCTGCTCGGCGTTCTTCACCGCACGCTCGATGCTCCGCAGACGATCGTCGACGCGCCGCATGTCCGCACGCGGGACCTTGCCGGCTTCCTCCCAGCGGTCCTGGACGGAGCGCAGAGCGGACTTCGCGGCGTCGAGATCCTTCGCGACGTCGATCGCCTCGGCCTCGGCGAGCAGCGCTTCCTTGGTCTCCAGGTTCTTGCGCTGCTCCGCCTCGGTCTCGTGGAGATCGGCGTTGCGAGCCGTGAAGAAGCGGTCCTGAGCGGCCTTGAACCGCTTCCACTGCGCATCGTCCTTCTTGCGGCTGCCGCGCGGCGCCTCGCGCCACTGGCTCATCAGATCCTTGTAGGCGCGGACCGTCGGACCCCAGTCCGTGGAGTCCTGCATCTCCTCGGCGCGAGCGATCAGCGCCTCCTTGGCGCCCGCCGCTGCCGTGTGCTTCTCGTCGAGCTCGGAGAAGAACTGCTTGCGCATGCGATCGAAGGTCGCGCGCGCCGCCGAGAGCCTCTTCCACAGTGCTTCTTCGGTCGGACGATCCAGGGACACGTCCTCGGCCTGCATCGACTTCCAGGTGGGGACCATCTGACGCATGGTCTCGCCGGCGTTCTTCCAGGAGAGCTGCTCCGGGTCCGTGGCGACGAGCGCCTCGATCGACTCGACGAACTCGGTCCGTCGCTGCGCCGACCCGGCACGCTCCTCGGAGCGCTTGGCCTCGAGTCCCTGGATCTTCCCCTTCGCCTTCTCGCGCAGCTCATGAGCCCGCGCCCGCAGTGCCGGGATATCCCCGACGACCTGGGGCTCCTTCATGTTCTTACGCAGGTTCTCGAGCAGCCTGTTGAGCTCGTTCTGGGTATGCTCCGGGGCGTTCAGCGTGGTCTGCGTGAGATCCAGGAAGGCCACCAGATCGAGGTAGCCGCGGGCGAACGGCTCGAGCGCCTGGTCGTGGTCCGACTCGGTGGTAGAACCGACGGTTCGCACCTGCGTGCCGTCCTGCACCGTCACGGACCCGTCCTCGGTGACCGCTCCGAACGTCTTCGCAGCACTGAGCTGCTCGGGGTCGTACTCGGTGACGGGGGGCATCACGGGCAGCAGAGCGGCGCTGGGCTTCTTCCCGGCCAGGGCGGCAGGGGAGGGGACCCCGGGCTTATGGCCCGGTGTCGGATGCGGCGTCGGGCGCGGCGTGGGAGCCGGCGTCGGCACGGGCGCGGGTGTCGGCGCGCTCTCGGTGCTGTCCGTGGACTCCGTGGGCTCCGTGGAATCTGTGGATTCCGAGGACTCCGTGTCCTCCGGGGCAGCGGCGCTCACGGTGGGCTCCGTGCCCTGGGACGGTACGGGCTGCGAGGCGGCGGCAGGATCCGACCCTGCAGCAGCACGCTCCGATTCCGCAGCATCAGGCTCCGACGTCGCAGCAGCACCAGCAGGCTCCGGCTCGTCAGCAGCGGCCTGCTCGGAGTTCGAGGCGGCAGGCGACTCGGGCTCCGGGTTCAGCGCGGGCTCGGGCGCCGTCGTGGCGGACTGGTCGGGCTCCTCAGGTGCGACCGGCGCGGGCGCCGGCTCGGACGAGGCGACGGCCTCGGGGGCGGGGGGCTGCTCGACGGCCGGATCAGTCGCCTGATCGGCGGGGGTCGATGCGGGGAGGGGAGTCTCGGACTCGCTCACGATTGAGCTCCTTCGGAGGGGATCCGCTGCAGGGCGGGATACTGCCACCAAGATCGGCGGCCGGGCTGGTACGTGGATGTGACCCTCATGACGGAGCACACCACGTCCCGGAACTCTACCGTGACCGGTGCGTCGAGATCGCCCCGTCCGGCGTCGGCCCCCAGCGGTCGCGGTCGGGGATAATGGGAACCTGCCGCCCAGGCCGACGACCGACGAAGGATGTGCACCGCATGGCGAAGACCTCGAAGAACTCAGGACTCTCCGGATTCCCCGAGTGGCTCCCTGCCGAGCGACTCGTGGAGCAGCACGTCATCGACGTGTTCCGTGAGGTTGCCGAGCTCCATGGGTTCTCCGGCATCGAGACGCGCGCGGTCGAGCCCCTCGACCAGCTGCTGCGCAAGGGAGAGGTCGACAAGGAGGTCTACGTGCTGCGGCGCCTGCACGCGGAGGAAGGCTCCGCCGACGCCGGTGCCGATCCGGCCCGCACCCTCGGCCTGCACTTCGACCTCACCGTTCCGCTGGCCAGGTACGTCCTGGAGCGCCAGAACGACCTGGTCTTCCCCCTGCGACGCTTCCAGATCCAGAAGGTCTGGCGTGGTGAGCGCCCGCAGGACGGGCGGTTCCGCGAGTTCTACCAGGCCGATCTGGACGTCATCGGCCAGGACACGCTGCCCGGGCACATCGAGGCCGAGGTCGCGGTGGTGATGGCCGAGATCCTCGACCGCCTGCCGCTTCCCCCGTTCACGATCCACGCCAATACCCGACGGCTCTCCGAAGGGTTCTTCCGCTCCCTCGGCCTCGAGGATCACACTGCCGTGCTGCGCAGCCTCGACAAGCTGCCCAAGATCGGTGCCGACAAGGTGCGTGATCTGCTGCTGGCCGAGACCGGGGCGACTCCGGAACAGGCCCAGGCCTGCCTGGACTTCGCCGGGATCCGCACCCGGGACGCCTCCTTCGCCGACACGGTGCGCGAACTCGGCGGATCAGGCGAGATGGTCGAGGAGGGCATCGCCGAGCTCACGGCGGTCCTCGAGCGGGTCGAAGCCGTCGTCCCCGGCGTGATCCTCGCGGATCTGTCCATCGCCCGCGGGCTGGACTACTACACCGGCACGGTCTTCGAGACCTTCATCAGCGGCCACGAGAGCCTCGGCTCCGTCTGCTCCGGTGGACGCTACGACTCGCTGGCCGCGGACAACCGCCACACCTATCCCGGGGTGGGGCTGTCCATCGGGCTGTCCCGTCTGGTCTCTCGGATGCTGTCCGCCGACCTCGCCCGCGCCACCCGCGCGGTGCCGACCTGCGTGCTGGTGTCCGTCGCCGATGAGGAGGCCCGGCATCTCAGCGATGACGCGGCCCGAGGCCTTCGCGCCCGCGGCATCTCCTGCGAGGTCGCGCCGACGGCGGCGAAGTTCGGCAAGCAGATCCGGTACGCCGATCGTCGGGGCATCCCCTTCGTCTGGTTCCCCGGAGAGGCCGGCGAGCACGGGGAGGTCAAGGACATCCGCAGCGGTGAGCAGTCCGTCGCTGATCCGACGAGCTGGGAACCCCCTGTCGAGGACCGCACGGTGCAGGTCGTCGCGGCCTCGCCGACACAGGGCTGACCGCTGCCCGTCGGGCTGACTCTTTTCTGCCTGCCTGCCCGCCTGCCCGCCTGCGCGGCGTCCGGCGGATCGAGGAGCTCGACGATCAGCGGATGAGCTGAGTCACATCGCGGCGCCGTGGGAATGTTCCCCGGCGCTGCGGCGTTCCACCGGTCATGGCTACCGTCACGCTGAATGCAGAGAACCACGATACGACCGTCGAGGACGGCATCGTCCTGATCGACTTCTGGGCGGGCTGGTGCGTGCCGTGCCAGCGCTTCGCCCCCATCTTCGAGGAGTCCTCCGAGACCCACGAGGACGTCACCTTCGCCAAGGTGGATACCGAGGACCAGCAGCAGCTGGCCATGCGCTACGGCGTCACCTCGATCCCCACGCTGGTCGCCTACCGTGAGGGCATCCCGGTGTTCTCCCAGGCCGGTGCTCTTCCGCAGTCCGCCCTCGAGGACCTCATCGGGCAGGTCAAGGGACTGGACATGGATGAGGTCAAGAAGGCCTACGCCGAGGCCCAGGAGAACGAGAAGGCCTGATCAGGACCCGCTCGGTGCAGAGCCGCCCCTAGCGGCTTCCACCCCGGCGCTTCCCACCACGACGAGAAGGCCCCTCCTCCGAGAACTCGGAGGAGGGGCCTTCGTCCTGTGCGAGCCGGCCGGTGCGGCCCGTCGCGCGCGGGTCGTCACGCCCGGGCCGTCGTGCCCGGGCCGAAGGGCCCGGGCAGAACGGTCAGCTGTCGGAGGACCGACGGAACGGCTTGCGCTTGCCCTCGTAGCGGCTGCCGTCACTCCGGCCGCCGCCGTCATGCCGGCCGCCGTCGGGACGGCCGCCACGGCCACCGCCCCCGCGAGGACCGTTGTCCGGACCGATGCGGAGCGAACGGCCACCGACACGGGCCTTGCCGATCCGCTCGATCTGCGCCGAGTCGAGCGAGCCGCGGATCTGCACCAGCGCGAAGGTGGGGAAGATCTGGATCTTGCCCACGTCCTTGCCGTTCAGGCCGCCCTCACCGGTGATCGCGCCGACGATGCTCGGCGGACGTGCGCCATGGGTGTGGCCCACTCCGATCTTGTAAGAGGTGTATCCCTTCTCCGGCTGCATGGCCTCGCCGCGCGGGCCGCGATCGCCGCGGCCGCGGTCATCGCGCCCGCGGTCGTCGCCGGAGAACTTCGACGCCGTGAACTCCTCCTCCTCGGACGGGGCACCGGGGCCGTCGTCGCCGACGGACATGGCGCCCAGCGCCGCGGCGAGCTCGAGCGGATCGATGTCGTTCTCGGCCACGTACTGTCCCACCAGCTCGCGGTACAGCTCCAGGCGACCGCGCTCGATGCGCTCAGGGGCCTTCGTGAGCAGCGCGGCCAGGCGGTGCTTGGAGACGTCGCGGGGCGACGGGATGACCGCCTCCTCGAGGGTCTGCTTGGTGGCGCGCTCGATGTTCTTCAGCGTGCGTCGCTCGTGGGGGCCGATGAAGGTCAGGGCCTCGCCCGTGCGGCCGGCGCGTCCTGTGCGGCCGACGCGGTGCACGTAGGACTCCGGCTCCTTGGGCACGTCGAAGTTCACGACGAGACCGATCTTCTCGACGTCCAGGCCGCGGGCGGCGACGTCGGTCGCGACGAGGACCTGCAGCGATCCCTCGCGCAGGCGCTCCACGATCTTCTCGCGCTCCTTCTGGGGAACGTCACCGCTGATCGACGCGGCGACCAGTCCGCGGCCGACGAGAGCCGTGCCGACCTCCTCCGCGGCGGCCCGGGTGCGCACGAAGACGATCGCGGCCTCGGCCGAGGAGGTGGCGAGCACGCGGGCAAGAGCGCCGGTGCGGTGCTTGAAGGGCACCACCGCGTAGGTCTGGTGGACGCTCTTGACCGTCGAGGTCTGCGGCGACACGCTGACGCGCACCGGGTCCTTCATATGGGTCTGCGCGACGCGCTGGATCGCCGAGGGCATGGTGGCGGAGAACAGGGCGACCTGTCGGCTCTCGGGGGAGTGGGACAGGATTTCCTCGACGTCCTCCGCGAAGCCCATGCGCAGCATCTCGTCGGCCTCGTCGAGCACGGCGAAGCGGATGGTGTCCAGGCGCAGGTTCGTGCGGCGCATGTGGTCCATCACGCGACCGGGGGTGCCGACGACGACCTGGGCGCCACGGGCGAGGGCACGCTCCTGCGGGCCGTAGGGGGAGCCGCCGTACACGGCGAGCACGTCGAGGCCGCCGATGGAGGTGGCGAAGGAGGAGATCGCGTCGGCGACCTGCATGGCCAGCTCACGCGTCGGGGCGAGCACGAGGGCCTGCACCTGGCGCAGGGTCGGATCGACCGCGGCGAGCAGCGGGAGGCCGAAGGCGGCGGTCTTGCCGGTACCGGTCTGGGCGACGCCGATGACGTCCTTGCCCTCGAGCAGCGGCGGGATCGCGCGGGCCTGGATCGCGGAGGGGACAGTGAAGCCGAGCTCGTCGACCGCGCGGCGGAGGGGCGCGGGCAGATCGATGTCGTCGAAGGTGGGGCCTGCCGGGACCTCGGGAGCCCCGGCAGCGGGTGCCTCGGCGCCGGATGCGTCGGTGGTGGAGCCGGAGGCCTCGGCTGCGGGCGCCTCGGCAGCGGCTGAAGTGGGGGCCTCAGCGGCAGGAGCGGTGGCGTGATCCGTGCTCAGGGCAGGATCAGAGACAGGTGAAACGTCAGACATAACGTCCTTTGAGGGGTGGAGTGAAATCGACAGCCCTCACGAATGGCAGGGCTGTTGCCCTGGCAGGTCGCGATGTGAGACGCACACGGAGTGAACAGCGCAGCACGAGCGACAACGGGCTCGAATGACCTGCAATTCCGCAGGTCGGACAAGGTCCCACTCTACGGGTGGGATGTCCGCAGGGACAGAGCCAGGTGGGCGATATCGCTCACCCTGCGCGGTACCCTGGAGTCTGCCCACCCTGGACACGGAGGTCAGGCGCTCGCCATCGCGATGCCCCGACCCCGCCCCATCGCCCCACTGTGAAGGACACCTCGTGCTGCGCACCCATTCCGCCGGCGCGCTCCGCTCGGAGCACATCGGACAGACCGTCACCCTCACCGGCTGGATCGGCCGTCGCCGTGACCACGGCGGCGTGACGTTCCTCGATCTGCGCGACGCGAGCGGCGTCGCCCAGGTGGTGGTCCGGGAGGACGATGCCCTCCACCTCCGCAACGAATACGTCCTGCAGGTCGTCGGCACCGTCGGCAAGCGCCCCGAGGGCAATGAGAACCCGCTGCTCCCCACGGGCGAGATCGAGGTCACGGCGGAGACCGTCGAGGTGCTGAGCGCCTCCGCTCCGCTGCCCTTCCAGCTCGACGAGCACTCGGAGGTCGGCGAGGAGGCACGGCTGCGCTACCGCTACCTCGACCTGCGCCGCCAGGGACCCGCGAAGGCCCTGCGCCTGCGGTCCGAGGTCAACCGGGCAGCTCGCGACACCCTGCTGGACCAGGACTTCGTCGAGGTCGAGACCCCGACGCTGACCCGCTCCACCCCCGAGGGCGCGCGGGACTTCCTGGTCCCCGCCCGTCTCGCGCCGGGCTCCTGGTACGCGCTGCCCCAGTCCCCGCAGCTGTTCAAGCAGCTCCTCATGGTGGGCGGGGTCGAGAAGTACTTCCAGCTCGCTCGCTGCTACCGCGACGAGGACTTCCGTGCGGACCGCCAGCCCGAGTTCACCCAGCTCGATGTCGAGATGAGCTTCGTCGACCAGGAGGACATCATCGCCCTGGCCGAGGAGATCCTCACCAACGTGTGGGCGAAGAGCGGCCGCGAGATCAGCACGCCGTTCCCCCGGATGACCTACGCCGAGTCGATGCGTCGTTACGGCTCCGACAAGCCCGACCTGCGCTTCGACCTCGAGCTGATCGAGATGACGGAGTACTTCCAGGACACGCCGTTCCGGGTCTTCCAGTCCCCGTACGTCGGCGCGATCGTCATGGCCGGCGGCGCCTCCCAGCCCCGTCGCCAGCTCGACGCCTGGCAGGAATGGGCCAAGCAGCGCGGGGCCAAGGGCCTCGCCTACGTGCTCGTCCAGGAGGATGGGACCTTCACCGGCCCCGTCTCCAAGAACATCTCCGACGCGGAGAAGGCCGGCCTGCTCGAGGCCACCGGCGCCTGCCCCGGCGACTGCATCTTCTTCGCCGCCGGTGAGACGAAGGCATCGCGTGCTCTGCTCGGCGCTGCCCGCAATGAGATCGCCGAGCGCCTGGGCCTGATCGATCGCGATGCCTTCGCCTTCGTGTGGGTCGTCGACGCCCCGATGTTCGAGCCCGCGGCCGATGCCCGCGCCGCCGGCGACGTCGCCGTGGGCGAGGGCTCGTGGACTGCGGTCCACCACGCCTTCACCTCCCCGAAGCCGGAGTTCATGGACTCCTTCGACACGGATCCGGGCTCCGCCCTGGCCTACGCGTACGACATCGTGTGCAACGGCAACGAGATCGGCGGCGGCTCGATCCGTATCCACGACCAGACCGTGCAGGAGCGCGTGTTCAAGGTCATGGGCATCGGTGAGGAGGATGCCCGCGAGAAGTTCGGTTTCCTGCTCGACGCCTTCCAGTTCGGTGCCCCGCCGCACGGCGGCATCGCCTTCGGCTGGGACCGCATCGTGGCGTTGCTGGTGGGGGAGGATTCCATCCGCGAGGTCATCGCCTTCCCCAAGACCGGCAACGGCTACGACCCGCTGACGGCCGCGCCGGCCCCGATCACCCCGCAGCAGCGCAAGGAGGCGGGCGTCGACACGAAGCCCGCTCCGAAGGGCGAGGCTCCGGAGGCTGTCGGCACGTCGGCGGCCGCGTCGGACGGAACCGCTCCCAGCACCTGATCGCCCGCGTGGACGACGACGGCCCCCGCGAGATCTCGCGGGGGCCGTCGTCGTCCCGTGCACCGGCACGGGGGAGGGGGAGAGCGAGGGGCAGGCCCCTCAGCGGAGGATCAGCGGGGATCCTCGCCGTGCTTGATCTGGGCACGGGGGAGGCGGAAGCGCCGGATCTGGATCGCCCGCATGATGCCGTAGCCCACCAGGCCGCTGCCCACGGATCCGTGACGCGCGGTGAGGTTCTTGCGCAGGTGACGACGCAGCAGGAACGAATCGATGACGCACACCAGGATCCCGCCCCACAGCACGACGATCATGCCGGTGCTCATCGCGAGGTACATCTCCGGACGGATCAGCGGCATGATCAGCGCGACCAGCATGAAGATCAGCGCGATGGGGAAGAAGTACTCGGCCACGTTGCGGCGCGAGTCGACGAGGTCGCGCACCAGGCGACGCTCGGGCCCGCGATGCTGCATGGGCATCTTCTTCTCATCTCCGGTCATCAGCGCCTGCTGAGCCTCGGCCCGCTCCTTCGAGGCGCGCTCACGATCGCGTCGACGCGCCTCCTTGCGATCGTCGACCACGAGGGGTCGACGACGGGCCGCTTCGGCCTCCTTGCGGGTACGGGTGGGCCGACCCTTGGAACCAGGGCGCACGGGCTGCGCGGGTTCGGGGGTCTCGGGAGTCTCAGACTTGCGGAAGATCACCGGGGCAGTCTAGGCACTGCAGGCTGGGATTCCCCGGTACGTCCTGCGTGACATGCTTCTCCGCGCTCGGAGCGCAGAGGTCCCAGCGGTACCGTGAGGGATATGAGCACCACGAACGGACCCTCGAACTCGCCCGCCTCGACCGACGACGACGCGAGGGAGATCCTTCGCACGCGGCTCGAGGCCCTGCTGCCGGACGCGATCGATGATCTGAAGGATCTCGTGCGCATCCCGTCCATCGCCTTCGAGGGCCACGACCGCGAACCCGTGCGTCGCAGCGCCGAAGCCGTCGCCGCGCTGCTCCGTGACGCCGGCATGGCCGAGGTGGCCATCGAATCCGTCGGAGACGGTGCTCCCGCCGTCATCGGTCGCACCCCGGCGGCCGAGGGCCGCCCCACCGTGCTCCTCTATGCCCACCACGATGTGCAGCCCACCGGCGATCCCGCCGACTGGACCAGCGCGCCCTTCGAGCCGATCCAGCGCGGGCGGCGGCTCTACGGCCGCGGCGCCGCCGACGACAAGGCCGGGGTGATGGCCCATGTGACCGCGCTCCGCCTCGTGGGCGAGGAGCTGGCCGCGGAGGGTCTGGGCGTCACCGTCTTCGTCGAAGGCGAGGAGGAGGCCGGATCGCCGACCTTCCGCCCCTTCATCGAGGCGCATCGCGATGCCTTGGAGGCAGACCTCATCATCGTCGCGGACTCTGCCAACTGGGCCGTGGGGACCCCAGCCCTGACCACCAGCCTGCGCGGACTCGTGGACGTCGTGGTCGAGGTGCGCGCCCTCGACCACGCGGTGCACTCCGGCCTCTTCGGGGGGCCGGTGCTGGATTCGCTCACCCAGCTCTCGCGCCTGCTGGCCACCCTTCACGACGAGAACGGCGAGGTGGCCGTCGACGGGCTCGCGCAGGCACCGGATCCGACGGTCGAGATGGACGAGGCGGACTTCCGCCGTGACGCCGGTATCCCGGACGGGCTCGCGCTGTCGGGCAGCGGACCGCTCACCGCGCAGCTGTGGACCAGGCCGGCCCTGTCGGTCATCGGCATCGACGCCCCGGCGGTCCGTGAGGCCTCCAACACCCTCGTACCGGTCTCCCGGGCGAAGGTCTCGCTGCGGATCCCGCCGGGTGAGGACCCGGAGGCGGCCATGGGCGCACTGGTGAATCACCTGGAGCAGCACGCGCCGGCGACCGCCCAGGTCACCGTGTACCCGGGGGAGAAGGGCAAGCCGTACAGCGCCCGACAGCACTCTGCGGCGATGGACCTCGCCCGCACCGCGCTCGGGGACGCGTGGGGGACAGCCGCCGTCGACACCGGCCTCGGGGGCTCCATCCCCTTCATCGCGGACCTGCTCGAGGTCTTCCCCGACGCGGACGTCCTGGTCACCGGCGTCGAGGACCCGGAGTCCCGGGCTCATGGCGTGGACGAATCCCTCCATCTCGACGAGTTCGCACGCGTGTGCCTCGCCGAGGCGCTGCTGCTGCGCGGTGCCGGCAGCCTCGCCGAGGCGCCGGAATGAGCGCTCCGGGCCGGAGCCCTGAGAGCGGAAGCCCCCAGGTCTCCCCGGCGACGATCCCGCTGCTGTTCCTCGGGCTCATGGTCGGCTTCTTCGCCGGGTACTTCTTCGTGTGGTGGGGGCTGCTCGCGGTTCTCGCGGTGTGCGTGATCGCCTTCACCCGGGTGTTCGCCGGGAAGAGCCGCGACGCGGCGACCGCGGCGATCCTCGGCGTGGTGGCCGGTTACGTCATCGTGATCCTGCTGGCCCTCTTCCGCGGGGTCCTCTGATCAGAGGGCGGCGTGATCGGCGCGGCTCACGACGGCTCGGCACCTGACGGCTCGGTCCGTCGCCTCGCTCGTCGTCTCGCCCGACGTCGTGTCGCGCGAGGCCTTCCCCGTTCCTCGGTGAGGAGGCGTACTCTGGCAGGAACACGAGCTTCGAGGAGGACCTCATGACCACGCCCACGACCGAGCGCCCCACCCAGGCGCATGCCGTCACCCTCACCTCCGGCGCGGCCGAGAAGGTCACGTCCCTGCTGCAGCAGGAGGGACGAGACGACCTTCGTCTGCGGATCGCGGTGCAGCCAGGCGGCTGCTCCGGACTGATCTACCAGCTCTACTTCGACGAGCGCGCGATGGACAGCGACCTCGTCGCCGAGTTCGACGGTGTCGAGGTCGTCGTCGACAAGATGAGCAGCCCGTACCTCACCGGTGCGGTCATCGACTTCGCCGACACGATCGAGAAGCAGGGCTTCACGATCGACAACCCCAATGCTGGGAGCTCCTGCGCCTGCGGCGACTCCTTCAGCTGATCCCTCGGCGGATGGTGCTGCATGGCGCCGCGAAGGGTGATTCGGGCCCGGCCCGGTGACGATCTCGTCACCTGGTCGGGCCCGTTTTCTGTGCAGTGGCCGTGGGAGACGGATCACGGAGGGGTCTCGGGGCGATGTCGGCGCGTGCCGATGCAATACGCGCTCCGCAGAACCCGTATGATGACAGCGTGCCGTCAACTGCTGGGCCTCGTGCCTGGCAGGGCCCGTTCCCCGGGACGAGCGCGGCACTGTGGGCATGTCATCGCCCATACAGGTACACACTCCGCAGTCCGGAGCCGTTCGCACAGCACAGAGTGCGGGCGGGAACCGGGAGCCGGAGACGACGAGCGGAAGGTCATCCCCTGTGATCCCCCAGGTCCCCCAGCGCTCGCGGCGCGGACGCCGCGTGGCGACAGCAGGCCTAGCCCTGGCCACCCTGCTCCTGTCGGGTTGCACCGACGAGCAGCGTCGCGGCTTCCTGCCCGGATATTCCGACGGCCAGGTCACCGACCAGACCGGTCGGATCACTGACCTCTGGGTCGGCTCCTGGGCGGTGCTGGTCATCGTCGGCCTCATCGTGTGGGGCCTGACGATCTGGTGCGCCGTCGCCTACCGCCGCCGCAAGAACGACACCGGTTTCCCGGTGCAGCTGCGCTACCACGTGCCGCTGGAGCTGATGTTCACGCTCGTGCCCGTGGTCATGGTGCTCACCCTCTTCTACTTCACGCAGCGCGACGCTCGCGAGATCGAGATGCACGTGGCGGATCCCGATGTCACGGTGAACATCGTCGGCAAGCAGTGGAGCTGGGACTTCAACTACGTCGACGCCGACGTCCACGAGCCTGCCGGTGTGCAGTCCTTCGCCACCGGAGAGGAGGGCGCGGCCGAATCGCTTCCCGTGCTCTACCTGCCCGTGGGCCAGAAGGTCGAGTTCCGCCTCGACTCCCGCGATGTCGTGCACTCGTTCTGGGTCGTGGACTTCCTGTACAAGAAGGACATGATGCCGGGCCACACCAACACCTTCCAGGTGACCCCCACCCGTGAGGGCACCTATGAGGGCAAGTGCGCCGAGCTGTGCGGTGAGTACCACTCCGACATGCTGTTCAACGTGAAGGTCGTCTCCCAGGAGGAGTTCGACGCCCACATGCAGGACCTTCGGGACCAGGGACTCGAGGGACAGCTCGGAGTGGACCTGAACCGCAACCAAGAGGAGTGGAGCATGCGAGAGAAGCATGACGATGCCGGGCCCCGGTACACCACTCCTGCCACCGAGGGAGAGAGCAAGTGAGCGCCGAGACGACGTCCGCGCCGACCACTTCGGCGACGCAGCAGCGGTTCCAGAAGTCCGAGGGCACCGGTCTCGGCAGGCATGCCTTCAACTTGCTGACCACCACCGATCACAAGCTGATCGGCATGATGTACATGGGCATGGCCTTCGCGTTCTTCGCGTTCGGTGGTCTGCTCGCCCTCGGCATCCGCACCGAGCTGTGGGAGCCCGGCCTGCAGGTCGTGGTCTCCAAGGACCAGTACAACCAGCTGTTCACCATGCACGGCACGATCATGCTGCTGATGTTCGGCACCACACTGTTCAACGGCTTCGCCAACTACCTGGTGCCGCTGCAGATCGGCGCCGTGGACATGGCGTTCCCGCGTCTGAACATGTTCGCCTTCTGGATCACGCTGTTCGGTTCGCTGATCGTCGTGGCCGGCTTCCTCACCCCGCAGGGTGCCGCGTCCTTCGGCTGGTTCGCCTATGCGCCGCTGTCGGACACCACGTTCACCCCTGGCCTCGGTGGTGATCTATGGGTCTTCGGATTGGCCTTGCAGGGCTTCGGCACGATCCTGGGCTCGGTCAACTTCATCACCACGATCCTCTGCATGCGGATGCCCGGCATGACGATGTTCCGCATGCCGATCTTCACCTGGAACATCCTCATCACCGCGGTGCTCGTGCTGATGGCGTTCCCGCCGCTCGCCTCGGCGCTGCTGGCACTCGGTGCGGACCGTCGATTCGACGCGCAGATCTTCAACCCGGAGAACGGCGGCGCCGTCCTGTGGCAGCACCTGTTCTGGTTCTTCGGCCACCCCGAGGTCTACGTGCTCGCACTGCCCTTCTTCGGCATCGCCTCGGAGATCATCCCGGTCTTCTCCCGCAAGCCGATCTTCGGGTACAAGACCCTGGTCGGCGCGACGATCTCCATCGCGGCGCTGTCCGTCACGGTGTGGGCGCACCACATGTACACGACCGGCGCCGTCATGCTGGACTTCTTCGCCTTCATGACAATGCTGATCGCGGTCCCGACCGGCGTGAAGTTCTTCAACTGGCTCGGCACCATGTGGCGAGGGTCGTTGACCTTCGAGACCCCGATGCTGTTCACCCTCGGCTTCCTGACCACCTTCATCTTCGGTGGTCTGACCGGAGTCATCCTGTCCTCGCCGGTCCTGGACTTCCACATCTCCGATACCTACTTCGTCGTGGCGCACTTCCACTACGTGATGGCCGGCACCGTGGTCTTCGAGATGTTCGCCGGCTTCTACTTCTGGTGGCCGAAGATGTTCGGCTACAAGCTTCACGAAGGCATCGGCAAGCTTCACTTCTGGCTGCTGACCATCGGCTTCCACATGACCTTCCTGGTCCAGCACTGGCTGGGCGTCGAGGGTGCACCGCGTCGTTACGTGAACTACCTCGTGGAGGACGACTTCGGCTGGTTGAACCAGGTGTCGACGATCGGTGCGGTCATCATGGGCGCGTCCACGCTGCCCTTCCTCCTCAACGTGGTGCTCACGCACACGAAGGGGAAGAAGGTCGAGGTCGATGATCCCTGGGGCTACGGTGCGTCGCTCGAGTGGGCGACCTCCTGCCCGCCGCCGCGCCATAACTTCCATTCCCTGCCCCGCGTCCGGTCCGAGCGTCCCGCCTTCGATCTCCATTACCCGGAGGTGGCGCTCCAGGACCACATGCTCGAGCAGGAACCCGCTGTGAACCCGAGGACGAACTGACATGAGAGCATCTGCAAAGATCTTCTGGATCCTGGGAGTCTTCTTCCTGATCGTCGCCGTGGCCTACGGCTTCCTCACGGGGATGTTCCAGCCGATGGGCGTGGAGCCCGTCGGATTCCCGGCGATGCTCGCACTGGCCGGCCTCGCTTTCATGGTCGCCATGGTTCTGAGCTTGACGGCTCGCAAGAACGACGTGGGCCCGTCGGACGATCTGAACGCCGAGGTCGAAGAGCACGGTGGCGTGCAGGGGAGCTTCTCCCCGTACAGCTGGGCTCCGCTCTGGACCGCTATCGGTGCGGGGCTGTGCTTCCTCGGCGTCGCCGCCGGCTGGTGGATCCTCGCCTTCGGCGTCATCTTCGCCGTCTACGGACTGCTGAGCTGGGTTCTGGAATTCTCGGTCGGACAGCACCAGCACTGAGACACCACCGCTGAACCAGGCGTCCTTCAGGACGCGTACGACGTCGGCCCCGCATCGAGATGATCGAAGCGGGGCCGACGTCATTGCTGTGCGAGATGGCTCCGTGCGGCAGCAGTGGGTGAAGGCTGCGGGGTCTCTGGTCTCTGGTCTCTGGTCACTGGTCTGTGGCCTGTGGCCTGTGGCCTGTGGTCTGCGGTCGCTGACGACGGACCCTGTTCTGCGTGCCCCGGTGCGCAGCCGCTCCCTTCCCTGGAGCGGTGGAGGAAAGCTGCTGGGCGCCCGTCCCTCGAGGGGGTAGACCGTGCCAGGGCCGGGTCCGGGCAATGGCGAACGGATGCCGGGCACGGGGGCCGAGCCGAGCTTCCGCGGATCCGTGGTCGTGCCGACTGGAGTGAGCGTGGCGAGAGGTGTGATGGTGCTCGGGTGCTCGGGTGCTCGGGTGCTCGGGTGCTCGGGTGCTCGGGTGCTCGTATGCTCGGGCGCTTGGTGTGATTGGGCGCTGGAATCTGTTGGGCGGCTCAACCGGTGTGGTTGGGCTCTTCCGGGGCGTGACGCCACGGGGGAGGCAGGGTGCTCAGCCCACTCGAGGCGAGATCGGCATCCCGGACCGAGGGTGGATCGGGCGCTCGTGTCCCCATGCAGAGGTTCAACCACCGTGACATAGCCAAAAAGGCGTGAAGGGAGAAACAAGCGCAACAGTATGTTGTCCCTGATCGGCTGGCTTCTCCGGTCGGCACGGAGCTGCGACGCACCGAAGTGATGGCTGGGGCGTGCACGCTCACTTCCCTGACGTATGCAGCGGATGGCCTACGCGACGGTGCTAGCGTGACCGAGTACATGGAGACCGGTGAAGCTGATTGCTCCATCCCGCAGCATCAGCAAGGTGTAGGAGGCACAGGCGATGATCATCGATGACGTGAATCCGGCAGCACGCGCGGAACGTCAGCTCTCAGCTGTCTACGCGCAGGACGGTGGCATCGAGGCGGCTGTCGACTGGGCTCGGCGCACGCTCGAGGCTGACCGTCGGGATCCGGCGAAGCGACCGCTGCAATCCGCCCGGGCCCTTCGTCGCGCTGACCGCAGGCTGAGCATGGTCTCCGTACGGTACCTGGTGAACGCGGTCTCCGGCCGGCCCGACCAGGGTCGTGGTCGCCGCCCAAGGAATCCTCTTCTGCGGTGAGAGGAGCTCCCACGCGATGATTCTCCCGCACAGAGTTCTGACCTCGCCGTGACGGAGCGCAGAAGGGGATCTGCGGGGCTGAAAAGAACTGAGCCTCAACAGAACCGAGCCTGAACAGAACGATGGGCCCTGGGAATCGCTTCCCAGGGCCCATCGTCGAGGTGCTCGCGTCAGCGAGGCAGAGGATCAACCGGCGTGGTGCGCCGTCTCTGCCGGGGTGCGGTAGTCGCCACCGGTTGCGGAGTCGATCTCGTGCTTCTCATGGGCGTAGTGCTCGAAGGCTTCGCGCAGCTCTGCCGGCGAGACCGGCTCGATGCGGTCCTTGAAGAAGAAGCTGGTGGCCTTCGCACGCAGCGACGAGACGCCCTTCCCGGCCTGCAGCGGACGGTAGTCGTCGTGCTGGACGAGAACCCACCGATCGAACTCGTCGAGCGGCTCATGGATCTCGAGCATCTTGCCGCTCTCCGTCCGGACCACTCGGGAGGTCTCCGAGCCATGGAGAGCCTTCTGGCGCGCCTGACGCTGGAGCGAGAGGCAGATCCGCTTCGTGATGAAGAAGACCAGCACGGGCACCACGAAGATCCCGATGCGGAACGCCCATGTCAGGTCGTTGATCGATAGATGCAGCCCGATGGCGATGATGTCGTTCGTCGCGGCCAGGGCGAGGATCAGATAGACGCTGATCCAGGACACGCCGAGGCCCGTTCGGACCGGGGCGTTGTACGGCAGATCCAGGAGGTGGTGCTCGCGGTCATCGCCGGTCACCCAGGACTCGATGAACGGGTAGAGCGCCAGGGAGCCCAGCAGAGCGCCATAGATGCCCATCGGGATGAGCATGTTCAGCGAGATCACGTACCCGAAGATCGTGAACTCCCACCCCGGGATGAGGCGCAGCCCGCCGTCGGTCCAGAGCATGTACCAGTCAGGCTGCGAACCCGCGGAGACGGGGGAGGGGTCGTAGGGGCCGTAGACCCAGACCCCGTTGATCGCGGTGGTCGCGGAGATCAGGGTGATGACGCCGAAGACCAGGAAGAAGAATCCGCCGGCCTTGGCGGCGTACACCGGGAACACCGGGAAGCCGACCACGTTGCGCTCGGTGCGACCGGGGCCGGGGTACTGCGTGTGCTTGTGCAGCACGAGCAGCACCAGGTGGATCGCGATGAGCCCGAGGATCATGGCGGGCACCAGCAGGATGTGGACCGTGAACAGGCGCGGGATGATGTCCGTGCCGGGGAACTCGCCACCGAACAGGAGCATCGACAGGTAGGTGCCGATGATCGGAATCGACTTCATCAGGCCGTCGATCACGCGCAGCCCGTTGCCGGAGAGCACGTCATCGGGGAGGGAGTAGCCGGAGAAGCCGGCGACCATGCCCAGGACCATCAGGGTGAAGCCGACGATCCAGTTGAGCTCGCGGGGCTTGCGGAACGCACCGGTGAAGAACACTCGGAACATGTGCACGAAGATCGCGACCATGAACACGAGGGCGGACCAGTGGTGCATCTGGCGGAAGAGCAGGCCTCCCTTGACCTCGAAGGAGATCTGGAGCGTCGACTCGAAGGCACGGGAGACGTGCTCGCCCTGCAGCGGGACGTACGGACCGTTGTAGACGACCTCCTCCATGGAGGGGTCGAAGAACATCGTCAGGAAGGTTCCCGAGATCAGCAGGATGACGAAGCTGTACAGCGCCACCTCACCGAACATGAACGACCAGTGGTCGGGGAAGATCTTGCGAGCGATGAACTTGACGAAGCCGCCGCCGGAGAGGCGCTGGTCCAGCCAGTCGCCGCCTACTGCGCCGAGCTTGTAGACGCGGGAGCTGCTCGCGTCGTCGGAAGTCTGCTTCCGGGTATCGGGAGTCGTGGTCGTCACGGGATCACTTGTCCTTGTGGGTGTCCCAGAAGCTGGGACCGATCGGTTCGGGGAAGTCACCGGTGGCCACCAGGTAGCCCTCGTCATCGACCTCGATCGGGAGCTGGGGGAGCGGCCGGTGCGCCGGGCCGAAGATCACCTTGGCACCATCGGTGACGTCGAAGGTGGACTGGTGGCACGGGCACAGCATGTGGTGCGTCTGCTGTTCGTAGAGAGCCACCGGGCACCCGACGTGCGTGCAGATCTTGGAGAACGCGAGGATGCCGTCGACACCGTTCGCCATGCTCTCGGGGTTCTTGCTCAGCTTCGGATCGATGCGCACGATCACCGTGGCGGCCTTGGCGCGCTCCTCGAGGAAGTGCGGGGTCTCCTCCGTCAGGCCCTCGGGCATGACGTGGAAGATCGAGTTCATGGCGACGTCGGACAGCTTGATGGGGGTGCCGTCGTGATCGCGGGCGAGACGCTGACCGGGATTGTGGCCCCAGAAGGTGTGGTGGAGCTTGTTGCCCGGCAGCGGGCCGAGCGTCGACAGCGGTGCGAGCACGGCGATCGGCAGCGCGGCGAAGGCGGCGACCATGGCCGTGACGATCACGGGACGGCGCGCGATGCCGGATTCCTCCAGGCCGTCGGTGATGATCCCGACCGCGATCTCCCGCGTCTCGTCGGAGCTGCGGATGTCGTGGCGCTCCTCGACCATCTCCTCATCGGGCATGAGCGTCTTGGCCCAGTGGACCGCCGCCGCACCGATGAAGAAGACCGCGATCGCGAGCCCGAGGCCCGTGACGAGGTTGGACCACCACAGGGCGCTGGGCGAGCCTTCCTCGGCGAAGATGTTCGTGCCTGTCGGCGTGACCAGGAAGTAGGCGACGATGAAGATCGCCGTTCCGATCACGGACAGCAGGAACATGGCGGCGACGAGTCGCTCCGCTCGCTTCTCCGCAGCCTTGGAGACATCAGCCTGGCGGTGGACGTGCGGGGGGAGCCCCGGGTTCGGGAAGCCTCCGCCCTCCTTGGGAGCGATCGCGCTGACCCCGCGTGCAGGGGTCGTGCCGTCGAGATTGGTGTTCATGCTCGCATTCACTTGGCTTTCGCCCCCAGCCACACGGCGCAGCCGAGGAGGAGGGACAGGATGATCGTCCAGGCATACAGACCCTCGGTCACCGGACCGACCGAGCCCAGGGAGATGCCGCCGGGGGAGCCGTTCTCCTCCAGGGCGTCGAGGTAGGTGATGACATCACGCTTGTCCTCGGGGGACAGGTTGTTCTCGTTGAAGACCGGCATGTTCTGCGGGCCGGTATCCATGGCCTCGTAGACGTGCTTGGGATCGACCCCGATGACGGGCGGTGCGAACTTGCCGCGGGTCAGGGCGCCGCCGGCGCCGGCCGCGTTGTGGCACATGGCGCAGTTGATGCGGAAGATCTCGCCGCCCTTGGTGGCGTCGCCCTTGGAGGTATCGAGGTACTCCTCATCGGGGACGGCGGGGCCGGGGCCGAGGGAGGCCACGTAGGCCGCGAGCTGACGGGTCTGCTCGTCGTTCATCTGCGGCGGCTTGCGCCATGCCTGTGCGCCGGAGTTCTCCATCGGCATACGGCCGGTGCCGACCTGGAAGTCGACCGCGGCTGCGCCCACACCGATCAGCGAGGGGCCGAGTGCGGAGCCGTCGGCGTCCTGCAGACCCTCGGCGTTGCGGCCGTGGCAGGTGGCGCAGTTGGCGAGGAACAGTGCCTCGCCGGCGTCGACGTCGTCCTGCGTGTAGGACTCAGCCTGGGCCGTCTGCGGCTGGAATGCGACGTACAGCCCACCGGTCGCCACCAGGGCGAGCAGGAGAATCACGAGTAGCGCCATCGGGTGATGACGACGTGCGGCGAGTGCCTTCACGGTTCGGACCTCGATTCGTGGAGGGGGCGAGCGGGGGAGAGAGGGGGGCTGGTGATCGCACCAGGCGGGGGAGCCTGTGCGGGCGCGGCGATCAGAAGATGCTCCAGTTGAAGTCCACCGGGATGAAGTGCCCGGAGTTGAAGGCCGTCGACAGCGGATCGAGCATGTAGACGATGAAGAACAGCACGATCCACACGATGTCGACGAAGTGCCAGTAGTACGAGATGCAGATCGCCGAGACCTGCTCGTGCTGCGTGAACTCGTCCGCCACGAAGGAGCGCATGAGGACCATGAGGAAGGCGATGAGGCCGCCGACGACGTGGATGCCGTGGAAGCCGGTGGCGAGGAAGAAGATCGAGCCGAACGGTGAGGACGAGAGCGTGACGCCGTTGTGGACCAGCTCGGTGTACTCGTAGGCCTGCCCGGAGACGAACACGGCGCCCATGAGGAAGGTGAGCGTGTACCACTCGATCATTCCCCAGCCGGCGATGTTGAAGATCGAGCCGGTGCGGCGCTTGCGCGGAGCGAAGGGCTTGCCACCGGGGAACTGGCCCTCGGCGAGGAAGACACCGATCTGGCACGTCACGGAGCTCAGCACGAGGATCGCCGTGTTCGCCAGCGCGAAGCCGTGGGCGAAGTGCCCTTCGCCCTCGAAGAAGGTGTCCGGCGCCATGGAACGGAGTGTGAAGAACATGGCGAACAGACCGCCGAAGAACATCAGCTCGCTCGAGAGCCAGACGATCGTGCCGATCTGCGTCGGGTTGGGTCGGCCGACCGCTGGAACAGCGGCGGCGGAGCGCTCAGGCAGGGTCGCAGTAGTCACGTCACCATTATGTCGTGTCGTCAGGTTCGGTGTGCCGGTTCACGACGCCCGGGCACACCGCAGGGCTCAGCCCCGGGAGGACCAGGCCAGCATATCCCTCCTGACGCCGTGTCACGAACCGGGACACGCTTCCGATCGCCGCAGGTGACCGCGACCTACGGGGCCTGTGATGCATCTGTGATCCGATCCGTGACCGGAACGACGTCCAGCGCCTGCGAGGTGAGACCATCGGTGCATGAGCGAGAACACTCCGACCTGGTCCACGATCACGTCGCGCCTCGTGCGCGGGCTGGAGCTCGAGACGTCCGAGGCCTCGTGGGCCATGGACGAGGTCATGTCGGGCAACGCGACCGCGGTGCAGCTCGCCGGGTTCCTGGTCTCGCTGCAGTCCAAGGGCGTCAGCAGTGCGGAGCTCGCCGCTCTGGCCGATTCGATGGTCTCCCATGCGCGTCCGGTGAACGCTCCCCAGGAGTCCATCGACATCGTCGGCACAGGCGGGGACCTGGCGCAGACGGTCAACATCTCCACGATGGCCTCGATGGTCATCGCCTCGACCGGACGCACGGTGGTCAAGCACGGCAACAGGGCCTCGAGCTCGAAGTCGGGCAGCGCGGATGTGCTCGAAGCCCTCGGGGTGCGTCTCGACCTGCCGGTGCCGGTGGTCGAGGAGCTGGTCGGGAAGATCGGGATGACCTTCCTCTTCGCGCAGGTGTTCCATCCCTCGATGCGTTTCGCGGCCGAGGCGCGACGGGGGCTGGGCATCCCGACCGTGATGAACATCCTGGGACCGATCACGAATCCGGCGCAGCCGCGCGCGAGCGCTGTCGGTGTCGCCGACGAGTCCATCGCCCCCACGGTCGCCGGCGTCTTCGCCTCGCGGGGCACGAGCGCGCTGGTGTTCCGGGGTCAGGACGGCCTCGACGAGCTGACGGTGACCGCACCGTCGGACGTCTGGGAGGTGCGCGGAGGTGAGGTGCGCCGCCATCTGCTGGATCCGCAGGCGCTGCTCGGCATCGAGAGGTCGGCGCACGACGCTCTGCGGGGAGGGACAGTCGAGGAGAACGCCCAGGTCGTACGGGATCTCTTCGCCGGAGTCGTCGACGGACGCATGGGCCCGATCCGGGATGCCGTGCTCCTGAACGCCGCGGCCGGGGTGACAGCTTTCGACGGAATCGGTCAGAGCGCGGAGGATGGCTTCGAGGAGAGGTTCGTCGCCGCGTTCGCCCAGGCGCGCGAGGCGCTCGACTCCGGACGGCCGGCAGAGCTGATCCGGCGCTGGGCCGCAGCCTCGCAGGAGGCCTTCGGCGCGGAGGCCTGAGTCCGTCCTGACGTCACCAGGTGCTCCCCGGCGCCGATGAGGGTGGCCGGCATCGGTGCGGTGGCCGGCGCCCGTGTGCGTGCTTGCTCAGCCGTCGATGCCCAGGTCGAAGGCGGCATCGAGATCCTGCTTGGAATAGGTCTTGAACGCGATGTTCGTCGTGGTGTTCACCACGCCCTGGACCTTGCTCAGCTGATCGGCGATGACGCCGGCGAGGTCCTCATGGGCACGCACGCGGACCACGGCGATGAGGTCGACGTCGCCGGTGACGGAGTAGACGTGCTCGACACCATCGAGGTCGACGATCGACGCGGCGACCTCCGGGATGCGGGCGGACTCCACGACGATCGAGACGAGGGCAGTGATCATGAGTTCTCCTTGGACGGGGCGCTGACCGCGCCGGGACGTGTGCACCGAGCCTATGCCCCGGGGACGGTCGCGGTCCGGGAGAAGCGCTCCGCGAGATGCTGGGCGTCGAAGCGGGCCCGGGCGGGCTGGTGCCACTCGCCGTCGACCAGGACGGTGCGGACGCCGTCGCCCTCGAGCCAGGTGAGCAGGATCTCGGCCTCCTGGTGGTAGCCCTGGCACATCGGGGTCGCGGGCTCCGCCTCGCCGAGGCCCGTCGCCGCGAGGGATCGTGCCACTGCGACGGGGTCCGCGTGGGTGCTCACGAGCGCAGTTCCGGAGAAGCGTCCGTGACGCACGGCCAGCAGCTCCCATCCCCGCCCGCCCACCACGGGATCCGCACTGGGACGGGCGGCGACCAGCAGGGGCACACGACCGATCGCGCGCAGCCGGGCCGCGCGCTTCCCGGCCGCCAGGAAGGTCAGAGCGAGCTGGCGCACCTTCTCCGCCTCCTCGTAGCGGCCGCCCTCGACATGACCGCGCATGCGCCCGGCGACGTGGTCGAGCACCTCGCGGGGGTCCGTGAGCATCGCCGCTCGGATCCTGTCGTGGTGCCCGGCGTCCTGCGGCGGGTCACGTCGTGACCCGAGCTCGAACGACGAACCGCGGCCCAGCACGGCATCGGTGAGCAGCCCGCGCAGCGGTTCCACATCGTGCCGGGAGGACAGCGGCCCGATCTGGGCGGATCCGTCGGCCTCCGATCGGGCGAGGCGCGCTGCGCGCAGCCCCTCGGTGCCGCTCCCCAGCCGGAGCCAGTGCGCCTTCTCCGGATTCAGACCGTGGCGGTTGGACGGCGGCTTCCGGGCACCGATGATCCGCAGCTCGCGGACTGCCGCCTCGGTCGCCGTGGTGCACTCGATGACTCGGATCGACTCCGCCCTCGGAAGCATGTCCAGGACCTTCCGCCGCGTCTCCGCAGCGGTGAAATAGGTGCGCACCCGGGAACGGAGGTTGCGGGACGTCCCCACGTAGAGCACGCCGCCCTGGGCATCGAGGAACTCGTACACCCCCGGCACCGACGGGACGGCATCGGCGAGGTGCTTCTTGCGCAGCTGGACCGGGGTCGCGCGGCGATGGGCGGAGGTGAGGTCCTCGAGGGTCGAGGCACCGCGGGATCCCAGACGCTCGATGATGGCGTGGAGCACATCGACGGTCGCTCTGGCGTCCGAGAGCGCCCGGTGGTCCGGGGTGATGCTCGCCCCGACATGCGCCGCCAGCGTCGAGAGCTTGTGATCGCGCACCTCGTCGCGCCGGAAGACGGTCCTGGCGAGCTCGAGGGTGTCGAGCACCGCGGGCTTGGCCCACGCGATGTCGCAGCGTGCCGCCTGCGCAGAGAGGAAGGAGATGTCGAAGCGTGCGTTGTGGGCGACCAACGCTGCGTCGCCCACGAAGTCCAGGAACATCGGGAGCACGACCTCGATGGTCGGGGCACCGGAGACCGAGGCGTCCGTGATCCCGGTGAGCGAGGCGATGTAGGCGGGGATCGGTCGCTGTGGATCCACGAAGGTGCGGAACTCGCCGACCACCTCGCCTCCGCGCACCTTGACGGCGCCTATCTCGGTGATCGCATCGGAGGAGGGATCGGTGCCGGTGGTCTCGAGGTCGACGACGACCAGCAGGGCGTCCATGAGCGGGGTACCGAGGTCGTCGAAGCTGAGCTGGCGGCGGACGGACATGCCCGCAGACTACGACGAGGCCCCGACGATCGGGATCCCTGTGCGGCGTGCGCACGATCTCCGGCCATCGGGGCCGCGTGTCGGGGCCGCGCTCCAGCTCCCGGGTCGACGCTCTCCCCGGGGAGAGCGGAGACCCGGTGCTGCTCGGCTGAACGGTCAGCCGGCCGGCTTGGACTGCGAGTAGATCTTCTCGATGACCTGCGCCATGTCCTTGACGACGACGTTGCGCTTGAGCTTCAGGGAGGGGGTGAGATACCCGTTCTCCTCCGTGAAGTCCGTGTCGATGACCTCGAAGGAGCGGATCGACTCGGCGCGGGAGACGGTCTGGTTGGCCTTGTCGACGATCGTCTGCAGCTCGGCGCGGACCGTCGCGTCCTCGGCGGCCTCGGCGATCGTCATCTCCGGCAGGGAGTTGTTTGTCAGCCAGGTGGGCAGCATCTCGGCGTCGAGGGTGAGGATCGCGGCGACGAACGGCTTCTGGTCGCCGATGACCACGCACTGGCTGACCAGCGGGTGCGAGCGCAGCTGATCCTCGAGCTGGGCGGGGGAGATGTTCTTCCCGCCCGCGGTGACGATGACCTCCTTCAGGCGGCCGGTGATCGTCAGGTCGCCGATCTCGTCGAGGGTGCCCAGATCGCCGGTGCGGAACCACCCGTCCTGCAGCGCGTCCTCCGTGGCCTCGGGGTTGTTGTGATAGCCGGCGAAGACCATCACGCCCTTGACCAGGATCTCGCCCGTCTCGTCGATCGCGACCGTGGAGCCCGGCAGCGGGGGACCGACGGTGCCCGGCGTGACCGCCCAGGGCACGTTCACGCAGACCGGCGCCGTGGTCTCGGTGAGGCCGTAGCCCTCCAGGATCGTGACCCCGATACCGCGGAAGAAGTGCGCCAGGCGCGCTCCCAGCGGAGCGCCGCCGGAGACAGCCCACTTCACGTCACCGCCCATCGCGCCGCGCAGCGTGCCGTAGACGAGCTTGTCGAACACGGCGTGCTTGACCTTGAGCGCGATCGGCACCTTGCCAGCGGCCTGCGCCGTCGAGTACGAGATCGCGGTCTCCGCGGCGGCGGAGAAGATCTTGCCCTTGCCGCCCGCGATCGCCTTCGCCTCGGCGCCGTTGTAGACCTTCTCGAACACGCGGGGAACAGCCAGCAGGAAGGTGGGCTTGAAGGCCGCGAGATCCGGCAGCAGGTTCTTGGTGTCCGGGGTGAACGCCGTCGTCACCGGCCAGGATGCGCAGAGAACGGTGATCAGCCGGGCGAAGACATGCGCCATCGGCAGGAACATCAGCACGCGCGAGCCGGGAGGCAGCACCTGCTTGCCGAGAAGGTTGAGGGCGCTGCGCGTGGTGTCCACGAAGTTCCCGTGGGTCAGCAGGGCGCCCTTGGGCCTGCCGGTGGTCCCCGACGTGTAGATGATGGTGGCGATGTCATCGAGCCGCCGCGAGGTGCGGCGGGCCTCGAGGGCCTCGTCGCTCACCTCGGCGCCTCGAGTCTTGAGGTCCTCCATGATGCCGTCGTCGAGCACTCCGATCCGTTCGAGCGCCGGCAGCTCGCCGCGCACGGACTCGATGTCCTCCTGATGGCGGGCGGCCTCGACCAGGGCGAAGCGTGCCCCCGTGTCCGCGGCGATCCATTGGATCTGGCTCGGGGAGGAGGTCTCATAGATCGGCACGCTGACGCCGCCGCTCCACCAGATCGCCCAGTCGGCCAGGGCCCATTCATAGCGGGTGCGGGAGAGGATCGCGACCACGTCGCCGGACTCGAGGCCGATCGCGATCAGACCCTTGGCGACCTGTTTGACCTCGTCGATGAAGTCGGCGGTCGACAAGGGGAGATAGCTGCCGTCGTCCTGGGTCAGTTCGAAGATGGGGACGGAGGGGTCGTTGCGGAATCGGTCCAGGAGCAGATCCGTCGTGTTCTCGTCGGGCCGGCTCTCGTGCTGCGGGGCAGAGGTGAACTGCTTCATCGAATCTCCTTCGATCCGGACACAGGCTGACTCCGGCATGCCGGACGCCTGGGCGGAAGCGCTGGTGGGGTCGGTCCGATCCTACGGCAGAGCGACCTACGATAGGACACGACAAGCTGGGCACCGGGGAATCCGGACGACGCGATCAGCAGTGATCGGGAAGGAGCGACATGCTCTCCATCGGAGTAGACATCGGGGGCACCAAGATCGCGGCGGGCGTGGTCGACGAGGACGGTGGGATCATCGCCGCGACGACGCGCAGCACCCCGGCCACGGATGCCGAGCTGATCGAGGCCGGAGTGGCCGACGCCGTGGCGGAGCTGCGCGCGGAGCATGAGGTCGTCGGGGTGGGCGTCGGCGCGGCGGGCTTCGTCAGCGCTGACCGTCGTACGGTCCGGTTCGCAGCGAACCTCGCGTGGCGCCAGCGCCCCCTGGCCGACGAGCTCGAACGACTGACCGGGCTCCCCGTGGTGGTCGAGAACGACGCGAACGCGGCCGGGTGGGCCGAGTACCGCTTCGGGGCCGCGACCGAGGCCAAGCACATGCTGATGGTCACCCTCGGCACCGGCCTGGGCGGCGCGATCGTCCTGGACGGGCAGCTGATCCGCGGTGGCGACGGGTTCGCCGGAGAGGTCGCGCATATGACTGCGGTCCCGGACGGCCAGTGGTGCGGATGCGGTCGCAAGGGCTGCCTCGAGCAGTACACCTCAGGGACCGCGCTGGTGCGCACCGCCAAGCGCCGAGCGGCGGCGGGGGACCCCGCGATGGGGCCTCTCGTGCAGGCTGCCGGCGGTGCGAAGAAGGAGATCGACGGACCGTTGATCACGCGGGTCGCGCACCAGGGGGACCCCGGCGCGCAGGAGCTGATCGCCGAGCTCGGCACGTGGCTCGGGCTCGGCATGGCATCGATCTCCTCGCTGCTGGACCCCGAGGTGATCGTGGTCGGCGGCGGTGTCGCAGCGGCAGGGGAGATGCTGCTGGCACCGGCGAGGGAGGCGTATGCCGCCAACCTGACGGCGCGCACCCATCGCACGCTGGCTCCCTTCGTCCTGGCGAGCATGGGGAATCGGGCCGGCATCGTCGGTGCGGCGGACCTCGCGCGCTGACGGCGCGCGAGAGCGGAGCTGCACCCCTGAGCGGTCCACCTGAGCTGCTCCCGCAGCGCTGCTAGACCTCGGCGCCGTCGTCGTCCCCGCTGTGGCTCCGCGGGACTCGCAGCAGCAGCGAGATGACGCCTCCCAAGGCGGCCAGCCCACCCAGCCAGCCCAGGATGCCGGGCAGCGCCGGGGTCATGGGGACGATGACCAGCAGCAGGAAGCCGCCGACGAGGGCCGTCCAGGACCACAGCGTCGCGGAGGACGGCTGCGGGAAGTCGGGGTCCGGGGGCTCGAAGTCCCCGTAGATGACGTCGTCGTCCAGCTCGCGAGGGCGCGGCGCGTCGCGCGGACCGGAACCCGGGCCGGGCGCGCCGGCCGCGGGATGCGCGGCGCGGGCGCGAGCCCGAGACTCGGCGCTCGGCGGCTCCGGTGGGGAATCGGCGCTGTAGGACCACAGGGCGTCATCGGCGGCGTCATCCGTGCTGTCATCGGCGGCGTCGTCCCCGGTGGGGCCAGGAGCCATGCCGCTGCGAGGGGTGTCCGGCGCACGCGCCGCCGGCTCGTGCGGAGCCTCCCCAGGACGCAGCACCATGCCCTCGCCCTCGAGCATGCGGGCGAACTCGGCGTCGACGTCGCGCGGATCGTGGGCGCTGTCCCGCTCCGGGCTCATCGAGCGTCTCCCGATCGGCGGGGGACATGCTGCTCGAGGAACCTCGCAGAGGCCTCGAAAAGTCGCTGGGCGTCGTGATCCAGGGGGGCGAGGTGATAGCTCCGGGGGAGCGCGAGCCGTTCGACGCTGCCGCTCACCCCGGCCGCGACGAGATCGCTGTCCGACGGCGGGACCGTGTGGTCCTGGCTCGACGTGGCCAGCAGCAGCGGGGCCGTGACGTCGCCCAGACCTCTGCGGGTGCGGCGGAACAGCCGGCGCAGCTGGCCGACGGCGCGCAGAGGGGTCCGGTCGTAGGCCTCCTCGGTGACCCCGTCGAGGGCTACATCGGACCCGATGCCCGCCACCGTGGGCACCACCGGAGCCAGCAGCTCGGCGATGCCGGCCACCGGTGTCAGGGTCATGCCGGGGTTGACGGCCACCAACGCTGCGATGCGGCCCCGGAGCTCAGGATCCTCTCCGAGCGCGAGGGTGAGAGCGCCTCCCATGGAGAGGCCGCCCACGGCGATCGGGCCGAATTCGTCGGAGAGGTCGATCGCGGCGGCGCGCACCTGCTCGTACCAGTCCCGCCAGCGGTAGGTCGTGAGGTCCTGCCAGGTGGTCGCATGCCCCGGGAGCAGTGGGAGCTCCACCGCCCAACCTCGGTCCGCATGGTCCTCGGCCCACGGGCGCAGGGACTGCGGCGACCCGGTGAAGCCATGGCACAGGAGCAGTCCACCGCGCGGGTTAGAGTGACCCCGCGCGCTCCAAGGGCGGGACAGTTCGCTGAACGCCATGGGTACATCGTCGCACCCGCGCGCGCATGCTTCATCCCCGTTCACCCACGCCTCCCGACCTGACGTCGCTCTCCCCCGCATCCACGAGGAGTCCGCTGTGCTGTACGAGCTCGCCAAACCGGTGGTGATGGCGATCTCCCGTGTGCTGTGGAACCCCACGATCCGCGGCGTGGAGAACGTGCCCGAGAGCGGACCGGTCATCCTCGCCTCGAACCACCTGGCGTACTGCGACACCGTGTTCCTGCCCGGACAGATCCGCCGCACCGTCCACACCCTCGGCAAATCGGACATCTTCTCGGGCCGTTCGCTGCCACAGCGGATCGGTGCCCGCATCATGCGAGGTCTCCATGTGATGCCCGTGGACCGCAGCGGTGGAAGCGCTGCGCGATCCGCCCTCGATGCCGGAGTGGCCGTGCTCGAGGCCGGCGGAATACTCGGGATCTACCCCGAGGGGACTCGGAGCCCCGACGGCCGCCTCTATCGCGGCAAGACGGGCGTGGCCCGCATCGCCCTCGCGACCGGCGCGCCGATCGTCCCGGTGGCAATGGTCGGCGCCCATGAGGCCCAGCGGGGCCGGAGGTTCTTCCCCCGTCGTCGTCCGCAGATCACAGCCGTGCTCGGCGAGCCGTTGCTCGCCCGTGATCTCGCGAGCGCCTGGGAGGGCGCCGACCAGTCCGCACTCCTGCGCGGCGTCACGGAAACGGTCATGGAACGCATCCAGGAGCTGTCCGGGCAGGAGCGCAGCGAGGAGTACTCGGCCGACGTCAAGCGGCGGTTGCGGGCCGCCGCCGAAGGAGGTCGTGCCCCCGCGCGGCGCGACATCTCCCGGTGACCCTCTCTTGCTCCTTGCTCCTTGCTCCTTGCTCCTTGCTCCTTGGTTCCCTGGCTCCCGGCACCCTGACAGACCGGCGATCGACGGTCGCTGATCATGGCTGGATGCCGCCGTGCAGCAGGGCGCACGGACTGTGGTCCTGCCCACTGGAACGTGTCCGCTTCGCGTCCGCGCACTGCGTACCCTGAGGGGGTGACCCAGTACAGCTCCGATGCCCCCGCCCGCGCCCATGCCTTCACCCTGTCCTCGGCCGATGACGGCCTGGCAGCGCTCGGTGCTTGGCGAGACTATCCGCGGGTGCAGCAGCCGGTATGGCCCGATGAGGAAGAGCGCGCACAGGTCTTCGAGGATCTGCGCGCGGCTCCGCCGCTGGTCTTCGCCGGCGAGGTCGATGTTCTGCGCGACCGGGTCGCGGCCGCGGCCCGTGGGGAGGCCTTCCTGCTCGCCGGCGGCGACTGCGCGGAGACCTTCGCCGACTCCACCGCGGATCGCATCCGCAACAAGATCCGCACGATCCTCCAGATGTCGGCGGTCCTGACCTACGGCGCCTCGGTGCCGGTGGTGAAGATGGGTCGTATGGCGGGCCAGTTCGCCAAGCCGCGCTCCTCGGACGAGGAGACCGTCGACGGTCAGACCCTCCCGACCTACCGTGGCGACGCCGTGAACGCGTATGCGTTCACCCCGGAGTCCCGCATCCCCGATCCGAAGCGGCTGTGGAAGACGTACACCACGAGCTCGGCCACCCTGAACCTGCTGCGCGCCTTCACCGGCGGCGGCTTCGCGGACCTGCGAGAGGTCCACTCCTGGAATCGCGGCTTCACCTCGGGTGCCGGCTACGACAGGTACGAGGAGCTCGCCGGGCAGGTGGACAAGGCCATCCGCTTCATGGACGCGATCGGTGCGGACTTCGACGCGCTCAAGGTCGTCGAGTTCTACGCCTCGCACGAAGCACTGCTGCTGGACTACGAAGAGGCGCTGTCCCGGATCGATTCCCGCACCGGGGAGATCTACGGCTGCTCCGGCCACTTCCTGTGGGTCGGGGAGCGGACCCGTCAGCTCGAAGGCGCCCACGTGGACTTCATGGCACGCCTGCGCAACCCGATCGGCGTCAAGCTCGGCCCGGATGCCTCGGTGGATGACGCGCTGCGCCTGATCGACAAGCTCGACCCGGAGCGCGAGCCCGGCCGGCTGACGTTCATCACCCGTATGGGAGCGGGGAAGATCCGTGAGCGGCTCCCCGCCCTCGTGGAGGGCGTGCGTGATTCCGGGGCGCAGGTCGCCTGGGTCACCGATCCGATGCACGGCAACACGATCACCTCGTCGAACGGGTACAAGACCCGTCGGTTCGAGGACATCCTCGACGAGGTCGTCGGCTTCTTCGAGGTGCATCAGGCCCTGGGCACGATCCCGGCCGGACTGCACATGGAGCTCACCGGCGATGACGTCACCGAGGTCCTCGGCGGTGCCGGAGAGATCGACGAGGAGGGGCTGACCCGCCGGTACGAGACGCTGGTGGATCCACGGCTGAACCACCAGCAGTCCCTCGAGCTCGCCTTCCTCGTCGCGGAGATGCTCTCCCGCCGCTGAGCGGTCGGCCGCCCCGCACAGGGCCGCCCCGCACAGAACCGACCCGCACAGGGCCGACCCGCACAGGACCGACCCGCACAGTGCCGACCCCATCGGCGCACAGGGCTGGAACTCGAGGTCGCGGGGTCGGCTGGTCTGTCGAGCATGCGTGGCGTGTCGGTGAGGCGCCGCTCAACGACACGTGCTGCTGGATACCTCCGGGTAACCATTCGCCGGATGCTTCCGGCACGAGGCGAGCCGTCTCTGCAGGTCGTGGGCGCCACGCCACGGACGCCGAGGCGGATCATCCGCCGGTCAGCGGACGCCTGGTCTCATCCTGCACGCCGGACAGAAGGCCTATCTATCAGAACACCGTGATGGTGATCGCAGAGCCCTTCTCGGCCTCAGACCCAGCGGCCGCGGACTGCTCGTAGACGAGGCCGAACACCGGCGTGCCGCGGTCGTGCTCGACCGTGACGGCGAACCCTGCGGCCTCGAGTGTGGCCTTCGCCTCGGCCTCGGGCTTCTGGAACACGTCGGGGACCTTCACCATCTCGGGCCCGAGGGAGGTCACGACGTTGACGGTGTCGCCGCGGTAGGCGGTGCCGGACGCCGGGGACTGGGAGATCACTGACCCGGCGGGAACGCTGCTGGAGTGAGCCGATGAGCTCGTCACCGTGAATCCGGCGGCCTCCAGCGCGCTGCGGGCGCTCTGGCCGGTCCTGCCCGTCTGATCGGGGACCGTGATCGGCTGCCGCCCCTGGGAGACGACGACGTGGACCTCCCCGCCGGCGGGGAGCGCGTCCTCCTCCTGGGACTGGGAGATGACCTCGCCCTTCGCGATCTCCTCCGAGTACGTCGGGTCGTCCTCGACCAGCTCGAGACCGGCGTCCTCCACCTCGCTGCGAGCGGCCTCGAGGTCCATGCCCTCGACATCGGGGACAGGGAAGGTCTGTACGCCCTTGGAGACCACGAGCTCGACGCCGGATCCCTTCTTGACCGTGGTCCCGGTCGAGGGGCTGGAGGAGATGACGTGGCCGGCAGGAACGGTCTCGTCGAACCGCTCCTCGGTGCGCACGGCGAGATCGGCGGAGTCGAGCACGGCTTCGGCATCGGTCAGCTGCGTGCCCGTGAGGATGGGGACGGTGCGATCGGCGCCGGGACCGGTGTTGAGGTACCAGTCGCCGCCGGTCCACGCCCCGAGCGCCAGAGCGGCCACGAGGCTCAGCGCCGCCATCAGGGCGAGCGGGCGCGAACGGTGTCGCGTTCCGAGGGGGAGGTGGCGGCCACGGCGTCCCTTCGGGGCGCGCAGCACGACGGTGCGCTCGCTGGCGTCTTCGTCGTCCGCGCGCTCGGAGCTCTCTGCGGTGGCTGACGCGTCCCGGCTGTCGGAGTCGTCCGGGCCGTCCGGGCTGCCGGGGCTGTTCGGGCTGCCGGGGCTGGCCGAGTGTTCGAGATCGAGCGCGAGCTCCGAGCTCTCCGCGACGTCCGGCACCTGGTCGACGAGCTCCGCGGGCAACGGGGAGCTGTCGGCGCCGATGTCGCTCCGGTCGCCTTCGAGGAGTCCGGCGGGGAACGCCCGCGGGCCGCGACGCAGCTCGGAGACGACGTCATCGAGATGGGAGGTCGGCAGCTTCACGTCGGAGGTGTCGCCGAGCTCGCGGGCGGCAGGACGAGTGTCCTGGACCGCGGCGGGGAAGGTCTCCATGAGCTCTCGCACCGCGCGCAGGAGATCCGCGGCGGTGGCGGGGCGCTGCTCGACGGTGCGGGCAGCGGCCCAGGTCACCAGGGAGTCGAGTTCACGGGGGATGCCGGAGGCGACCGTGGACGGTGCAGGAATGTCCTCGTGCACGTGCTGGAAGGCGATGTGGACGGGCTGCTCGCCGCGGAACGGCTGGACCCCGGTGAGCATCTCGTACAGGACGATCCCCAAGGAGTACAGATCGCTGCGCTCGTCGCTGTGCCCTCGGGTGACCACCTCGGGGCTGATGTAGGCGACCGTTCCCAGCAGCGTCGCGCTGGCCGAGGAGTTGCTCGATCCGATGGCGCGGGCCAGACCGAAGTCCGCGACCTTCACGAGCCCGTCCTGAGCCAGGAGGATGTTCTCGGGCTTGATGTCCCGGTGCACGATCCCGGCGGCATGCGCGGCCACCAGGGCCTCGAGCACCTGCGCCGTGACATCGAGGGTCTCGCCGATGGTGAGACGACCTCGGTCGACGATACGTGCGCGGAGGGTGTCACCCTCGACGAGCTCCATGGCGAGGTAGATGCGGTCCTCGTCGGCCCCCTGGTCGAAGACCCCGACCACGTTGCGGTGCGCGAGCCTCGCGGCGGCCCGGGCCTCGCGGCCGAAGCGGCGCCGGAAGTCCTCGTCCATCGCCAGATGGGGATGCATGATCTTGAGGGCGACGACGCGGTCGAGCCGCTCGTCGTGGCCGCGGTGCACCGTCGCCATTCCGCCGCGCGCGATCGGCTCCTCGACCCGATAACGGTCGTCGAGGAGCAGGCTGATGCCGGGGGAAGTCGACGTCGCCGCGCTCACAGGGCCAATCTAGGGTGCGGAGCCGCGAGGAGTTCGCACCGACACACGCCGAGAGCGCTCAGGAGTGTGACGTCGGACGGCGTGATGTCCGCAGCCGATGGGTCCGTCGGGGTGCGCGCCGGTCCTCGGGCGTGGCACCCTGGTCCCGTGAATGCCCTCGATGAACTCATCCCTGACTGGCTCGCCCTCCCCGATGTGGCCCTGCACCTGGACGTGGAGGTCTCCCGCGTGCGTCGACTCGTCGACGAGGGGGAGCTCATCGCCGTGCGCCGCGGCGACCCCGTCGTCCGGATGATCCCGGCGGCGCTGCTCACCGAGGACGGCATCGCCCCGCACCTGCGCGGCACGATCACGATCCTGCGCGACGGCGGCTTCGACGACGTGGAGCTGCTGACGTGGCTGTTCACCGAGGACGACTCGCTGCCCGGTCGTCCGATCGATCAGCTGCGCATCGGCCAGCGCGGCGAAGTGCGACGCCGGGCCCAGGCACTCGCCTTCTGACGGGTCGCCGAGACCCTCTGGGCCGGTCAGCGAGGCAGCGACTCGACATCGGTCGCCTGCGCGGCGAGAGCGGCGAGTCCGGCGCGGCCCGGCTCTCCGATGCCCGTGGCACCGTCCAGGATCTCGCGGGCGCTCGTCGCGCGAGCTCGAACCTCCTCGGCGACCGAGCGGACCGCACCGGAGGAGACCATGAGCTGGTGCGCCTGCTGGATCTGCGCCGGTGTCGCGTCGGAGCGACCGATCACGCTCTCCAGCAGTGCGCGCCCGGCACCGTCGGTCGCGGACTCGGTGCGTGCCAGCAGCACGGTGCGCTTGCCCTCGACGATGTCGCCCCCGATCGGCTTGCCGGTGTCGTCCTGGTCGCCGATCACGCTGAGCAGGTCGTCACGCAGCTGGAACGCCGTGCCGACCTCGATCGCCCAGGCGGACAGCTGGTCCAGGACGGTGTCGTCCGCGCCCATCAGCGCCGCGCCGATCCGGACCGGCCGCAGCACCGTGTACGGGACGGTCTTCCAGCGGATCACGGACAGCGCCGCGCTCTCCGCATCGCGAGCCGAGGAGAAGCCTCCTGCTTGGTGGAGGATGTCCAGGAACTGACCGGACATGACCTCGGTGCGCAGATCATCGAACTCCCGGCGGGCCCGCGCCGTCCTCGACGGCTCGACCTCGACACCGGCGGCGAGCTGCTCGGCCCAGCTGAGCGCGAGATCACCGAGCACGATCGCGAGCGCGACCCCGTAGTCCGCGGAGGAGCCGACGAGGCTCGCGAGCTCGTGACTCGTGGCGGCATCGACATGGAGAGCGGGTCGTCCGCGGCGCACGGGGGAGTGGTCGATGACGTCGTCGTGCATGAGGGCGGCCGCCTGGACCAGCTCGATCGCCGCGCCGTAGCGCGCCAGCGCCTCCAGCTCGTCCTCCGTGGGCTCCCGCTGCAGAGCCGCGGCCCCTCCCCAGAAGCAGAAGCGCGGGCGCAGCAGCTTCCCTCCGTCGAGATACCGAGCGAGGGTGTCCACCAGCGCTGCGGTCTCCGGGGAGATCTCGGCGAGATGGTCGCGCCGCAGCGCGAGCTCGTCGGCGGTGATCGACTCGACCCGTTCGACCAGACGTCGATCGAGTTCACGGAGGTCGGCGCCGGTCAGCGGCGCTCCAGCAGGGGACATCGGTACTCCTTCTCGACGGACACGAAGATCTTCGCATGACGTCCTGACCGTGGACCGCATAGGGGTCGGCACCTTCCCTCCACACAGGGTCTCTGTCCCCAACGCGGGCTCGAGGACTGCGCGGACGACGGCGGTGCACGAGGGTCGATCCATGACGACCAACACCCCACCGGCCGGTTCCGACCGGCGTGTCCTGCACCCCTACGACCCCTCGGAGTTCCTCGCCGAGACCAGGATCTGTCTGCGTCAGATCCCGACCGACTGCCTGATCGTGATGGGCTGCGGGAAGAGCGGGCAGACACCCGTGGTGACCACCTCCGACCTGTCCGATCTGCTCGCCCCGGCCTGGGCGGACCGGCTCGAGCAGCATCTGGAGCTCCTGCTGAGCCGAGGTTGCTGCCGGGCCTCGGCCATGGTGGTCGTCGGCGACGGCCACGGAGCGCTCCCGGAGCCTGCCCTGGAGGAGCTCACGGTGCGATTGGCGGCGAGGATCCTCGCGACGGCCGCGCATCTGCTTCCGGACCCCTTCCCGTTGGAATCCCTCTGGATGGTCGGCAACTCTCAGTGCCGACAGGTGCTCCGAGGCGAGCCCGACGTCGACGAGGAACGGCTCCTGGTCTCCCCGCCCCAGCCGCTGCGTCCCTTCCAGGAGACCCGCGCCGCGGCGGATGAGGTGCTCGTCGGACGGTCCGTCCCGCAGCCGCCTCGAGAGGAGCCGCGCCTCGATCTGGTAGGTCGCCAGCTGCACCTCACTCGGACCGCGCTCGACGCCGCCGTCGATCCGGGAGAGCTCTTCGCCAGGGCGCGGGGAGCGCTGCGCAGGCTGCGTGCCTCCGACGGCGGGCCCGCGGATCCGGCCTTCGTGACGGACTGTGAACTGGTCTCCGACCTCGTCTCCGCCGTCGCGGTCGAACGGCTGCACTGGGAGCTGCTCGCCCGCTGTGTGGATCGCGGGCACGCCTCGCCCATCGATCGGGAGCAGCTGCTCCAGGTCCTCGTCCGTGACGGATCGTGGTGCCCGGATAGCGACGTCTGTGCAGGTGGCGACTGGTATGAGGCGATCGCGCAGCTGCGTCACGTCGCGGCTGCGGCCTGTGCTGATCCCGAACTCCCGGGCCATGCGATCGCGAGGGAGGCGTGGCGGGGGCTGACGGCGATGCTCACTCTGCTCGCGTGGTGGAATCACCGGTTCGCCACGGCGGGCAGTCTCGTGGATGAGCTGTGGGACCGGGAACCGGCGTCGACTCTGGCACCCTTGTTGGCACGTATGACCGACACGCCGATCTTTCCGGCCTGGTGGCCCAGCCCCTGACCACAGGGTGGCTGGTGCGAGCGGGGCCGGAGCGCAAGGAGGAGGGGCCGCCGATGACCGCACTCGGAGCTCTGAACCGGACGACGGCGACCAGCACGTCGGCCCCGAGCCAGCAGGCAGAGACGTCGATCCCGGCCCGGCAGTTGACCGGAGCGAACGCCCCGGATCTCCCGCAGGCCGCATCGACGGGCGCCTGGACCCCCGAGCAGGGGGTGGGGGAGCGGCGGTTCGCCTCGATCGGCTCGCTCGAGCTCGAGAGCGGCACGGTCCTCGAGGACGTCACCATGGCCTACGAGACCTGGGGCACGCTCGATGCGGACGGCGGCAACGCGATCCTCGTGCTGCATGCGCTCACCGGGGACTCGCATGTGCGCGGAGGCGTGAGCGACGCGCACCCCAGCCCCGGATGGTGGGAGGACGTGGTCGGCCCCGGTCTCCCGATCGACACCGAGCGCTGGTTCGTGATCGCGCCGAACATCCTGGGTGGCTGTCAGGGGAGCACCGGGCCCAGCTCTCCGGCACCGGATGGCCGGGCCTGGGGTTCCCGGTTCCCGGTGCTGACCGTGCGGGACCAGGTCGCCGCAGAACGACGACTGCGCGACCAGCTCGGGATCGAGCGGTGGGGACTGGTCATCGGCGGGTCGATGGGCGGTATGCGCGCGGTCGAATGGGCGGTGAGCCATCCCGAGGAGGTGGAGCGGCTCGCCGTCATCGCCAGCTCGGCGCGGGCGACCGCCGATCAGATCGCCTGGAACAGCGCCCAGAGCGCCGCGATCCGGGTCGATCCCGAGTTCCGCGGCGGCGACTACTACGACGTCGTCGGCGGCCAGGGCCCGCAGCTGGGGCTCGGCATCGCGCGGCGCATCGCCCACACCACGTATCGCACCGCGACCGAGCTCGAGGCCCGGTTCGGGAATCGCCCCCAGGAGGGCGAGGACCCCTTCGACGGGGTCGGACGGCACCAGATCACCAGCTATCTGGACCACCATGCCGGCAAGCTCTCGCGCCGTTTCGACGCGAACTCCTATCTCGTGCTCGCCCACTCGATGAGCACCCATGACGTCGGCCGGGACCGCGGCGGGGTCCCTGCGGCCCTGTCCCGGGTCAGTGCTCGGACGTTGGTGGTGGCGATCGACTCCGACCGCCTGTTCCCGCCGGCGCTGGTGGCGGAGATGGCTGAGCACATCCCGCGCTCCACCTGGCAGGTGGCGCAGTCGGAGATCGGGCACGATGCGTTCCTGCTCGCCCATCCCGATCTCGACGGGTGGATCGCGGACCTGCTCGATGGCTAAGCTCCTGCTCGATGGCTAAGCTGGGGAGATCAGTCGACGGCCCTCGAGCGAGGCGTCTCGAGAACCGTCCCGAGTTGGGAGCTGGCGAATGACCGTTGTCGTGGGCTACACACCATCGAGCCAGGGCATGGCCGCCCTGCGCTCCGCAGTCCGGAGCGCCAAGCGTGACAAGACGGACCTGGTCGTCGCCTATTACGAGTTCTGCGAGGCCCCGGACGGGCTCGCGGCACCGTCCGAGGAGGACGTGCAGACGGCCCTTGCGGAGGCCGATGCAGAGGGGGTCGACGTCGTGCTGCGTCGTCGATCGCTGCCGGACATCGGCGAGTTCCTGCTGACCGTCGTCGAGGATGTCTCGGCGACGCTGCTGGTGATCGGGCTGCGACGCAAGTCGCCCATCGGGAAGCTCAATCTCGGCGCCGCCGCACGGCGCGTCGTGCTCGGAGCGCCGTGCCCCGTGCTCGCCGTGAAGGACGATGACCGGGCTGCGGGCGCCGGCAGGCACGCTGTCGCCTGAGCATCGACATGGGTTCTCGGCGGGTGCTGCCGACGCAGCGCCGAGCACTGCTGGAGCACTCCGGGTGCACTCCCGGTGCGGCCTCCGGGCGAGGCCGGGAATAAGTGCTCCCGCAGGACGTTATACTTGTGAGGCTTGACGGCACCGTGCCTTCGTGCGCCGTGAACCCGGTGGATACCGGGTCGACGGTTGCCCCAGGACCCGAGCCGCGCCGAGATGACTGATCGCCCGAGTGTGGCGGTGAACCCCAGGGACACCGCCGGAAGAAGGAACTCTGTGACCTCCTCCAAGACCGCTGAGACCGCCACCGAGCCGACCGCTGAGGCGGCCGGCCCCGAGGCGGACGCGACCTCGAAGCGTTCCGCGTCGACCGCGAAGAGCACGACCGCGAAGACCGCCGGAACTCCGAGCAAGCGCACGTCCAGTACCAAGACCGCCGCGGAGCCGGCGGACGATGCCGAGGCTGCCGCCGCCACGAAGCCGGAGGCCAAGAAGCCTGCCGCACGGAAGACTGCTGCGAAGAAGAAGCCCGCCGCCACGAAGGCGTCCAAGGCCGCTGCCGCGGCGAAGGGCGCGGAGGAAGAGGTCGAGGAGGAGGTCGAGGAGTCGGAGCCCAAGAAGGAGGCGTCGGCTGCCGACGCCAAGGTCGAGGCCTCCGGCGGATTCATCTTCAACGCCTCTGAGGATGACGCCCCTGCCCAGCAGGTCGTCACCGCCGGCGCGACCGCCGATCCGGTCAAGGACTACCTCAAGCAGATCGGCAAGGTCGCACTGCTGAACGCCGCGCAGGAGGTCGAGCTCGCCGAGCGCATCGAGGCCGGTCTCTTCGCGGAGCAGAAGCTCAAGCGCGAGGAGTCGATCGCCAAGACGAAGGCCGGCCGTGAGCTCGGGATGATCGCCGAGGACGGGCGGGCCGCCAAGGACCACCTGCTCGAGGCGAACCTCCGCCTGGTGGTCTCCCTCGCCAAGCGCTACACCGGCCGCGGCATGCTCTTCCTGGACCTGATCCAGGAGGGCAACCTCGGACTGATCCGCGCCGTGGAGAAGTTCGACTACTCCAAGGGCTACAAGTTCTCGACCTACGCGACCTGGTGGATCCGTCAGGCCATCACCCGCGCCATGGCGGACCAGGCCCGCACCATCCGCATCCCCGTGCACATGGTCGAGGTCATCAACAAGCTCGCCCGCGTCCAGCGGCAGATGCTGCAGGATCTGGGCCGGGAGCCCACCCCCGAGGAGCTCGCCAAGGAGCTCGACATGACCCCGGAGAAGGTCGTCGAGGTCCAGAAGTACGGCCGCGAGCCGATCTCCCTGCACACACCCCTGGGCGAGGACGGCGACAGCGAGTTCGGTGACCTCATCGAGGATTCCGAGGCCGTGGTCCCGGCGGACGCCGTGAGCTTCACCCTGCTCCAGGAGCAGCTGCACTCGGTGCTGGACACCCTGTCCGAGCGCGAGGCCGGCGTGGTCTCCATGCGCTTCGGCCTCGAGGACGGCCAGCCCAAGACCCTCGACGAGATCGGCAAGGTCTACGGGGTCACGCGTGAGCGGATCCGGCAGATCGAGTCCAAGACGATGTCGAAGCTGCGTCACCCCTCGCGCTCGCAGGTGCTGCGCGACTACCTCGACTGAGAAGAACCCCGCATGACCTCGACGGCGGCGCCGGCGACCCGAGCACGGGGCCCGGCGCCGTCGGCGTCCGGGGCCAGATCCTGAGGAGGCCGAGAACGAGGAAGAGGTCGAGGCCTGGTTCTCCGTCAGGGTGAGGCCGAGGTCGCCGTCAGGGACCGGGACGACGAGAGGGCACCCACCGGCGGTGGGTGCCCTCTCGTCATGTCATGGGTGCGAGGTCGCGTCACCCGGACCGTGGATCATCAGTCCTCGACGGGTTCAGGCTTGGCGTGCAGCCTCTCCGTCTCGTCGATGAACTCGGAGGCGACGTCCTTGAGGGCGTCCTGGTGGGCGCGGGCGTGATGTGCACAGAACATCAGCTCGCCGCCAGCCTCCAGGAGCACCTTGACGTACGCCTGGGCGCCGCAGCGGTCGCAGCGGTCGTGTGCGGTCAGCCGGGGGGCTTCAAGAGTCAGGTTCATGGTCCTTTTCTAGCATCGGACGCGCGCTGAGGGGAGTACTTGGGGCTGTGGTTCGCTCGGGGCGCAACGAACCTGTGAGCGGTGCCGCAATGCGCGGTTCCGGGGCGCCGGACACGTAGGATCCGAGGCGTGGCCACCTCCAGCAGCTCGAAGAAGTCCGCATACGACGCACGCAACCTCCAGGTCCTCGAAGGCCTGGAGGCGGTCCGCAAGCGTCCCGGCATGTACATCGGATCGACGGATTCCCGCGGGCTCATGCACTGCCTGTGGGAGATCCTCGACAACTCGGTCGACGAGGCCCTGGGCGGTCACGGCGAGTCCATCTCGGTGATCCTGCACCCCGACGCCTCCGTCGAGGTCCGGGACACCGGCCGTGGCGTCCCGGTCGATGTCGAGCCACGCACCGGGCTGACCGGCGTCGAGGTCGTCTACACCAAGCTCCATGCCGGCGGGAAGTTCGGCGGCGGCTCCTATGCGGCCTCCGGCGGCCTGCACGGAGTCGGCGCGAGCGTCGTCAACGCCCTCTCCGGCCGCCTCGATGTCGAGGTGGACCGTGCGGGGAAGACCTATGCGATGAGCTTCCAGCGCGGTCAGCCGGGGAAGTTCGAAGACGGCGACCAGCCCGCCGCCGAGGCACCCTTCACCCCGGCCCAGGGTCCGGGGGAGCTGCGCGTGATCGGCAAGGCGAAGCGCGGTGTCAGCGGCACCCGGGTGCGGTACTGGGCGGATCCGCAGATCTTCATCAAGGGCTCCCACTTCGCGCTCGACGAGCTGCACCGACGTGCCCGGCAGACGGCGTTCCTCGTACCCGGCCTGCAGATCTCCGTCACGGATCAGCGTCCCGAGGCCTCCCCGGATCAGCCGGCCACCCGCAGCTACAAGTACGACGGCGGGATCAGCGAATTCGTCGAGTACCTGGCGCAGGACGAGAAGATCACCGATGTGATCCGTCTGCAGGGCTCGGGCGACTACACCGAGACCGTGCCCGTGCTCGACAAGAACGGACACATGGTCTCCACCGACGTGGAGCGTTCCTGCGAGGTCGATATCGCGCTGCGCTGGGGTGCCGACTACGACTCCACGCTGCGCTCCTTCGTGAACATCGTCGCCACGCCCAAGGGCGGCACTCATATGGCCGGCTTCGAGCAGGCGCTGGTCAAGACCATGCGCAAGCAGGTCGAGAACCAGGCCCGACGGGTGAAGTTCAATACCAAGAACGAGAAGATCGAGAAAGACGACGCCCTGGCCGGCCTGACCGCCGTGGTGAGCGTGCGCATCGACGAACCGCAGTTCGAGGGCCAGACCAAGGAGATCCTCGGGACCCCGGCGATCCGGGCGATCGTGGGGAAGGTCGTCGAGCAGCAGCTGACCACCTTCCTCACCTCGACCACGAAGGGTGAGAAGGAGCAGGGCGCTCTGGTCGTCGACAAGGTCGTCTCCGAGATGCGGGCGCGCATCGCAGCGCGGATGCATAAGGAGGTCTCACGGCGGAAGAACGCCCTGGAGTCGTCCACGATGCCGACCAAGCTGGCCGACTGCCGCACCCATGACGTCGAGCGCTCCGAGCTGTTCATCGTCGAGGGCGACAGCGCCCTGGGCACCGCCAAGAACGCACGCTCCTCCGAGCACCAGGCGCTGCTGCCCATCCGCGGCAAGATCCTCAACGTGCAGAAGGCGTCCATCACGGACATGCTCAAGAACACCGAGTGCGCGGCGATCATCCAGGTCATCGGCGCCGGCTCCGGGCGCACCTTCGACCTCGAGGCCGCACGCTACGGCAAGATCATCATGATGACGGATGCCGACGTCGACGGTGCCCACATCCGCACGCTGCTGCTGACCCTGTTCCACCGGTACATGCGGCCGCTGGTCGAGGCCGGGCGGGTCTATGCCGCGGTCCCGCCGCTGCATCGGGTGGAGATCGTCCACGGCGGCAAGAAGAAGAACGAGCTGGTCTACACCTATTCCGAGGCGGAGCTGAACAAGCTCCTGAAGAATCTCGATCGGCGGGGCAAGCGGTACAAGGAACCGATCCAGCGGTACAAGGGACTGGGGGAGATGGACGCCGATCAGCTGGCGGACACCACCATGGATCCCGGCCATCGCACCCTGCGTCGCGTGCGCATCGAGGATGCGGAGGCCGCCAGCGCGGTCTTCGAGCTCCTGATGGGTTCCGAGGTCGCTCCCCGCAAGCAGTTCATCATCGAAGGAGCCGAAGAGCTCGACCTGGAGAGGATCGACGCATGAGTGTCGCCGTCCGTGTGATCCCCTGCCTGGATGTCGATGCCGGCCGGGTCGTCAAGGGTGTCAACTTCCAGGGCATGCGCGATGCCGGGGACCCGGTCGAGCTCGCCGCCCGGTACGGGGCGGAGGGGGCCGATGAGCTCACGTTCCTCGACGTGACCGCGTCCTCCGGCGGCCGGGCCACCATGATCGATGTGGTGCGCGCCGCCGCGGAGCAGATCTTCATCCCGTTGACCGTCGGCGGCGGGGTGCGCTCGGTGGACGACGTGGACCAGCTCCTGCGGGCAGGCGCCGACAAGTGCGGCGTCAACACCGCCGCCATCGGCCGTCCCGAGCTGATCAGCGAGATCTCCCACCGTTTCGGCAATCAGGTGCTGGTGCTCTCGATCGACGCCCGGCGCGTCACCGAGGACACCCCGGAGGGCACGGCCCGCAGCGGGTCCGGCTTCGAGGTCACGACGCACGGAGGCCGCCGCGGCACCGGCATCGATGCGATCGCGTGGATCCGCGAGGTGACGCAGCGTGGCGCCGGAGAGATCCTGCTGAACTCCATGGATGCCGATGGCACCGAGAAGGGCTTCGACCTCGAGCTGATCCGGCTCGCGCGGGAGGCCACCACTCTCCCGCTGATCGCCTCGGGCGGTGCGGGAACGCCGGCGGACTTCGCGCCGGCCGTGCACGCCGGCGCCGACGCCGTGCTCGCGGCGAGCGTGTTCCACTTCCAGAAGATGACGATCGCCGAGGTCAAGCAGGAGATGGCGGCCGACGGCATCACCGTGCGCTGACCGGCACACCGTCCGACGCCGGGTCGCGGCTCGGTGACGGATGCGCGCAGGACAGGGCCCCGTCCGGGAACGGACGGGGCCCTGTCTCATCAATCCCACGGTGGTCGTGAGCCGGAGCGCGGCGTCACCGCCGGGGCATGGCGCTGACGGCCAGCGCGCTCAGGAACAGCCGATCCCGTTCCTGGAGCGCGTGCTCGGCAGCATCACGGCGGCGCGCGCGCTCGATCGCGCGGCGGCGGGCACGTGTCGGTGCCTCGGCGCGTTCCTCGGCGCGTTCCTCGGCGATCGTATCGGGCGGGAGGCGATCCGAATCGGCCCTCTGAGCACGGCGGGGCTCAGGGAGCGGATCCCGCAGCGTCGGCAGCGGCGTGATGACGGTGGTGGTGGGTGGACAGTCGAGGGGAGTCTGGACAGACATGGCGGCCTCCTGGCCGGTGGGGTGCGTTCGAGTCTTCTCGGCACCGCGGACAGGACGTGTCCGCAGGGCGAAGAGGGCGTCAAGAACCGCTCGACAAGGGTCGAGGGAGTGTCATGACGGGGCGGCGAGGGACCGACATGCTGCGACGCCGGCAGGGAGCCGACATGCGGCGACGCGGAGCGGTCTCCGACCTCGGCGAGGCTTATGCGGCGCGGCCGGTGGTGCTGTGTGCCCCACCGTGCGCTGTCGCGGGCACAGTCGATCTGTGCTGCCCGACGGAAGGCGCGCCACAGCCGAGCGGCACCGCGGTTCTGCGGTCCGGGAACGGGGTGGTGTGCATCTCCATGGGGACAGTCGACCATCCCGGTCCCTGGACGGCAAGCGAATAAATCCTGCTCACAGCGGGACGGACTGCACGAAGGACAGCAGGACGGACAGCAGAGGAGCCGGCCACGCCCAGGGCAGGGCGGGACCGGGTCCTCGGAGCAGAGCGCGGGCTGGGACATGCACGCTCGGTGATCCGTGCTGAGAACTCAGAACTCAGAGCGCAGTTGTCAGATCTCAGTGCTCGATGCGGTAGGTGACACCCAGGGTGTGCGAGGCACCGGGCTCGAGGGCCACGAAGGCATCCTTCGCCACGGCGGGCTCGATACAGACGAACTCGGGCCAGGCCGAGTCCGGGAGGTCGGCCATGCCGGTGACGAGCTCTTCCCAGGGGTTCCACACGATCGTCTTCGCCGTGCCGCGGGGCGTGGAGACGAGGCGACGTGAGGCGAGCTCGTCGGTGATCGTGACCTCGCCGTGCGCGTCGACGATCCGGTCCGTGGAACCGGTCAGGCGCAGCGCTTCGCCCCCGAGCACGTCTGCAGCCAGGCCGCGGGTGTTGTCGAGGTACTCCGCGTTCTCCAGCCCCTGGATCGCGATCCGGCGCACGTCGTCGACGGCGAGATAGGTGTGCAGGGCGGCTTCGATCTCGAGCGACCTCGCCCCGGCGGTGAGCGTGAGATCCACGGAGAGCTCAGCCCCGATGCGGAACACGACGGTCCCCGAGAGCTCCGCGGCATCCTGCGGGGTCGCGAGCTCCAGGACGGCGTCGTCACCGTCGAGAGCCGCGGAGACGAGCTCCCAGCGGACGTTGCGCAGCCAGCCGTGCTTGACGGTCATGGACCCGTCGCGTCCCGGCCCGAACCAGGGGCCGACCAGCGGAATGCCCCCGCGGATGGCTTCTCCGGGGCCGAAGGCGGAATCCGGGCTGAGCCACAGCAGATCGGATTCCCCGGCCGGCGCCCAGCTGGTCAGATGCGCGCCGTCGAGGTGGACCACGGCGCGAGCGGACGGCACGTCGACGACGATCGCGTCGGTGCCATGGACCTGCTCGAGGAGGACCCCGTCGGGCAAGGAGAGGGAAGCGGCGGTGCTCGAAGTGTTCATGGCGCTCATCGTCGCACGGGGGAGAGGCCCCCGACCGGCAGGTGTCAGGGAGTTGCCGTCGGACCGGGTCCCCGAACGCGGTCGGCATCCGGCGCCTCGTGGGGTGCTGGCGCCGCGACCAGACCGGGGGCGGAGGGCGCGCACACGGCGGCGAGCTGCCCGATGGATCCCGGACCGGACGGGGGAGCCGTGCCGCGCAGGACGAGGAGTCCGACCACCAGGCCCGCGACCGCCCCGGCGATGCCGAGCGTGAGGCTGATGCCCTCTGCCGGGAGCGGCTCCGTCGACAGCAGCCGCGCACGGGTGCGTGCCATCAAGGAGGCGCGGTCCTCGGAACGCGTCATCGGGCCAGCTCGCCGCGCGCGGTTCAGCCGACCGCGGCGATCGGCACGGCGACCGGCGTGCCGGAGCCGTCGCGTCGGCCCGTGGGCTCAGGCAGATCGATCGGCTGACCGGCCTCCGAGCAGGCCCGGGCGGGGTGCGGCACCACCCAGGCGCCGATGAGCGTGTCCTCGCCCCGGAGGAAGCGGTGGCAGCGCATCCCGGCCGTGGCGCGGCCCTTGGCCGGGAACTCCGTGAGGGCCGAGACCTTGAGCGAGCCGGTCTGCAGCAGGGGCAGGGTGCCGGAGCTGCCGGACACCGTCACGACGTCCGCCGCACCGGTGACGTCGACCGTCCCGAAGGCGACGACGTGGGCGTCGGCGGAGAGCTTGATCCCGGCGACACCGCCGGCGCCACGGCCCTGGGGCCGGACTCCGGAGGCGGGGAAGTGCAGCAGCTGCGCGTCGGAGCTGATGAACACCAGGTCCAGGTCGCTGTCCTCCTCCATATCCACCACGCCCACCACGGTGTCACCGTCCTTGAGCGCGATGATCTCGAAGCCGTCGGAGCGGGGGAAGTCGAGCTGGACCCTCTTCACGACGCCCTGGCGGGTGCCGAGCGCGATCGCGCCGCCGCGGGCCAGATCCGCTTCGGCGAGCCGGATCAGACCCATCGGGCTCTCGTCGCGCTCGAGGTCCAGGAGATCGGCCAGTCGGGTGCCTCCCGCCAGGGACGGCGCCCCGGCGGTGGGGGCGAGCGAGGGCAGCTCCACGACCGACAGGTGCAGCACACGACCCCGATCGGTGACGACGCCGATGGTGGATCGGGTCGAGGTGAGCACGTCGGAGACGATGACGTCATGGGAGGCGCGCTGGCCCTCCCGCAGCACCACGTCCTCGCCGGCGATGCGCGCCACCAGGGACGTGCCGGTCAGCAGCACCCGGCAGGGCTCGTCGGCGACCTCGAGGGACCCGGAGGCGGTCACGGCGGGCTGGTCGGCGGCCTCCAGCAGGACGGTGCGCCGGGAGTCCCCGTGCTCGGCGGCGACCGCGGCGAGCTCCGTCGAGACCAGCTCGCGCAGCACCGCGTCCGAGCCGAGGATCTCCTCGAGCGCCTCGATCTCCCGACGGAGGTCGTCGCGCTCGGCCTCGAGGTCGATCTGCGAGAACTTCGTCAGCCGGCGCAGGCGCAGCTCGAGGATGTACTCGGCCTGCAGCTCGGAGAGATCGAAGACCCCCATCAGACGCGTGCGCGCGGACTCCGCGTCATCGCTGCTGCGGATGATCTGGATGACCTCGTCGATGTCGACGATCGCCAGCAGCATGCCCTCGACCAGGTGCAGGCGCGCCCTGCGCTTGGCGAGCCGGTGCTCGGTGCGCCGGCGCACCACCCGCAGCCGGTGGTCGACGAAGACCTCGAGCATCTGCTTCAGGCCCAGGGTGCGCGGCTGGCCGTCGACCAGGGCCACGTTGTTGATGCCGAAGGACTCCTCCAGCGGCGTGTACCTGTACAGCTGCGAGAGCACGGCCTCGGGGTCGTAACCCGACTTCACGGTGAGCACGAGGCGCAGGCCGTGGTGGCGGTCGGTCAGGTCCTGGTAGTCGGTGATCCCCTGGACCCGCTTGGCCTGGACGGCGTCACGGAGCTTCTCCGCGACCTTCTCCGGGCCCACCTGGTAGGGCAGCTCGGTGATCACGATGCCCTTGCGGCGGGAGGTGATGTTCTCGATGCGCGTCGTGGCCCGCATCTTGAACGAGCCGCGCCCGGTGCGGTAGGCGTCGCGGATGCCGTCGAGTCCGACGATCCGGCCGCCGGTGGGCAGGTCCGGACCGGGGACGAAGCGCATGAGCGCGTCGAGATCAGCCTCGGGATGGTCGATCAGGTGACGTGCGGCGGCGATCGTCTCGATCAGGTTGTGCGGGGCCATGTTCGTGGCCATGCCGACGGCGATGCCCGAGGCCCCGTTGACGAGGAGGTTCGGGTACTGCGCCGGCAGCACATCGGGCTGGGTGAGCTGGTTGTCGTAGTTCGGGATCATGTCCGAGACGTCCTCGTCCAGCGAGTCCGTCATCAGCAGAGCAGCCTTGGCGAGGCGGGCCTCGGTGTACCGGGCGGCCGCCGGCCCGTTGTCCAGGGAGCCGAAGTTGCCGTGCCCGTCCACCAGGGGCATGCGCATGTTGAAGCTCTGGGCCATGCGCACCAGGGCGTCGTAGATCGCGGTGTCGCCGTGGGGGTGGAGCTTGCCCATCACCTCGCCGACGACGCGCTGACTCTTGACGTGCCCGCGCTCGGGCCGCAGTCCCATCTCGGCCATCATGTAGAGGATCCGGCGCTGGACGGGCTTGAGCCCGTCGCGCGCGTCCGGGAGGGCCCGGGAATAGATCACGGAGTACGCGTATTCGAGGAATGACGTCTCCATCTCACTGGTGACGTCGATGTCGACGATCGTCTCGTCGACCTCGTCATCCCCGGCGGGCGGCTGGGTGCTTCGTGATCGGGCCATGAGGGACATCATGGCGCATGACCGGCCATGATCCCGGGAACCAGGGCCCGGACGGGACGTGAATCCCGTCTATTCCACAGTCGTCGGCGATAGGATCCGAGCATGTCCGACAGTCGTGTGCCCAGGCGTGAACCCCTGCGTTCCCTGCGACGTCGCGCCGCCGACGCCCCGGCGGACCCCGCGCCGGAGTACCCGGCGCACTGGGAGGCCGACATCGCGCTGCGCGACGGGTCCGCGGCGCATCTGCGGCCGATCCGTCCCACGGACGCGGACGCCCTCCAGGACTTCCATCAGCGGCAGTCCGAGCATTCCCGCTATCTCCGCTTCTTCGCGGCGATGCCGCAGCTCTCGCCCCGCGACCTGTCCCGGTTCACGCACGTCGACCACCACGACCGGGTGGCCTTCATCGTGCTGGTGGGCGACGAGATCATCGCCGTCGCACGGTACGACCGCATCGAACCGCGAGCGGCAGAGGTCGCGTTCAACGTGTCCGACGCGCGCCAGGGGGCCGGGCTCGCCTCCGTGCTGCTCGAGCATCTGGCGGCCGCGGCCCGCGAACGGGGGATCAGCTTCTTCACCGCCGAGGTGCTCCCGCAGAACGCGAAGATGATCAACGTGTTCACCGAGGCCGGCTTCGACGTGGAGCGCACGATGGACGACGGCGTCGTGCTGGTCTCCTTCCGCATCGACCCCACGAAGCGCTCCCTCGCGGTGATGGCGGAACGCGAGCACCGCGCGGAGGCCCGGGCCATGGAGCGCCTCCTGACACCGGAGTCCGTCGTGCTGATCGGGGTGTCCTCGCGCGCCGACTCCGCCGGGGGCCGGTTCCTCACGGCGCTCGAGACCTCCGGGTACGGCGGCGCCGTCCACGTCGTCTCCCGGGAGGCGTTCGAGCTGCGCGGCCACCGCACCCGTGCTCGGGTCCAGGACATCCCGGGAACCGTCGACCTCGCGGTGATCGCCCTGCGGCCGGAAGCCTGTCTCGACGCCATCGAGCAGTGCGCGGAGATCGGGGTGCGCAGCGTCGTGATCCCCACCGAGGGGTTCACCGACAGCGAGCAGGGACGTCAGCTGCAGCGGCGGCTCGTGGCGCGCTCCCGACTCCATGGCATGCGCCTGCTGGGCCCGGGGTCGCTCGGCTTCCTCCGCACGGGCGAGGACGCGATCAGCCTCTCCCTCGCCCCGAAGATGCCGCGCCCCGGCCCCGTGGCGCTCGCCGGCCAGTCCAGCGCGCTGTCCGCGCTGCTGCTGGCGGGGACGGACACCCGCGGGATCGGCCTCCACGAGTTCGTCGGCGTCGGCAACCGGGCGGACGTCTCCCTCAACGACACCCTCCAGCACTGGGAGGACGACGAGAACGTCCGGGTGATCGCGCTCGCCCTGGAATCGATGGGCAACCCGCGCAAGTTCACCCGGCTCGCCCGGCGCCTCACCCGGAAGGTGCCGCTGATCGTGCTGCGTCCGCCGGGCGTCGACTCCACGACGCCCCCGGGTCACGACGTGCGCCGCTCGACGCTGCCGCGCCGTGCCCTGGACCAGGTGCTCGGATCCTCCGGTGTCGTGCAGGCCTCCGGGGTGGACCATCTCCTGGACATCACCGACGCCATCGGGCGCCAGGGGCTCCCGCCGGGCCAGCGCGTCGGGCTGCTCTCGAACACCGCCGCACTCGGCGCCGCCCTGCGCGGGGCGACCGACCAGGCGGGTCTCGAGGTGGTCGCCGACAATCGCAGCGTCCCGCTGTCCCCGGACCCCCGACTGATCCAGCGCGCGTTCACCTCGATGGCCGCGCTCGGAGAGGTGGACCTGGTCATCGCCGGCATCCTCGACCCGCTCAGCGGGGACGCCCTCGAGGTGATCCGGGCGATGGCGACCGTGGCCCGCCACTCCGAGGTGGTGCTGCTGGTCTGCCTGATCACCGATGCCGACCGGTACGCCCAGGTGCAGCAGTCGGTCCGTCGCGACCAGGACCTGCCGCCCGTCCATGCCACGCCCTATGGGGCGGTCCGTGCCGGGTCCGGGATGCTCGCGGCCGCTCTGCGCCCGGCGGTCGACGACGACGAACCCGCGCATCGCGAGGACGTCGACCGTGTCGTCGCCCGGGAGTTCGTGGACCGGGCCCTCGCCGCCACCGGGCCCTCGACCCGAGATCTCACCGCCGGCGAGGTGAGGGATCTGCTGTCGGCCTACGGGATCGGGGTGCTGGACTCCCATCCGGTGCTCGACGCCGACGACGCCGTGGAGAAGGCGCACGGCCTCGGCTATCCCGTCGCCCTGAAGAGCACCGACGAGGTGCTGCGCCACCGGGCGGATCTCGGGGGAGTGCGCCTGGCCATCCCCGATGAGATCCAGCTGCGCCATGCGGTCGCGGCGATGCGTCGCGACCTGTCCTTCTCCAGCGCCCCGCTCGAGGTGCAGGCGATGGCCCCACCGGGCGTCCCGATGGTGGTGCGGAGCGTCGAGGACCCGTCGCTCGGACCCGTCGTCTCCCTCTCCGTCGCCGGTGACGCCACCGACCTGCTCGACGACATCGCCTACGCCATCCCGCCGTTCAGCGAGGAGGGGGCACGCGGCCTCATCGACACCCCGGCGAGCGCGGTGAAGCTCCAGGGGGCCAAGGGGCTCCCACCTGCCGACCGTGAGGCGCTCGCCGACCTCGTGGTGCGGATCGGACTACTCGCCGAGGACCTCCCGGAGCTGGCGATGCTCGAGCTGTATCCGGTGCTGGTGGGACAGGAGGGCGTCAGCGTCGTGGGGGCCACCGTGCGGCTGAGCCCGGCTCCCAACCGGACCGACAGCTCCCGTCGAGCGCTGTCGGGACCGGCGGGCTCCTGAGCCCGAGGGCGTGGGACACTGGTCCGATGACCACAGCTCTTCCCGCTGATCTCCTCACAGAGCTCGAGACCGCCGGATACTTCCCGCAGACGGCCGCCCAGAGCCTGCAGCGTTCCCTGCACGGCGCGCGGCCCCTGGCCCACCTCGTACGGCCGGAGACCACCTTCGACGGTCCCGAAGTGCGCCGGCACCTCACGGTCCTCGTCCTGACGGCCACCCATCTGCTGGTCACGCACCTCGACGACGACCCCGCCGACGCCCTGAACCCGAGCCAGGTCGTCTCGACCACGGAGCGGGTCCGGCTGCAGCGGATCGCCTCCACCGGCCTCTCCCAGGTCTTCGACACCGACGGCCAGCAGACCCCCGGCCGCGAGGCCGAGATCACGCTCGGCATCACCTGGAGCGGCAGCCACCGCGTGGATCTCGAGCGCGCCGTCTGCGAAGACCCCAACTGCCAGGCCGACCACGGCTACACGGGCACCTTGGCGCCGTCGGACCTCGCCCTGCGCGTCAGCGCCCTGGCCGATGGCGACGACGCGGTCGAGGCCGCGCTGCGCTTCCATGACGAACTGGTCGACGCGGTCGACGCCCTGGACACCTGAGAGGACCCCCATGGCCGAGCCGGAGCACCGCGCGCCCACCGATCGGGCCGTCCCCGGATCCGTCCCTGCAGATCGGGTGGACTGGCCCGACGACTTCCTGCCCGCCCCGTTCGCCGAGGGTGCGCGACCAGGGCTCCTGGACGTCCTGGCACCGCTGGTCTCCACCCCCGAGCCGGGACGCGACGTGGTGGTCCTGCTCGACGGAGCGGGCTCCCGGCTGCTCTCCGCGCACCGCGCCCTCACACCGACCCTGCGGCGGCTGGACGGACAGATCTCGCGCATCCGCACGGTGTCCCCGGCGACGACCTCCTCGGCGATGGTCTCGCTGCACACCGGTCTGCCCCCGCTCGTCCACGGGGTGCTGGGATATCTCACCCACGACCCGGGCTCCGGGCAGCCCCTGAACCAGATCTCCGGCGACCGATCCGTCGATCCCCGCCGGTGGATGCCCGAGCCCACGCTGGTCGAGCAGGGAACTCGGCGCGCGGTCCAGGTGGCACCGTCCAAGCATGCCGGGTCCCACCTCAGCGGCGTCGCGTACCGCGGCTGGGAGTTCCTGGGCCATGGCCGCGGCGACCGGGTCGAGGCGGTGCGCACCGCGCTCCATCGCGCCGGCCCGGACGGTCTGGTCCATCTGCACGTCGACGACGTCGATCACGCCGGGCACCACCACGGTGTGGACAGCGACCAGTGGCGCACGGCCCTCGCCGAGGTCGACGCGCTCCTCGGATCGCTGCTGCGCCGGTTGCCGCGCGGGACGCGGCTCCATGTCACGGCGGATCACGGCATGGTCGACACCTCGCCGAGCACGACGGTGGATCTCGCCGACCATCCGACGCTGCAGCGACTGGCCGTGTCGGTGGCGGGGGAGTCCCGTGCGCTCGCGCTGCGGGCCGTCGACGGCGATGGTGCCGCCGAGGAGCTCGCGAGCGGGCTCCGTGATCTGCTGGGAGGGCGCGCCCTGGTCCTGGACCGGGCCCAGGTGCTCGCCTCGGGTCTGCTCGCCCCGGTGGGGACCGAGGTGTCGGCGAGGGTCGACGGGCGCCTGCCCGACGTGCTCGTGCTCGCCCGGGACCGGTGGAGCGTGGACGACTTCTCACGGCGTCCGGCGTCCGCCCGCGCGATGATCGGTGTGCACGGATCGCTCACGAAGGCCGAGAGCTTCGTCCCGCTCCTGCGCACGACGGTCTGAGAACGTCTCCGGCCGGCGCGGGCATCCGCACCGGCCGGAGATGTGATGATCAGGTCCGGTCGTGAGGCCGGATCAGTCGTGCTTCGACCCGAAGACGATCTCGTCCCAGCTGGGCATCGAGGCCCGCTTGCTCTTGGCCTTGGAGCCCTTGGCGGGCTTGGCGGGCTTGGGGTCGTCGGTCGGTTCGGCAGGATCCGCCGGTGAGGGCGCGGAGGTCGCGCTGAAGCCAGGCAGGGGCGTCAGATCCACGGTGTCCTGGAAGTGCCGCTCATCGAGGACCGTGCCGCCGGCTCCGGAGCCGATCCGCGCGTTCGAGGTGCGAGCGCCCGCCGCGTCGGCGTCGGTGCGGTCGATGTCGTCGGCGTCGTCCTGGTCCTCGAAGCCGTCTGCGTCCTCGAGGCCATCTGCTGCGGCGTCCGAGGTCCGGTCCGTGACGTCGGCGTCGGCCACGTCGGCCGAGAGGTCCGGCTCGCTCGTGGCGTGCTCCAGGAACGCATCCCGGTCGGAATCCGCGACCTCCACGAACGTCGCATCCGTGGCCCCGGCGGGCTCAGTCCGGTCAGGCTCAGGCTCGTCAGCCTCATTCCCGACGGGCTCAGTCCCGGCGAACTCCGCGGAGTCGTCCGCTGCGTCCGTCCCTCCGGTCCTGGCACTGTCGTCGGCCTCGCCGGGTGCGGCGTCGTCGGTCCGGGCACCGTCCAGGACGTCCTCATCGAGGCTGGTCCACACCGAGGTGGAGTCGTCCACGGGCTGGGGGACCGAGCGCAGGCCACGCCGAGCATTGAGCGCGTCGAGCTCGCTGTCGTCGAGGGCGGGCGGCGTGTCGTCCGTCGACGAACGCTGGGCGGCCCGAGGGGCTCGCCCACGACGGGGTCCGGAGGCCTTCTCGTCGAAGGAGCCGTCGGCCTCGAGATCGTAGACGGAGCTCTTCACGGCCTGCAGGCGGGCGCGGCCGCGCGTCGGCTCGGGCGGGGCGTCCTCGTCGCTGATCCAGCGTGCCTCGTCATCGACCGGGGCGACCGAGCGGTTGTCGAGCTCGGCGACCCAGTGCGCCTGACGGGTGCGCCCCGCGGCGGAGAAGGTCAGCTCGAGCGTCCAGGTGCCGTCGGCTCGGCGCCAGGCGTCCCAGGCGGTCTCCTCGGTCGCCTCGCGGGCGGCGAGCCGCTCGGCGACGACGTCGTCGAGGCTCGGGCCGCCGCGGCCGACGGGGAAGGTGCGGGCGCGCTGAGCGGTCCACTCCCGCTCGGCGAGCACAGGGCCCTCATAGCGGCGGACATGGTCCACCGGGATGTCGGCGGCCTCCGAGATGTCCTCGGCACTGCGTCCGGAGCGGAGCATCGTCTGGATCTCGCGAGGGCGCAGCGGTGCCGTGTCCGCGGCCTGGATCATGCCCAGGGCAGGGCGGTCGGTGCGCACCGCGGCGCGCAGCGCCTTGTCGATCCGCAGCGTGTACCGCTCGCCATCGGAGTCGACCAGGATCACATGCTCCCCATCGTCATGGATCCCGTCGAGTTCGATCTCTCGCATCGTCGTCCTCTCGGTCGCAGCCTGGTCGGTGGCGTGCAGAAGTCTAGGCAGCGACCATATCGCTTAGCAGTGCTCCCCGGCGGTGTCCGGGCCCGGAAGCGGCGCGTGTTGCCCTCCGGTCGCCCATGGAATGTGACGTCGGTTGCCGAGCACAGACCTCTCTGCAATAATGCCGCCGCATTCAGCGTTTCGATCCGGACCGGCCCAGAGGGGGCAAGGGCGATCGCGATGCTCTGGATGACCGCATGCCTTCCCAGGTCGGACGACCACCGCGAACCACGAGAACGGACCGTAGATGGCCACAGATTACGATGCACCGCGCAAGAACGACGATGAGTCGAACGACGATTCGATCGAGGAGCTGAAAGGTCGCCGCAACGAGTCGGCGGCCCCCGCGGTCGACGAGGACGAGGCGGAGGCGGCGGACTCGTACGAGCTCCCCGGTGCCGACCTCTCCGGGGAGGAGCTCTCGGTGCGGGTCCTTCCCCGCCAGGCCGACGAGTTCACCTGCGCGAGCTGCTTCCTCGTGAAGCACCGCAGCCAGATCGACCATGTCGAGGGGACCCTCATCATCTGCAAGGAGTGCGCGGCCGCCTGAGCGACCGGAGCCTCCGTGCACGACGGCGCCGCACCCCTGGGGTGCGGCGCCGTTCGTCATCCCGGGTGCTGTGTCCGGAGGTGTTCCGGATCACCGCGGAGCGGGGGTCAGGGCGGAGCGGGGGTCAGGCCTGCTGCTGAGCGGTGCGCAGCGCGAGGACGAGATCCTGCGGGCGCCGCGAGGAGACGACCCAGGCAGAGGTCGGGTCCTCCTCGTCGAGGACGTCGACACGGATCCCGGCATGGACCCAGCCGCGAACGCAGTGGTACGCGAGGGGCTCGAAGTCCTGACCGATCAGCAGTTTCCACTCCTCGCCCTCGAGAACGGCCGGCTCTCCGAGCTGGCCGACGTCGATCTGGGCTCTGCCCAGGAAGAACGTCCCGTCACGGACCGCCACGACGGGCGAGTACTGGACGGCGAGCACGATCGCGATCGCAATGCTCACGATCGCGACGATGAGCGCGAGCGTGCTGTTCAGCGGCACGATGACCAGGCCGACGATCGAGCCGAGCGCGACCACCACGATCCAGGCGCCGGGGCTGGGCAGCAGCCTCTCGCGGTACGACGGCGCGGTGGGGGACGCAGGGTGCGGGGACGAGGAGGCGGCGTCGTTCGCCGGCGTCCCGGGGACGGGATCGGGTGCTGCGGTCATGCTCCGATGTTCTCACGCGCGTCCTGGGAGCTCTCGGGCTGGACGGCATACCCTGTGCGCATGCCTGAAGAGTCTGACACCACGAACGCGGCCACCCGTGCCGCTGCCACCGACGCGCCCCCGCTGCGGATCACGCTCGCTGCGGGGACGGCGATGCCGCGTCGAGCCCACGCCGACGATGCGGGCCTGGACCTGACCAGCGCCGTCGATCTCGAGATCCCCGCCGGGGGGCGCGCCCTCGTCGACACGGGGACGTCCGTCGCCCTGCCGGGCGGGACCGTCGGCCTCGTCTGCCCACGGTCCGGCCTGGCCGCCAAGCACGGGATCACCGTGCTGAACGGCCCCGGGGTGGTGGACGCCGGGTACCGCGGGCCGATCAAGGTCTCCCTGCACAACACCGATCCGGCGGAGAGCTTCACGCTCCGTGCCGGTGACCGGATCGCCCAGCTGGTGGTGGTCCCCGTGCTGACCCCCGTGCTGCAGCAGGTCGACGACCTCGACGCCACCGACCGGTCCACCTCGGGCTTCGGGTCCAGCGGCGGATTCGGGCAGGCACCGACAGCGACCGCCACCGATGAGAACCAGGAGGGTTGAGCCATGGGACTGTTCTCCCGCAAGAAGCGCCAGGAGGCCGCGACCGCCGACGATGTCGACACCGTTGACGGAGTTGGCACCGTTGACGGAGCTGACACTGTTGACGATGGTGACGACCTCGAGACGAGCGCAGCAGCCGAGGGGACCGCGGCCGACGAGACCGCGGCCGCCGAGGCACCCACCGCCGAGGCACCTACCGCCGAGGACGAGGTGGAGGGCGTGAGGACCGGAGCCGGGGCCGAGACCGCGTCGGCCTCCGGCGACCAGGACGCGAGCGCGTCGGACGCCGACGCGACCGCTGACGAGAAGGCCGCCGACGAGCCCGTCGAGCGGGGCGCTCACCTCGCCGACGGCCCGTACGACGAGAGCGACGCGCCCGAGGAGGACCGCATCGATCTCGGCGGGCTCCAGGTGCCGACGATCGACGGCATGGAGCTGCGGATGGAGGTCGACCAGCGCACCAGCGCCGTCACCGGCGCGAACCTCGTGATCGGCGGCTCCTCGGTCCAGGTGCAGGCCTTCGCCGCCCCGAAGTCCCGTGGCCTGTGGGATGACGTCCGGACCTCGCTCCGGGACTCCGTCGTCAAGCAGGGCGGCACGGCCGAGACCCGTCCCGGAGCGTTCGGGACGGAGCTGATCACCCGGCTGCCGGTGAAGCGTGCCGACGGGCGCACGGGATATCGCCCCGCCCGCTTCATCGGGATCGACGGCCGTCGCTGGTTCCTCCGGGCCATCCTCACCGGCAAGGCCCTGAGCGACACGGAGCAGGCCCGTGCCATCGAGACCGTCATCTCCCGGCTGGTGGTGGTGCGCGGTGGCGAGGCGATGGCCCCGCAGGAGCTGATCCCGCTCAACCTTCCCGGTCAGCGCCCCGGTCTCAACCAGATCGGTGCCAGCCCGCTGGACCCTCTGGCCCGCGGCCCCGAGATCACCCAGATCGGATGAACGGGATCCCCGAGGGTCCCGAGAGCCCCGACGTCCCCGCGCCTGCCGGGTCCGAGCAGCCGCGCCCCGGTGCGACGGGCCGGCACAGCGTCGGCTCGGAGACGGACCCATCGGCGACTCCGCGCACGGGGCTCGGCGGGGTCCTGCAGCAGGAGGAGTTCTCCGTCGCGGGAGCGATCGGCGGACCTCGCGGCATCGCCGAGTCGGTGCTGCCCACGCTGCTCTTCATCGTCGTGTTCGTCGCGAGCCGGTCGGTGGTCGCGGCCTCCGTGACCGCCGTGGCCGTGGTCGCGGTGCTCCTGATCGTCCGCCTCGTGCAGCGTCAGAGCCCGGCGACCGTGCTCGGAGGGCTGATCGGGGTCGCCCTCGGCGCGGTGATGGCGATCCGCTCCGGCGACGGCACCGATTTCTATGCGCCCGGCATCGCGATCAACGCAGTCTCCCTGCTCGTGCTCCTCGTCTCCGTGCTGGCACGCAGGCCGCTGATCGGGCTGCTGGTCGGGGTCCTGGACCCCCGGGTCGAGGACTGGGCGAAGGATCCGGACGCCCGCCGCGTCTACACCAGGGCCACGCTGCTGTTCGCGGGGCTGTACGCGGCGAAGCTGGCCGTGCAGGTCCCGCTCCTGCTGACCGGGCACGTCGCCGCACTCGGAGTGGCGAAGCTCGCGATGGGCCTGCCGGCCTTCGCAGTGATCGCCTACCTGGTGTGGCTCATGCATCGCGCTCTGCTGGGACGTCGCGAGCAGCTCTGACCGCGCTCCGGAGCGCCGGTGTTCCCGGATCGGTCCGCCTGGTGGGACACTGGACTCGACGAGACTCCGCCCGGCACAGGTCGCGGCCGGAGAACATCACGAGACCGGGCAGCGGTGGTCCGCGAGGGCGTGACCGCCCCGTGGACGGAGAGGGAGCGGACGATGAGCATGGAGGCCGAGCCGATGTCGAGCACCCCCACTGCAGGCGGACGGCTCCTCACCCTGACCATCGGGCCACCTGCCGCGGGCGGCACCTTCGTGGCGCGTCACGAAGGTCGCGTGGTGTTCGTGCGCGGGACGGCCCCGGGGGAGACCGTCACGGCCCGCCTCCTGGACGACCCCGAGAAGCAGGCCGACGCCCGCTTCTGGCGCGCCGAGGCCATCGACGTGCTCGAGGCCGGCGTGGACCGCGTCCCGACCATCTGGGAGGAATCCTCGGTGGACGGCGTCGGCGGCGCCGAATGGGCGCACATCGCGCTGCCCGCCCAGCGTCGCATCGCCAGCGAGGTCATGCAGGAGCTGCTGCGGCGCGCCGGTGTGACCAGCTATCCGATCGAGCAGGTGCAGGTCGAGCCCGCGCCCCACGACCTCGACGGCCTCGGATCACGCACGCGGGTGCGCTTCGCCGTGGACGACGAGGGCCGGGTGGGGATGCGCGGATGGCGCTCCCACGACGTCCGCGATGCCGGGGAGAACCCTCTGGCGTCCCCCGAGATCCGGGACCTGCGGCTGGGGGAGTGGACGGCCCCCGAGGGGACCGAGGCGATCGACGCCGTCGCACCCTCCGCCGGCCCCGCCTCGGTGGTGCTGATCGGTCGTGATCTGGATCCGGCCTCCGTCGTCATCCCCGAGTCCTGGGGGGACGCGGACGTCTCCGTGCGCACCGGTCGCGGCCTGGTCCCCCTGCGCGGTGACGGCCTGGTGCACGAGCGCGTCGGCGAGCGCCTGTTCAGCGTCAGCGCCACCGGGTTCTGGCAGGGGCACCGTCGCGCCGCCGAGCTGCTCAGCGAGGTCGTCGAGCGCACGTTGAAGGCGCCGCACGGCGGCAGCGCCTGGGACCTCTACGGCGGGGTCGGCCTCTTCGCGGCCACCGCGGCCCAGCAGGTCGGGCACGAGGGCACCGTGATCACCGTCGAGGGCAACCGGCGAGCCTCGCAGCTCGCCGCCGAGAACCTCGAGGACCTGCCGCAGGTCTCCACCGCCACGGCCGACGTCGTCGACTGGGTGCGCGCCCGGCGCGGCGGCGTCGACGTCGTCGTGCTCGATCCGCCGCGCAGCGGCGCCGGCGCGGAGCTCATCGGACTGCTCGCCAAGAGCGTGCGCCAGCGCATCGTCTACGTGTCCTGCGAGCCCTCGACCCTCGCGCGCGACCTGGCCCTCGCGGAGAAGGCCGGCTGGAAGATCGTGGACCTGCGGGCCTTCGATCTGTTCCCGCATACGCACCACGTCGAGTCCGTGACGGTGCTCGAGCGCGCCTGAGGGACGACCGATCGCGGTGGGCGGGTCGTCCGGGAGGGACATCGCGCCGTGGTAGACTTATCTTGACTTCAAGATACCTCCCGGGCGACCCCGGGAAGACGTCCCCCGGAGACCTCTGATCACCCCGCACCCCGCCCGTCCTCGCGACGGTCGCCGCGTCGGGCTGTCCGCAGCGGCGGACGAGCCTACGATGGAGGGGTCGCCCCAACCCAAGGAGTTCACCCCATGAGCACCGCCAACTCATTCTCTGCGAAGCAGGATCTCACTGTCGGTGGGACCGACTACGAGATCTTCGCGCTCGACGCCGTCGAGGGCGCCGACAAGCTTCCGTACAGCCTCAAGATCCTGCTCGAGAACCTGCTGCGCACCGAGGACGGTGCCAACATCACCGCCGACCACGTGCGGGCGCTGGCGAGCTGGGATCCTGCCGCGGATCCGTCGACCGAGATCCAGTTCACCCCGGGCCGCGTGATCATGCAGGACTTCACCGGTGTCCCCTGCGTGGTCGACCTCGCCACCATGCGCGAGGCCATGCGCGATCTGGGCGGCGACCCCGAGAAGATCAACCCCCTCGCCCCCGCCGAGATGGTCATCGATCACTCCGTCATGATCGACGTCGCCGGGCGGCTCGACGCGCTCGAGAAGAACATGGAGCTCGAGTACGAGCGCAACCGTGAGCGCTACCAGTTCCTGCGCTGGGGCCAGACCGCCTTCGACGACTTCAAGGTGGTCCCCCCGGGCACCGGCATCGTCCACCAGGTCAACATCGAGTACCTGGCGCGCACCGTCATGACCCGTGAGGTCTCCGTGAACGGTGAGGCGCCGGTCCTGCGCGCCTACCCCGACTCCTGCGTCGGCACCGACTCCCACACCACGATGGTCAACGGCCTGGGCGTGCTCGGCTGGGGCGTCGGCGGCATCGAGGCCGAGGCCGCGATGCTCGGACAGCCCGTCTCCATGCTCATCCCGCGCGTGGTCGGCTTCAAGCTGACCGGCGAGATCCCGCCAGCCGCGACCGCCACCGACGTGGTGCTGACGATCACCGAGATGCTCCGCGACCACGGAGTCGTCGGCAAGTTCGTCGAGTTCTACGGCGAGGGCGTCACCCAGGTCCCGCTGGCCAACCGCGCCACCATCGGCAACATGAGCCCCGAATTCGGCTCCACCTGCGCGATATTCCCGATCGACGACGTGACCGTCGACTACATGCGCCTGACCGGCCGCTCCGAGGAGCAGCTCGCCCTGGTCGAGGACTACGCCAAGCGTCAGGGCCTGTGGCACGACCCCTCCACGGAGGCCGTGTACTCGGAGTACCTCGAGCTGGATCTGTCCACCGTGGTGCCCTCGATCGCCGGCCCGAAGCGTCCCCAGGACCGCATCGTGCTCACCGAGGCCAAGGAGTCCTTCCGCGAGGTCCTGCCGTCCTACGCCACCGGGCACCCGACGGTCGCGAACGGCGACGGGTCGTTCCCCGCGTCCGATCCGGCCACCCCCGACTCGGACAACGAGTCCGGAGGCAAGGCTCCGACGCACCAGCATGTCACCGGTCGGGCCTCCAACCCGGTCCAGGTCGCCGGCACGGACTACTCGATCGACCACGGCATCGTGTCGATCGCCTCGATCACGTCCTGCACCAACACCTCGAACCCGTCGGTGATGATGGCGGCCGGCCTGCTGGCCCGCAACGCCGCCGATCGCGGGCTCACCTCGAAGCCGTGGGTCAAGACCTCCATGGCGCCGGGGTCCCAGGTCGTCACGAACTACTACACCAAGGCCGGCCTGTGGCCCGCCCTGGAGGAGCTCGGCTTCCACCTGGTCGGCTACGGCTGCACCACCTGCATCGGCAACTCCGGCCCCCTGGACCAGGAGGTCTCGGACGCGATCGCCGAGAAGGATCTGGCCGTCACCGCGGTGCTCTCGGGCAACCGCAACTTCGAGGGCCGCATCAACCCCGACGTGAAGATGAACTACCTGGCGTCCCCGCCGCTGGTCATCGCCTACGCCCTCGCCGGCACCATGGACTTCGACTTCGAGAACGATTCCCTGGGCACCGACAAGGACGGCAACGAGGTCTACCTCCGCGACCTGTGGCCCAGCCCCACCGAGGTCGAGAAGGTCATCGCCGAGTCCATCTCCCAGGAGATGTTCACCGAGGACTACCAGGACGTCTTCACCGGCGACGAGCGCTGGAGGGGGCTCGACACCCCCGAAGGCGCCACCTTCGCCTGGGACGGCGAGTCCACCTATGTGCGCAAGCCCCCGTACTTCGAGGGCATGGGCCTGACCCCGGAGCCCGTCAGCGACATCGAGGGTGCGCGCGTGCTGGTCAAGGTCGGCGACTCGACCACGACCGACCACATCTCGCCCGCCGGTGCGATCAAGCTGGACTCCCCGGCCGGTCGCTACCTGCAGGAGCACGGAGTGGCCCGCAAGGACTTCAACTCCTACGGCTCGCGGCGCGGCAACCACGAGATCATGATCCGTGGCACCTTCGCGAACATCCGCATCAAGAACGAGCTGCTCGACGGCGTCGAGGGCGGGTACACGAAGAACCTGCTGACCGGCGAGCAGGAGTTCATCTACGACGCGGCCCAGGCCTACGCGGAGCAGGACATCCCGCTGGTCGTCCTGGCCGGCAAGGAGTACGGCACCGGCTCCTCGCGCGACTGGGCGGCCAAGGGCACCAAGCTCCTCGGCGTCCAGGTCGTCATCGCCGAGAGCTACGAGCGCATCCACCGCTCGAACCTCATCGGCATGGGCGTGCTGCCCCTGCAGTACCCCGCCGGCGAGTCCGCCGCATCGCTGGGCCTGACCGGCACCGAGACCTTCTCCGTGACGGGCGTGACCGCCCTGAACGAGGGCACCACCCCGAAGACGGTCTCGGTCGTCGCCTCGAAGGAGGACGGCACCACGGTGGAGTTCGACGCGGTCCTGCGCATCGACACCCCCGGTGAGGCGGAGTACTTCCGCAACGGCGGGATCCTGCAGTACGTGCTGCGCCAGCTCGTCAGCAAGTGAGAACGCCCCGGTAGGGACGGGCTCCGACGCCGGCACGATCACCTGCTGGGACGTCGGAGACGTCGAGAAGATCGCCCCACTCAGCGTTGCTGGGTGGGGCGATCTGCTGTTCACGGGGATGGTCGGCGAGAGGGCGCTGAGAGGCAGATGCAGCCGGTCGGCTGATCGGCTGATGGCAGCGAGACCCCTCAGCGACGCCCCTCCGGACGCTACGATGGCGCCCGATGACAGGGAACAGCGATGGCACGGGCGCTGCTGACGAGACGCCGGGGGACTCGGCTGCGCCGACAACTCCCCGGCGGCCTTGGGCGCCGTGGGCAGTCGGCGCGGCAGGTGCGCTCATGGTGGCAGGCCTGATCCTCGGTGCCGCACGTCCCGAATGGGCTGCGCGGGCATGGGACTCCACCGGTATCGACTGCGGCCGCGGACTGTCCCAGGGGGACCCGCACAACGCCGGCTCCCTGAGCTCGAGCTGGGGCGAGGCCACGCACCAGCCCGACGATGAGCTCGACCTGGACGAGCATCGCGCCCACGTCGAGGAACTGGCTCGGCAGCTCGGGTACGAACCCGTGAGGGAGATCCCCGGCGATGCCCGGATCTCGTCGGAGGAGGGCCGGAGCGTCGAGGTCGACGCAGACGCACAGGGCGGGCTGATCCGGGTGGACAGTCGCGGGGAAGAGGGCCTGCATCGGATCGCGGCGATCGATCCCTCCACCGGAGTCCCCGCGTGGAACTGGGACCTGGACGGGGGCCGCGATACGGCGGTGTACGAGCACGGTGACCACCTGATCCTCGCCAACCGGATCGTACGGGGCGGCTTCTTCGAGGGGGACCGGTGGACGGACCTGCTCAGCCTCGACGCGAGAACCGGTGCGAGACAGGGGTGTCAGCGGTTCGAAGGATTCCCCGGCTATGGCGCGGGCAGCACCGACGCCGCCTTGGTGGTCGGCACCGAGAGCTGGAATCCGATGGGCGACGACGAGGACCAGGAGGTCGGCGAACGGGCCATCCAACAGGTCACCGTGCCTGGGTTCAAGCAGGGCTTCAGCCGCACCTTGCCGGCGCTGGACGACGAGACCGGCGACGACGGCATGGACCGGTCCCGCCCCCAGCCTCTCGTGACCCTGCAGGGAGGGTTCTTCCTCACGTACACGTCCCCCTTCGTCGGCGGTTCCGGCGACGCCTTCTCCCTGGGGCGGTCGGGCGCCGACTTCCCGTCCGACCAGGTGCCGATCGAGGCGTTCAGCATGGACACCGGCGAACCGCTGTGGTCGTACGGCGACCCCGGGGACCGGATCGCTGTCGTCTCCGGTGTCAGCGGGATCTCCGGGGCCTCGGGGGTGCTGGTGGCCGAGCTCGGAGAGTTCGAGCCCTCCGCGAAGGACCCGGAGCACGGATCGTCTGCCGTGACCCTGAGGATGCTCGACGCCCAGGGGGAGCAGCTCTGGGAAGCCCCGGCCGCCGACGTCGGGGGTGACTTCTCCGGGAGCAGCGACGACCGGTACCTGCGGGTCCTCGGCGATGTCGTTCTCGTGCACACCGCACCGCACGTGGTCACGGCCCTCGACGCGGCCACCGGGGAGGAGCTGTGGACGATCGACGAGACGGATGAGGAGCCCGAGCCGCTCTGGCTGCATTCGGCCGTCGCCGTCGACGGGAAGGTCTTCCTTCAGGGCACCGATCGGGAGTACATGGTCGATGCCCGAACCGGGGAGCGCTTCGACGAGCTGGCCACCTCGATGGACGACGCCCACGTCCACGACATCAGTGCCCTCGGTGAGGACATGCTGCTCGTGACGACGAGGGAGTACGGGGCCGTGATCCTGCAGCGGCGTTGAGAGAGGCGACGGCGACAGGGGATGATCCGTGCTGTGTCGAGCGTCCGTCCTGTGCCGTGCGTCCGTCGGCCGGCGAGGCCGCCCGGGAGGCCACGGAATGCACGATTGCGCGACGGCTGTGCACCGTGATGCACACCGTCGACCCGGCCCGTGAATCCCCGGTGAAGATGTGCACAGATGTGACCATGCCGCCCGTCAGCACTGGTCAGAACGACGTACCCTGGTCGAGTCCCGTCCCCAGGCCGATGGAGGATCGCCCGTGTCGACGACCCGAGAGCATCCCGTGCAGGAAGCCTCTGTGCTCCCCTCTGCGGAGATGGGCGGCCCTCGCGCCGTGGAGATCCCGGCGACCCCCGCGGACCTGCGCGCCCTGCCGGCCACGGCCCTGCCGGGTCTCGCCCGCACCCTGAGGCGACGGCTGGTCGAGATCACCTCGCGCAGCGGAGGCCATCTGGGACCGAACCTCGGCGTCGTCGAGCTGACCATCGCCCTGCATCGCGAGATCCGTTCCCCGCACGAGGCGATCGTCTTCGACACCGGCCACCAGGCCTACGTCCACAAGATGCTCACCGGGCGCGCCGACCTCCCCGGGCTCCGCACCGCCGGGGGAGTGTCCGGCTATCCAGACCGCGGGGAATCCGCGCACGACGTGGTCGAGAACTCCCATGCCTCGGGCTCCATCGCCTGGGCCCACGGCATCGACCGGGCGCACCGCCTCGCCGGCGAGGAGGGTGTCTCCGTCGCCGTGATCGGTGACGGCGCTCTGACCGGCGGTGTCGGCCTCGAAGCGCTCAACGTTCTCGCCTCCGACACCGGTTCCCGCACCATCGTGGTGCTCAACGACAACACGCGCTCCTATGCCCCGACCGTCGGCGGTCTCGCCCACCATCTGGAGGAGCTGCGCGAGGGCGTCGTCACCGCGGGCGCCGAGGTGTTCACCTCTCTCGGCCTGACCTACCTCGGCCCGGTCGACGGCCATGACCACGTGGCCCTGGCGCAGGCCCTCGAGCTCGCCCGCGAGGCCGCTGAGGACCCGTCCCGGTCCGGGGTCCTGCTGCACGTGGTGACGCGCAAGGGAGCGGGCTTCGCCCGCGCCGAGGACGATGCGACCGACCATTGGCACGCGACCGGTCCGTTCGAGCTGGAACCGGCCCGTGAGCCGGATGTCGTGCTGCCCGGTGATGCTCCCGTGCGCGCGGAGACTGCGGAGACGTGGACCGCCCGCGTCGGCGCTGCGATCCTCGACGCGGCTCGCGCCGATGACCGGGTGGTCGCCCTCAGCGCGGCGATGGTCGACCCGGTGGGACTGACTCCGCTGCAGCGCGAGATGCCCTCGCGCGTGATCGACGTCGGCATCGCGGAGCAGCTCGCGCTGGACACGGCCTCCGGCCTCTCCCGGGGCGGGGCGAAGCCCATCGTCGGCCTGTATGCGACCTTCCTGAACCGCGCCTTCGATCAGCTGCTGCTGGATGTCGCCCTCCATGGGGAGGACGTCACGATCACCCTGGATCGCGCTGGCGTGACCGGTGACGACGGACCCAGCCATCACGGCATCTGGGATCTCTCCGTGGCGGCGCAGATCCCTGGGCTGCAGGTGTGGGCCCCCCGCGACGCCGCCCGTCTGGATGCGGCGGTCGCCTCAGCCGTGGCCGTCGAGGGCCCCTCGCTGGTGCGCTATCCCAAGGGCGCCTGCCCGCCCGAGGTCCCGGCCCTCGTCGCCGTTCCCGCCGGGGACGTCCTCGCCGGGGACGTCGAAGCTCCGATCGACGTCCTGGTCCTCAGCATCGGTGCTCTGGCCGATCGGGCCGTGGAGGCCGCCCGCGTTGACGACGGCTCACGCAACATCGTGGTGCTGGATCCTGTGCGCGCGCTGCCGATCGCGCCGCCGCTGCTGGACCTCGCCGCCCGGGCGCGGGCGGTCGTGACGCTCGAGGACGGCGTCGGGTCGCGAGGCATCGGGACGGCGATCGCCCAGGCCCTCGGGGAACGAGCCACGGTGAGCGCTCCGACGCCCCCGGTGCGGACCCTCGGCGTGGCCCAGGAGTTCATCCCGCAGGCCAAGCGCGGCGCGATCCTGGCCGATCAGGGGCTGGACGCGGCCGGGATCTCCCGGGCCATCGACGCGATCCTGCAGTAGGGCCTCAGACCTGGGAGCTCCGCGGCGAGGGATCGTCGGACCGTGCGGTGAGGATGATCGGGTCGCCGTCGGTCACCTGCAGCGTGTGCTCGGCATGCGCACCGCGCGAGCCGTCGACGGCCAGCTGCGTCCAGCCGTCGGTCTCATCCACGACCAGATCGGCGGTGGTGGGGATCAGGAAGGGCTCGACCGTGATGAGCTGACCGGCCACGAGCTCGGCGCCGCCGCCGGGGGTGCCGTGGTTCGGGACGAACGGTGCCTCGTGCATGGTCCGGCCCACGCCGTGCCCGCCGAAGCGGTCGTTGATCAGGTACCCCAGGGAATGCGCCTGGTTCATCACCGCGTGCCCGATGTCGCCCACCGTGGCCCCGGCCCGCACCTGGTCGATCCCGGCCCACATCACCTGCTCGGTGTCGCGGATCAGCTGCTGGTCCTCGGAGCGGGGGGTGCCCACGGTGATCGAGAGGCAGGAATCGGCGACCCATCCCTCGACCTCGACCGCGAAGTCGAGGGAGAGCAGGTCGCCGTCGGCGAGCACACGATCGTGGGGGCGGCCGTGCAGCACGCCCTCGTTGACCGAGGTGCAGATGACGTAGCCGAACGGCGACGCCCCGAACACCGGGTGGTAGTCGATGTAGCAGCTCGTCGCCCCGGCCTCGCGGATCAGGCGATGGGCCTCGGCGTCGACCTCCAGGAGGTTCCAGCCGACGTCGACCACCTCCCGCAGGTGCGAGAGCACCGAGGCGACGAAATCGCCGGCGGGGCGGGCCTGGTCGAGGGTGGGCAGGTCGGGTTCCGCGGCGCGGCGGCGTCGTCCCAGGATCATCGTGCGCTCCTCCCAGGAGCAGTGGTCGTGTCGGTTCCGGCGGTGGCCTCGGCGGGCACCGAGCCGTGGAGGTCAGGGCTGGGGGAGTCCCAGGTGTACAGGGAGACGGCAACCCAGGCGATGCCGGCGGCGAACAGGCCGGCACCGAGCATGTGGAAGCCGACGAGCAGCTCGGGCAGGCCCGTGAAGTACTGCGTGTAGCCGATCAGGGCCTGGATCGCGGTGACGCCGACCAGCCCCCAGGCGGCCCGTCGGGCGGGGCGCTGGGCACCGATCAGGTGCAGGGCGATGAGCAGACCGACGAGGAGGCCGCAGAACAGCATCACGGCGTCGGCGTGCAGCCACGAGATCGTGCGGGGATCGAAGGGGAGCCGCTCGGGATGGACGTCGTCGCCCGAGTGCGGCCCGGTGCCGGTGACCAGGGTGCCGAGCACGAGGATCGCGAAGCCGATGACGCCCAGCGCCCAGCTCATCCAGTGCATCGCGGTCGGCACGACGGAGCGCCTGCGCGGGGCATCGCCGTCGTACAGCCGGTACAGGAGCAGCGTGGACAGGGCCACGAGGACGGGGGAGATGAGGAAGTGGGGGCTGACGACGCCCGGGTGGAGGTCCGCCTTGACGACCACCATGCCGACGATCGCCTGCAGCGCCGTCCCGGCCAGCGGGGTGAGGGCGAGCCACCGCATGCCGCGACCCTTGTGCCGCAGCCACAGCAGGGCGATCAGCAGCAGCGCCGCGGCGAAGATGCCGAGCACCCCGGTGAGCGTGCGGTTGCCGAACTCGATGAAGGGATGGATCCCTGATTCCATCGTGAGCTCGGGGGTGAACTGGCCGGGCTCGCAGTTCGGCCAGGTCGAGCAGCCCAGCCCGCTGCTGGTCAGCCGCACCACGCCGCCGGAGACGATGATCCCGATCTGGCAGATGAGGTTCCCCCAGAACACGACTGCCGCGATCCGCGCGCGGGCGGTGGCTGAGAGCCCGAGGGTGCGTTCTCCGGACAGCGACATCCGCCCGACGCGCTCTATCCGGGGGGAGGGGGCCGTCTGCTCGTCGGCGACGGACGGAGAATCGTTCATGGCTCCGAGTGTAGGAACTTCGCCTGGGGTTCCGGTGATCGCGGCGATCCCTTTCACATCTGTGGGCGGAGGAACGTCCGCATGCCGGGGCGCGGAGGCGTCATCGACGGCACGCCGCGCGCTCCCCGCGGTGGTCGTGCGGCTCTCAGACCGAGGTCCAGCGGAACCATCGCGCCACCGCGAGGCTGCCCCCGGCGGCCCAGAGCACGAGCACGATGATCGATCCGCCGGTGACGTCGCCGCCGGCGAGGCAGGCTCGCAGGAGCTCGCCGAGCGCCCCGGAGGGCAGCAGATCGACCAGGCCGTGCAGCAGCCGCGGATAGCTCGAGGTGGGGAAGGCGATGCCGCCGGCGGCGACCAGGATCACGAACACGAGGTTGGAGACGGCGAGCACGGCTTCGGTGCGCAGGAGCCCGGCGACCAGCAGCCCGAGCGATCCGAAGGCGATGGTGCCCATGAGCCACACCGGGACCACGGCGAGCAGCTCGAGGAGATTCGGTCGCCACCCCAGGATCACCGCCAGCAGACCCAGCACGAGCACCTGGACGACGTGCACCAGCAGCGTGGCGAGGATCTTGCCCGCCAGATAGCCGTCGCGCCCCAGCGGAGTGGTCGCCACCCAGCGCAGCACCCCGTTGCGACGGTCGAAGCCGGTCTGGATCGCCTGGGAGGTGAAGGACGTCGAGATCAGCGCGGTGCCCAGGGTCGCGGCGAGCGCGGTCTCGATGGGCTGTGCCCCCTCGAGGCGGCCGATCGGCAGCAGCCGAAGTCCGATCAGCACCATGGCGGGCAGCGCGATCGCCACGAGCAGCTGCTCGCCGTTGGAGAGCAGGATGCGGGCCTCGAGGGCGGTGTGGGCGAGGATGCGGCGGATCCGCGGGGCGGGGGCCGGCGCCGGTCGGCGGGCGGTGGGACGGGCCGGATCGGCGGGAGCGGGCGCGGCGGCTCCCTGCTCGGGCGAGGTCGTGCTCATCGCAACGTTCCTTCCTGCTCGGCGGCGTCCTGGACCTGTGCGAGGGCGTCCTGGCCCGGCTCGGCGGCACGCTGCGGGGCCATGAGGTCCAGCAGCACCGCTTCGAGGTCCGCGGCGCCGGCGCCGGTGATCTCGAGGCGGGCCCCGTGGCGAGCGGCCGCAGCGGCCAGGTCCGCTTCCAGGGCGGGGACGGCGGCAGGATCCACGCCGTGGGCGACCGCCCTCACGGAGACGACTCCCTCATGCTCACGATGAGCGGTGATGACGTCCTGGACCGAGCCGGAGGCGACCGTGCGGCCGCCGGCGATGACGCACACCGCATCGGCGAGGCCGACCACGTCGTCCATCATGTGCGTGGTCAGCACCACGGCGCTGCCGGTGTCCGCGAGGGAGCGGATGAGGTGGCGTACCCGCCGCCGGATGGCGGGGTCCATCCCGGCCGTCGGCTCGTCCAGGAAGATCAGCTCGGGGCGCCCCACGATGGCGAGCGCGAGCGCCAGGCGCTGACGCTGACCGCCGGAGAGGCGACGCACGAGGGTGCCGGCGAAGTCGTCGATGCCGAGGTGCTCGGCGACCTGGTCCACGTCGAGCGGGTCCGCATGCAGGCTCGCGCCGTAGCGCAGCAGCTGCATCGCCCGGGAGCCGGAGGCCAGGCCGCCGTCCTGGATCATCACGCCGACCCGCGCCCGGTGCTCGGGACCGGCGTTCCACGGGTCCCGTCCGAGCACCTCCACGGCGCCGCCGCTCGCCCGCAGCAGCCCGGTCGCGCAGGAGACGGCGGTGGTCTTGCCCGCCCCGTTGGGGCCCAGCAGCGCGGTCACCTGACCGCGGAGCGCAGTGAGCGTGAGGCCGTCGAGGGCGCGGACCGGACCGTAGGAGTGCGTGAGGTCCTCGATGCGCAGCGCCGCCGGGGGAGTGCTCGCAGGAGCGGTGATGTCGTCTGTCATGGCGACCCCATCGTAGGCGCGACCTCCTGGGTGTCGCGCCGCGCCCGCCGGACAGCACGGCGCCCCACCACCGGGACCGGTGGTGGGGCGCGTGGCGTGGCTGGCGTGAGCGGTGCGAGATGGGCGACCGCTCAGCACCGGCTGGGTTCAGCGACCGACGACGTGCAGCGGGGTGTGGGAGGGGTCCACGACCTCGGCCGCGAGCGGGGCCAGGGGAGCGGTGCCCCCATCTCCCCAGGTGTTCGTGGGGAAGCGGTCACGGTCGTGCGCATCCAGCAGGGGCGCCAGGTCCGGGCCCAGCGGCACCACCTGGGTGGGGTTGATGTCGATGTGCACCACGTAGTAGTGCTCCTTGATCTGCTGGAAGTCGACGGTGTCGCCGAAGCCGGGGGTCTGGAACAGGTCCTTGGTGTAGTTCCAGAGATTCGGCATCGATGCGAGCGTCTGCCGGTTCGCCTTGAAGTGACCGTGATAGACGGCGTCGAAGCGGATCAGGGTGGGGAAGAGGCGCACATCGGCCTCGGTGATCGAGGGACCCATCAGATACCGGCTGCGGGAGAGCCGCTCCTCGAGCTCGTCGAGGGCGGACCAGAGCTCGCCGAACTCCCTCTCGTAGTCCTCCTGGCTGCCGGCGAAACCGACCTTGTAGACCCCGTTGTTCACCCGGTGGAGCATCCACGAGTTGAGCGAGTCGATCTCCTCGCGCTGCGCCTCGGGGTAGAGGTCGGGGGCGCCCTCCCGGTGCAGACCCGCCCACTGCGTCGCGAAGTCCAGGGTGATGCGCTGGAAGTCGTTGGTGACGACGGCCTTCGAGGGGATGTCGACGAGGGCCGGGACGGTGATGCCGCGCGGGTAGTCGGGGAAGCGGGCGAAGTAGGCCTGCTGGAGGCGTTCGTAGCCGAGCACGGGGTCGACCCCGCCCTCGTCGAGATCGAAGGTCCAGGAGCGCTTGTCATGGGTGGGGCCGGGCATCCCGACCGAGAGGGCCTCCTCGAGGCCGAGCAGGCGGCGGGAGATCAGGGTCCGGTTCGCCCAGGGGCACGCGCGGGCCGCGATGAGGCGGTAGCGGCCGGGCTCGACCGCCCAGCCGTCGCTGCCGTCCCGCGTGATCCGGTCGGAGATGTAGGACATGTCGCGGTCGAAGGGCTTCCCCTTGTGCACGTAGGACCCCTCGGTCGAGTGCTCCGCGGAGTGGCCTGCGGAGCCTTTCGCGGCGGTGTCCTCGCGGTCGGTGGTGCTGTCCTGCGTGGTCATAAGATTCCTTCCTCGCTCCCGAGGAGCATGTGTCCTGGATGATCCGAGAGTAGTTGAAAGTGATAGCAAATGGAAGAGGTGGTCGACCTGGGTGGGTCGACGTGGACCGGAAGTGCGGCGGAGTGAGCGGGCGGACAGGCCGGTCCCGGGGTGATTTCGCAGGTTAGGGGACCCTTGGTGCCGTGCGGCACACCACCTCGACCGGTATTTGGCAAGCCATCTGTTGTAAAATGAATTCAGGTCGATGGGAGAGGGTGATGCACCGATGACAGTCTCGGATCTGGATCCGGCCGGCCCGCATGCCACGCGGGACCGACTCGTCGAGGCGATCTCTGCGCACGGACCGATCACCGCCCGCCAGCTGGCGGAGCGCTTCGGTCTCACGAGCGCGGCCGTGCGTCGCCACCTCGCGGCCCTCGAGGCCGACGAGGTCATCGCCGAGCACGACATGCCGGTCGCGCACCGCGGACGCGGCCGCCCGAGCAAGGCCTTCGTGCTCACGAAGTTCGCCCACGAGGGCTACACGGGCGGGTACGACGAGCTCGCGGCGATGGCTGTCGCCGAGCTCGCCCGGCTCGGAGGTGACGAGGCGGTGAGCCGCCTCGCCGACCGACGGGTCGCCGACTGGGAGGGGAAGCTCGCCCAGGTGGTCGCCGGCCGCGAGGCGGCGGGGGAGACGGTGACCCTCGTCCGCAAGGTCGAGCTGCTCGCTGAGCTGCTCACATCTCGTGGGTACGCCACCACGGTGCGTCCGCTGCACGTCCCGCTGCCCACTCCGAGCACGCGATCGGGATCCATCCCCCGTACGCTCGTGACGGCGCAGCTGTGCCACGGACGCTGCCCGGTCCTCGACGTCGCCACAGATCATCCCGAGCTGTGCGAGGCCGAGACCCGCGTCATCTCCCGCATCGTCGGAGCCCCGGTCCAGCGCCTCGCCACCCTGGCGCAGGGCGCCCATGCCTGCACGACCCACATTCCGCTCACCGAGGGAAGGACACCATGACGACAGCACCAGAAAAGCTGACACAGGACGAGATCATCGACTCCGTGGGCCAGTACGCCTACGGATGGCACGACGAGGACTCAGCCGGCGCCAGCGCTCGCCGAGGCCTGAGCGAAGAGGTCGTGCGCGACATCTCCGCCCGCAAGGACGAGCCGGAGTGGATGCTCGAGCGCCGCCTCAAGGCCCTCAAGCTCTTCTACAAGAAGCCGCTGCCCACCTGGGGCCCGGATCTGTCCGGCATCGCGTTCGACCACATCAAGTACTTCGTGCGCTCCACCGAGAAGCAGGCCACCTCCTGGGAGGACCTGCCCGCGGACATCAAGGAGACCTACGACCGCCTCGGCATCCCCGAGGCCGAGAAGCAGCGTCTCGTCGCCGGTGTCGCCGCCCAGTACGAGTCCGAGGTCGTCTACCACCAGATCCGCGAGGACCTGGAGGAGCAGGGCGTCGTCTTCCTGGACACCGACTCCGCGCTCAAGGAGTACCCGGAGCTGTTCAAGGAGTACTTCGGCACCGTCATCCCCTCGGGGGACAACACCTTCTCCGCACTGAACACGGCGGTCTGGTCCGGCGGCTCCTTCGTGTACGTCCCCAAGGGCGTTCACGTGGAGATCCCGCTGCAGGCCTACTTCCGGATCAACACCGAGAACATGGGCCAGTTCGAGCGCACCCTGATCATCGCCGACGAGGGCTCCTCGGTGCACTACGTCGAGGGCTGCACGGCGCCGATCTACAAGTCGGACTCGCTGCACTCGGCCGTCGTCGAGATCGTCGTGAAGAAGGACGCCAAGGTCCGCTACACGACCATCCAGAACTGGTCGAACAACGTGTACAACCTGGTCACCAAGCGCACCACGGTCGAGCAGGGCGGCTCCATGGAGTGGGTCGACGGCAACATCGGCTCGAAGGTCACCATGAAGTACCCCGCCGTCTGGCTGATGGGCGAGCACGCCCGCGGCGAGACCCTGTCCATCGCCTTCGCCGGCGAGGGCCAGCAGCAGGACACCGGCTCCAAGATGGTCCACATGGCTCCGCACACCACGAGCTCGATCGTCTCCAAGTCGGTCTCCCGCGGCGGTGGTCGTACCTCGTACCGCGGCCTGGTCCAGGTCATGCCCGGTGCCGAGCACTCGGCATCCACCGTGCTGTGCGATGCGCTGCTGGTGGACCAGATCTCGCGCACGGACACCTACCCCTACGTCGACGTGCGCGTCGACGACGTCCAGATGGGCCACGAGGCCACCGTCTCCAAGGTCTCCGAGGAGCAGCTCTTCTACCTGATGAGCCGCGGCATGACGGAGACCGAGGCGATGGCCATGATCGTGCGCGGGTTCATCGAGCCCATCGCGCGCGAGCTCCCCATGGAGTACGCCCTCGAACTGAACCGCCTGATCGAGCTGCAGATGGAAGGAGCAGTCGGTTGATGACCACCGCAGACCTCAAGGGTGCCGAGACCGTGGGTGACCCCACGGCCAATGAGAACGTCGGCCACGCCGCCGGCGCGGCACCCGTCGCCGCCCAGACCGCGCTCGACGGGGCGGACACCGCCGCTGCGCCCGAGCTCGAGGACGAGGCGCTCGCCCTTCCGGGGGAGAGCTCCCCGGCCCGCGCCGCGCTGAACCGCGGTGCCCGCAGGCGCTCGTTCGAGCTGGGAGACCATCCCCGCCCGAAGAGCGACATCGAGGAGTGGCGCTTCACCCCGCTGCGCCGGTTCGCGCCGCTGTTCGAGGACGCCGCGACCGACGACCGCGAGGGCGATCCGGCACTCACCTACGACGTCACCGTCCCCGAGGGCGCGCCCGACGTCGCCACCCTCGCCCCGGGCGAGGCGCCCCGTGGCACCGTGCTGGTGCCCGAGGACCTCCCCACGGCGGTCGCCTCCGCACGCACCGAGCAGGCTCTCCACCTGGTCGCGCCGAAGAATGCGGCGCTGGAGACCCCGTTCCAGGTCCTGGTGCACGGCAACGGCGCAGACCGCCGCGGCAACGCCCACATCGTGCTCGAGACGAAGGAGTCGTCCTCGGCGACCTTCGTGCTGAACCACACCGGTTCCGCGCAGTACGCGCAGAACGTGGAGATGGTCGTCGGCGACAACTCGCAGATGACCGTCATCACCCTGCAGGACTGGGATGACGACGCGCTGCACATCTCCACGCACCACGCCCGCGTGGGTCGTGACGCGAAGATCAAGCACATCGTGGTCTCGCTCGGCGGCAGCGCCGTGCGCGTCAACGCGATCGGTGAGTTCGCGGCCCCCGGCGGCGAGCTCGAGAACATCGGGCTGTACTTCTCCGACGAGGACCAGTTCCTCGAGCACCGCCTGTTCGTGGACCATGCGGCTCCGAACTGCACCTCCAACGTGGCCTACAAGGGCGCGCTGCAGGGGAAGAAGGCACGCTCCGTGTGGGTCGGCGACGTGCTGATCCGCAAGGAGGCCGAGGGCACCAACACCTATGAGCTCAACCGCAACCTGGTCCTCACCGAGGGTGCACGCGCCGACTCGGTGCCGAACCTGGAGATCGAGACCGGGGAGATCGAGGGGGCTGGCCACGCCGCCGCCACCGGTCGCTTCGACGACGAGCAGCTCTTCTACCTGCGCGCCCGCGGGATCCCCGAGCTCGAGGCCCGTCGCCTGGTCGTGCGCGGCTTCTTCGCCGAGCTGATCCAGCGGATCGACGTCCCGGAGATCCGGGAGCACCTGACCGCGTCCATCGAGTCCGAGCTCGCCCGGAGCATGAACTGATGTCGGACGCCTTCGTCCCCGTCGCCACCCTGGACTCCCTCGCCCCCGGCGAGGCGATCGACGTCGTCGCCGGCGGCGTCGAGATCGCCGTGGTGCGCGCCGAGGACGGCGGCGTCCACGCCCTCGAGGACATCTGCTCGCACGACGAGATCGCGCTGAGCGATGGCGACGTCGAGGGATGCACCATCGAGTGCTGGAAGCACGGCAGCCAGTTCGACCTGGTCACAGGCCGTCCTCTGCAGCTTCCGGCGGTCCTCCCCGTGCGGGTCTTCCCCGTGCGCATCGACGAGAGCAGCGGCGAGATCCTCGTGGATCCGACCGCGGCACCCGCCACCTGAACACTCCGGGCACCGTCCGTCGGCGCCCGTACCCATCACCCACGAATCCACCAGTACCACTGGTCAAGGAGAACAGCCCATGTCGATCCTGGAGATCAAGAACCTCCACGCCACCGTCGAGACCCCTGAAGGCACCAAGGAGATCCTCAAGGGTGTCGACCTCACCATCAAGTCCGGCGAGACCCACGCGATCATGGGGCCCAACGGCTCCGGCAAGTCCACCCTCGCCTACGCGATCGCCGGTCACCCCAAGTACCAGATCACGCAGGGCGAGCTCACGCTCGACGGCGAGGACGTCCTGGAGATGAGCATCGACGAGCGTGCACGCGCCGGGCTCTTCCTCGCCATGCAGTACCCGGTCGAGGTCCCTGGTGTCACGGTGTCGAACTTCCTGCGCACCGCGAAGACCGCGGTCGACGGCCAGGCCCCTGCCCTGCGCACCTGGGTCAAGGACGTCAAGGGCGCGATGACCGACCTTCGCATGGACCCGGTCTTCGCCGAGCGCAACGTCAACGAGGGCTTCTCCGGCGGCGAGAAGAAGCGCCACGAGATCCTCCAGATGCAGCTGCTCAAGCCGGGCATCGCGATCCTCGACGAGACTGACTCCGGTCTCGACGTCGACGCGCTGCGCATCGTCTCCGAAGGCGTGAACCGCGCCAAGGAGGAGACAGAGGTCGGCATCATGCTGATCACGCACTACACCCGCATCCTGCAGTATGTGAAGCCGGACTTCGTCCACGTCTTCGTCAACGGCCAGATCGCGGAGCAGGGCGGCCCCGAGCTGGCCGAGCGCCTCGAGAACGAGGGCTACGACCGCTACCTCGTCGGCTCCGGCAGCTGACCTCCTGCCGGCCCGGCCCGGGAGAGATCCCGGGCCGGGCCGGCACCAACTCACCCGTGGGCCGACACCTCGACCCGCACCTCATCGGGAGGACCCCATGACCGACCAGAAGACCCCGTCGGCGACCGTCAGCTCCGAGGACGTCCTCGAGGCCCTGAAGGACGTGATCGACCCCGAGCTCGGGATCAACGTCGTCGACCTCGGACTCATCTACGGCGTGACGGTCGAGGACGGCAATGCCGTCATCGACATGACGCTGACCTCCGCGGCCTGCCCTCTGACGGAGATGCTCGAGGACCAGACCTTCGCGGTGCTGGACCCGATCACCGAGACGCACCGCATCAACTGGGTGTGGATGCCCCCGTGGGGCATGGAGAAGATCACCGAGGACGGTCGCGAGCAGCTGCGTGCGATCGGCTTCAACCTCTGATCGACTGATCCGGCCTCAGGGCCCTGGCCGCTGCGGTGGCGTGCCCGCCGGAGGGCGAGCGGGCAGCCGCGGCAGCCGCCGGGCAGAGAGATGTCCCGGGAGGACCGATGCGATACGTCGCATCGTTCCTCCCGGGACATGTCCATCTCGGGCGAGCCCGGCGTCGTCGCACAGGGGGTCGGCTCCCGCAGGGTGCGGCCTCCTGCACGGCGCCCGCTCCCGCCCGGAGCCCGCCCCGGGGGAGCGGCGGGTCAGCCGATGATCTGCTCCGCGGAGGCGACGTCGAGGCCGTGCGCCTCACCCGTCCCGGCGTGCGTGAGGGCTCCCTCGTGCGTGTGCAGGCCCTTCGCGAGCGAACCGTCGGCGCGCAGCGCGTCACGCCAGCCGGCATCGGCGATCTTCAGCACGTAGGGGAGCGTGGCATTCGTCAGCGCCGAGGTGGCGGTGACGGGCACGGAGCCCGGCATGTTCGCGACGCAGTAGAACACTGCCTCGTGCACGGCGAACGTCGGGTCGTCGTGCGTGGTGGGGTGGGAGTTCTCGAAGCATCCGCCCTGGTCGATGGCGACATCCACGAGCACCGAGCCCGGCTTCATCGACGCGACCATCTCGTCGGTCACCAGCTTCGGTGCCTTCTTGCCGGGGATCAGCACCGAGCCGATCACCACGTCGGCCTGCTGGATCTTCTCCGTGAGGTCGAGCGTGGTGGAGTAGCGGGTGAGGATGCCGCCGTGGTGCACGGTCGCGATCTGCCCGAGGCGCGAGACGTTGAGGTCCATCACGGTGACCCCCGCATGCAGCCCATGCGCCATCATCGCGGCCTGTTCGCCCACGACGCCGCCGCCGAGGATCAGCACATCCGCCTCGGAGGTGCCGGGCACGCCGCCCATCAGCATGCCGGAGCCGCCCAGCGGGGACATCAGGTGGTACGCCGCGACCTGGGTCGCCAGGCGCCCGGCGATCATGCTCATGGGGGAGAGCAGGGGCAGCGACCGGTCCGGCAGCTGCACCGTCTCATAGGCGACGGCCGTCACCCCCGAGCTGAGCAGCGCCTCCGTGAGGGCTCTGTCGGCGGCGAGGTGCAGGTAGGTCAGCAGCACCTGGCCGCGCCGCATCCGCCCGTACTCGTCCGGGAGCGGCTCCTTGACCTTGACGATCAGCTCCGCCTGCTCCCAGACCTCGTCGGCCGTGGCCAGGATCCGGGCACCTGCCGCCCGGTAGTCGTCATCGCTGATCCGCGCTCCCAGGCCCGCGCTCGCCTCGACCACCACGTCGTGGCCGCGGACTGCGAGCTCATGGACTCCTGCTGCGGTCAGCCCCACCCGGTTCTCGTTGTTCTTGATCTCCCGGGGCACACCTATGCGCATCACGAAGCCTCCTCGCATCGTCGTCCGGCCGCCTCTGCGGCCGCTGGGACCAGCATGTCATCGACCTCGCCGCGATGGTGCCGTGGACGCTCCCCGAGGAGTGACGGACTTGTGAGGGTTCCCGTCGGCGGCGAGGGCCTGATCACGCAGGGCCGCGGCGGACTGTGGTTCACCGCACCGTGCGCCGATAAATCGAGGCCGACGAGGGCCTGCGCACCTAGACTCGATCCGGCCCCGGACCGTTCTGCGTCCGATGACGGCCACCAGCGTCCGCGGTCCCGCCGCCCCCTCTCACCCCACCAAGGAGTCTGATCCTGTGATCACCGTGCACGACCTCGCCATCCGAGTCGGTGCCCGGCTGCTCATGAGCGACGTCTCCTTCCAGATCACCGATGGTGACCGGGTGGGCCTGGTGGGCCGCAACGGGGCCGGGAAGACCACGCTCACGAAGGTCCTCTCCGGCACTCTCCAGCCCGCAGAGGGCTCGGTCGAGGTCACCGGGGAGCTGGGTTACCTCCCCCAGGACACCCACGCCGGTGACGAGGACGAATCGGTGATCACCCGCATCCTCTCCGCCCGCGGCCTCGACGACATCCTGCGCCGGCTGCGCCGGGCCGAGGAGGAGATGGGGGACATGAGCCTGACCGAGGCCAAGCGGGAGAAGGCGATGAACCGCTACCCGCGGCTCTCGGCAGAGCTCGATGCCGTGGGAGGGTACGCCGCGGAGGCCGAGGCCAAGCGGATGGCCTCGAACCTGGGCCTGCCCAACCGCATCCTCGAGCAGGGCCTGGGCACCCTCTCGGGCGGCCAGCGCCGCCGTGTGGAGCTGGCCCGCATCCTCTTCTCCCAGGCCTCCACCATGATCCTGGACGAGCCCACGAACCACCTCGACCACGACTCGATCGTGTGGCTTCGCGAGTACCTCCTGGCCTACCGAGGCGGTCTGATCATCATCAGCCACGACGTCCAGATCGTGGAGTCCGTCGTGAACAAGGTCTTCTACCTCGATGCCAACCGCGCCGAGATCGATATCTACAACATGGGCTGGAAGCTCTATCAGCGCCAGCGCGAGGACGACGAGAAGCGCCGCAAGCGCGAGCGTATGAACGCCGAGAAGAAGGCGTCGACCCTCACCATCCAGGCTGAGAAGATGCGCGCCAAGGCCACCAAGGCCGTCGCCGCGCAGAACATGCTCAAGCGCGCCGAGCGGATGCTCGACGGCCTCGAGAGCGAGCGTCAGCAGGACCGGGTGGCGTCGCTGCGCTTCCCCAAGCCTGCTCCCTGCGGCAAGACCCCGCTGATGGCGCGAGACCTCTCGAAGTCCTACGGCAGCCTCGAGATCTTCACCGGGGTGGACCTCGCGATCGACCGCGGCTCGAAGGTGGTCATCCTGGGCCTGAACGGCGCCGGCAAGACGACTCTGCTGCGCATCCTCGCCGGGGTCGACGCTCCGGATACCGGCGGTCTGCTCCCCGGTCACGGCCTGCGCATCGGCTACTACGCGCAGGAGCACGAGACCCTCGACCTCGAGCGCACCGTGCTGGAGAACATGATGACCGCGGCCCACGAGATCGCCGAGGTCGAGGCCCGCAAGATCCTGGGCTCGTTCCTCTTCACCGGCGACGACGTCCACAAGTCCACCGGGGTGCTCTCAGGCGGGGAGAAGACCCGCCTCGCCCTGGCCACGCTCGTCGTCTCCAGCGCGAACGTGCTGCTGCTGGATGAGCCGACGAACAACCTCGACCCCGCCAGCCGCGAGGAGATCCTCGGGGCGCTCGCAGCCTTCGAGGGCGCCGTGGTCCTGGTCTCCCACGACCCGGGCGCCGTCGCCTCCCTCTCCCCGGAGCGGGTGCTGATGATGCCCGACGCCGTCGAGGACCTGTGGAACGAGGAGTACCAGGAGCTCATCGAGCTCGCCTGACGAGTCCGGACCCGTCCGGTCCGGCGTCTGCGCGCCCTTCCGATATCACCGTCTTTCGACTGTACTGTCATGGACAGCGGATTCGCCCTGAATCCCGCGTGATCCTGACCGCGACGCGCAGCACGCGTCGCGACGAGGCGGTGGCAGTCCATGTACGTCCTCTCCTTCGCCGGGGGCGCCGTGCGCACCTCGCGCGACGGCACCGATCCGGTCCCTGCGATGCTCGAGGCACTCGAGGGCGTGACACTCGCCCTGCCCGCCGAGCGCACCGTCGGCCCCGACCTGCTCGCGCTCGCCTCCCGGGCCGACGCCGCGCTCGACGCGGTGCTGCGCGCCCGCGAAGAGGGTGACTGGCGGATCGGCCTGGGCATCGGAGCGGTCCGACGCCCGCTGCCGGGTTCGGTCCGGGAGATCGAGGGGCCGGCCGTCGTCGCGGCCCAGGAGGCGGTGCAGGCGGCCCGCCGGGAGCGGTCGGCGACCAGCGTCCCGATCCACGTCCGCGCGGCCGACGGCCGGCACCGGGAGACCGCCCAGGACGCCGAGGCCGTGCTGGGGCTGATCGGATGGATCGTGCGCTCGCGCAACCGTGGTCAGTGGCAGGCCGTCCGCGCCCTGCGCGAGGATCCCGGGGCGACCCAGGCCCGGCTCGCCGAGAGCCTGGGCGTGACCCAGCAGACCGTCTCGCGGGCGGTGAAGACGAGCGGCTGGCGCGAGGAGAGCGCCGCGCATCCGCTCGCCTCCCGACTGCTGAGCATGATCGACCTCACGTCCGAGCGCTGAGCGGGTCCGTCGCCCCGGACCGCAGCGATCCGGCACGCTATCCTTGACCCGCCCCGACGACTACCGAGGAGATTCATGGCGACGACGAACGATCTGAAGAACGGGATGGTCCTCGTTCTGGACAAGCAGCTCTGGAGCGTGGTCGACTTCCAGCACGTCAAACCCGGCAAGGGCCCGGCCTTCGTGCGCACCAAGCTCAAGAACGTGATGTCCGGCAAGGGTGTCGACAAGACCTTCAACGCCGGCCTCAAGGTGGAGACCGCGACCGTCGACCGTCGCGACATGCAGTTCTCCTACCTCGACGTGGACATGTACGTGTTCATGGATACCAGCAACTGGGAGCAGACGAACCTCACCGAGGAGATCGTCGGCGACGCCAAGGACTTCATGATCGAGGGCCAGGACGTCGTGGTGGCTTTCCACGACGGCAATGCACTCTTCGTCGAGCTGCCGACCTCCGTGGTCCTGACCATCGAGTTCACCGAGCCCGGGCTGCAGGGCGACCGCTCCAGCGGCGGCACCAAGCCTGCGCGCCTGGAGACCGGTCGCGAGATCCAGGTCCCGCTGTTCCTGGACCAGGGCGACAAGGTCAAGGTCGACACCCGTGGCGGCGAGTACCTCGAGCGCGTGAAGTGACCGATTCCCCCGCCCCTCGGGGCACCGGCCTCCCTCATCCCACGCGGGAGGGCGCGGAGGTCGAGTTCGAACGGACGGTGCCCGCGGGCACCGATCGGCTCCACCGCCGCTCCCGTGATCGCATCCGCGCCCTGGACGTGCTGTTCGAGGCCGATGCGAAGCGGGAGGACGTCCTCGACGTCCTCGCCCAGCGACTGCGCCGCAGCGCGGCACAGAGCCCCCTGCCGGAGTCGGCGCGGGCGCTCGTCGAGCTGTACGCGCCCCATGCCGCGGACATCGACGAGGACCTGGCCACCCATTCCCGGGACTGGCCGCTGCACCGCATGCCCGCGGTGGACCGCGCGATCCTGCGCCTGGGCAGCGCCGAGGTGCTGTACGGCACCGAGGAGACCGCACGGGGCACGCTGATCGGCGAGTACACGAAGATCGCGGAGGTCCTCTCGACGGATGACTCCCCGCGCTTCGTCAACGGACTCCTGCAGCGCCTGGCGGAGGTGCGCGGCCTGCTGTCCTGACCGTTCGGGCCCCGGGGATGTCTCCGGGGCCGGCGGTCCGCGCGGCCGGTGAACAGGGCGCGGCACACGGGAACGGACGCGTCCGGGACCGTGCGGCCGCCGCGCCGTCCGGCAGGTGGTCGCCGCCGCGCCGCCGACGCCCGAGCGGCTATGCTCGGCCTCGCTCGAGAACGAGCATCTGCACCCTTTAACGACACGTCCCGTGAGGCGTGGAAGGGAGAACCCCATGCATGACGTACGACCATCTTCAGGATCCGCAGCAGGATCTGCAGCGGGAGACTCAGCCGATTCCCCGGCGGAGCACTCGCGAGTGCTCGGAGCCGAGGAGATCCGTCGGGCGCTGACGCGTATCGCCCACGAGATCCTCGAGAGCGGCCATGGCGCCGACGACCTCGTGCTGCTCGGCATCCCGCACCGCGGAGTGCCGCTCGCCGAGCGCCTCGCCGCCCAGATCGCGCGTGCCGAGGGCGACGACCGCCCGCTGGACCAGCTCGCCGGGTCCCTCGACATCACCATGTACCGCGACGACCTGCGGCACAATCCCACCCGGGCACCGAGCCCCACCCGTATCCCGCGCGAGGGCATCGACGGTCGCACCGTGGTGCTCGTCGACGACGTGCTGTACTCCGGCCGCACCATCCGTGCGGCCCTCGACGCCCTCGGGGCGATCGGCCGGCCCGCCGCCGTGCGCCTCGGCGTGCTCGTGGACCGCGGTCACCGGCAGCTCCCGATCCGCGCCGATCACGTCGGCAAGAACCTCCCCACCTCGCGCAGCGAGCGGGTGCACGTCCAGCTGACCGAGACGGACGGGGTCGACGCGGTCGACATCGTCCGCCCCGGCGCTGAAACAGGTCCCGGGACAGACACCGCGGAGGGGACGGCATGAGGCACTTCATCTCCATCGCGGACCTCGACCGTGACGAGGCGATCGCCGTGCTCGCGACCGCCGAGCACATGGCCGAGACCCAGTCGCGCTCGATCCGGAAGCTGCCCACTCTGGTCGGCACCACGGTCGTGAACCTCTTCTTCGAGGACTCCACCCGCACCCGGATCAGCTTCGAGGCCGCGGCCAAGCGGCTCTCCGCCGACGTCATCAACTTCTCCGCCAAGGGCTCGAGCATCTCCAAGGGGGAGACGCTCAAGGACACCGCGCTCACACTGCAGGCCATGGGAGCCGACGCGGTCGTGGTCCGCTCCGGGTCCTCCGGCGCGGCGCACCTGCTGGCCCATGCCGGCTGGATCGACCAGCCGATCGTGAACGCCGGCGACGGGGCCCACGAGCATCCGACGCAGGCGATGCTCGACGCCTTCACGATGCGTCGCCACCTGCGCCCCGGAGACCCCGGCGCCGGTCTCGACGGCCTCCACGTGGTCATCGTCGGCGATGTGCTCCACTCGCGGGTGGCGCGCTCGAACGTGCTCCTGCTGACCCTGCTCGGGGCCCGCGTCACCCTGGTCGCCCCGCCGGCCCTGGTGCCCGTCGGCGCCTCCGCGTGGCCCTGCGAGATCCGCTACGACCTCGACGAGGCCCTCGCGACCGGACCGGACGCGGTGATGATGCTCCGCGTCCAGAGCGAGCGCATGGTCGGCGGCGGCTTCTTCCCCACGGCGGGGGAGTACTCCCGCCGCTACGGGCTGACCACGGCCCGCGCGGCCTCCCTGCCCGACCACGCGATCGTGATGCACCCCGGCCCCATGAACCGCGGTTTCGAGATCGCCGGGGACGTCGCGGACTCCCCGCGCAGCGTCATCGTCGAGCAGGTCGCCTCCGGCGTGTTCGTCCGCATGGCCGTGCTCTACCACCTGCTCGCCACCGACTCCCGGGAGGGCCCCCGATGACCACCGACCAGAACGCATCCCCCGGTGGCACCGGGCCGTCCCCGCTGCTGATCCGCGGTGGCCGCCCCTACGGCGAGGATGTCCAGGACGTCCTGCTCGAGGCAGGCCGCATCACGGCGATCGGCACGGACCTCGAGGTGCCCGCCGACGCGGAGATCGTCGAGGCCGACGGCTGCATCGTGCTGCCGGGCCTCGTGGACCTGCACACCCATCTCCGGGAGCCCGGCGGGGAGGAGGCCGAGACCATCGAGTCCGGCACCCGCGCCGCCGCCCGGGGCGGCTTCACCGCGGTCCACGCCATGGCCAACACGCTGCCCGTCGCCGACACCGCCGGCGTCGTCGAGCAGGTCGCCCGCCGCGGAGAGACCGACGGCTGGTGCTCCGTGCGCCCCGTCGGCGCCGTGACCGTGGGACTCGCGGGGGAGCGCCTCGCCGAGCTCGACGCGATGGCCAACTCCCGGGCCAAGGTCCGCGTGTTCAGCGACGACGGCAAGTGCGTCCACGACCCCGTGCTGATGCGACGCGCCCTGGAGTACGTGAAGTCCTTCGACGGCGTCATCGCCCAGCATGCCCAGGACCCGCGGCTGACCGAGGGCGCCCAGATGCACGAGGGCGTCGTCTCCGCGGAGCTCGGCCTCGCCGGCTGGCCCGCGGTCGCCGAGGAGTCGATCATCGCGCGGGACGTCCTGCTGGCCCAGCACGTCGGCTCCCGCCTGCACGTGTGCCACCTGTCCACGGCTGGCAGCGTCGACATCGTGCGCTGGGCCAAGCAGCGCGGCATCGACGTGACCGCCGAGGTCACGCCCCACCACCTGCTGCTGACCGATGAGAACGTGCGCGCGTTCGACGCCGTGTTCAAGGTGAACCCGCCGCTGCGCACCGCCGAGGACGTCCAGGCGGTCCGCGACGGCCTCGCCGACGGCACGATCGACATCGTCGCCACCGATCACGCCCCGCACCCGCGCGACGCCAAGGACCGTGAGTGGGACCAGGCCGCCATGGGCATGACCGGGCTCGAGACGGCGCTCTCCCTCGTGCAGCTGACCATGGTCGACGAAGGTCGTCTGACCTGGCGCGACGTGGCCCGCGTGCTCTCGGAGAAGCCGGCCGAGATCGGCCGTGACGAGGAACAGGGCCAGGTGCTCGAGCCCGGTGCCCCGGCGCATGTGCTGGTCTGGGACCCTCGGCCCGTGCGCGTCGCCGATCCGGCCGAGCACGCCTCACGCAGCCGCAACTCCCCGTTCGCGGGCATCGAGCTGCCGGGGAGGAACCGCCTCACCGTGCTCGAGGGTCGGCCCACCGTGCGCGACGGCCTCGTGGTGGAGCGGTGAGCGAGCAGCTCGGACCGGTCCTCGCACTGGTCGCCCTCTTCGCCCTGATCCTGGTTCTCATGGCCTGGGGCTGGCGACGACGAGGGGCGTCCCAGTCGTCGCTGCCTCAGCCGCTCCGAGAGTCGCTCGAGGAGCTCGGGGAGGCCGTCGAGGTCGGTCCGCTCGACGCGGTCTACGTGAGCACTGTGCTCGCTCGCCAGCCCCTCGAGAGGGTGGTCGCCCACTCGCTCGGCCAGCGTGCGGCAGCCCTCGTCAGCATCGGCGCGGCCGGGACCTGGCACATCGTTCGCGAGGGCACAGAGCCCCTCACCATCTCCGCCGACTCCCTCGACGAGGTCACCGCCGGACCCGGCATGGCCGGCAAGTTCGTCGGCGGCGACGGCATCCTCATCCTGCGCTGGCGCCTCGGCGACCAGCTCCTCGACACCGGTCTGCGCCTCGCCCGGCGCGACGACCACGATCTGCTGCTCTCCCGGAAGGAGCACTCATGACAGTCCCCGCCCCTCACCAGTCCTCTGGCCCCGCATCGTCAGGCGCCCGGACCACCTTCCGCGTCCGTCGCGACCGCGCCCTCCTCGTCCTCGAGGACGGCACGGTCCTGCGCGGCACCTCCTACGGTGCCCAGGGCACCCGCCTCGGCGAGGTCGTCTTCACGACCGGCATGACCGGCTACCAGGAGACCCTCACCGATCCCTCCTACGCCGGGCAGATCGTCGTCCAGACCGCTCCGCACATCGGCAACACCGGCGCGAACGCCGAGGACATGGAGTCGAGGAAGGTCTGGGTGCGCGGCTATGCCGTGCGCGACGCCAGCCGCCTCGCCTCGAACTGGCGTTCCGAGCAGTCGCTGGACGACCTGCTGGTCAGCAGCGAGGTGGTGGGCATCAGCGATATCGATACCCGCATGCTCACCCGCCGCCTGCGGGACGCGGGATCGATGCGCGGGGGCATCTTCTCCGGGGAGGCGCTGCAGGGCACCGAGGACCAGCTCCTCGCCCAGGTGCGCGAGCAGCCCACCATGAGCGGCTCCAGCTTCGTCGAGGAGGTGACCATCGCGCAGCCGGTCGTGCTCGAGCCCGAGGGCGAGGTGCTCGGCACCGTCGCCGCCGTCGACCTCGGCATCAAGAGCGCCTCGCCCCGCAGCATGCTCTCCCGCGGGCTGCGGGTGCACCTGCTCCCGGCCACGACCTCCCTCGAGGAGCTGCTCGCCGTCGAGCCCGACGCCGTCTTCTTCTCCAACGGCCCCGGGGACCCCGCCGCCGCGACCGCCCAGGTCGAGCTGCTGCGGGGGGTGCTGGACGCCGGCCTGCCGTTCTTCGGCATCTGCTTCGGCAACCAGCTCCTGGGCCGGGCGCTCGGCTTCGACACCTACAAGCTGAAGTTCGGACACCGCGGCATCAACCAGCCCGTGATGGACCGGGAGACCGGCAAGGTCGAGATCACGGCCCACAACCACGGATTCGCCGTGGACGTCCCCCTCGAGGGCGAGCACGAGGCCCCGCACGACGGCGGCCGCTACGGCCGGGTCATCGTCACCCACGTCGGCCTCAACGACGACGTGGTCGAGGGCATCCGCTGCCTCGACCGCCCCGCCTACTCCGTCCAGTACCACCCGGAGGCCGCCGGCGGCCCGCACGACGCCTCCTACCTCTTCGACCGCCTCGTGGACCTGGTGACCGAGCGCCGCGCCGCCGCCGGCTCCTCCTCCCACATCCAGTCCTCGCAGAAGGAGTCCTGATGCCCCGTCGTCCCGACATCTCCTCCGTCCTCGTCATCGGCTCCGGCCCGATCGTCATCGGCCAGGCCGCGGAGTTCGACTACTCCGGCACCCAGGCCTGCCGGGTGCTGCGCGAGGAGGGCCTGCGGGTCATCCTCGTCAACTCGAACCCGGCGACGATCATGACGGACCCGGACATCGCCGATGCCACCTACATCGAGCCGATCGACCCCGACATCATCCGGTCGATCATCGCCGCCGAGCGTCCCGACGCGCTGCTGCCCACCCTCGGCGGCCAGACGGCGCTCAACGCCGCGATCGCCCTCGCCGAGAACGGCACCCTCGAGGAGTTCGGCGTCGAGATGATCGGTGCGAGCCTGGACGCGATCAACAAGGCCGAGGACCGCCAGCTGTTCAAGGAGGTCGTGGAGCGCGTCGGCGGCGAATCCGCGCGCTCGAAGATCTGCCACACGGTCGATGACCTGCTGGCGGGCGCGGAGGAGCTCGGGTACCCGATGGTGGTGCGTCCCAGCTTCACCATGGGCGGTCTCGGCTCCGGCATGGCCTATGACGAGAAGGACCTGCGCCGCATCGGCGGCGACGGCCTGCACTACTCGCCGACCACCGAGGTGCTCCTGGAGGAGTCCATCCTCGGCTGGAAGGAGTTCGAGCTCGAGCTGATGCGCGACCGCAACGACAACTGCGTGGTCGTCTGCTCGATCGAGAACGTCGACGCCGTGGGCGTGCACACCGGCGACTCGGTCACCGTGGCGCCGGCGCTCACGCTCACCGACGTCGAGATGCAGAAGCTGCGCGACCTGGGCATCGCCATCATCCGCGAGGTCGGGGTGGACACCGGCGGCTGCAACGTGCAGTTCGCGACGCACCCCGAGACCGGTCGCATCGTCGTCATCGAGATGAACCCGCGCGTCTCGCGCTCCTCGGCGCTGGCGTCCAAGGCCACCGGCTTCCCGATCGCGAAGATCGCGGCGCGCCTGGCCATCGGGTACTCGCTCGACGAGATCCGCAACGACATCACCGGCACCACGCCCGCGAGCTTCGAGCCCGCGCTGGACTACGTGGTCGTCAAGGTCCCGCGCTTCGCCTTCGAGAAGTTCCCGGCCGCGGACCCGACGCTGACCACCACCATGAAGAGCGTCGGCGAGGCGATGGCCATGGGCCGCAACTTCACCGAGGCCCTCGGCAAGGCGCAGCGGTCGATCGACGTCAAGGGCGCCGCGCCCACCTATGCGGGCACCCCGCCGACCGCTGCGGAGATCACCGGCCTGCTCGAGGAGGTGCGCACCCCCACCGACACCCGGCTGGTCACGATCTCGCGCATCCTGTGGGCCGCCGCCGAAGGGGTCGTGGACCCGACAGAGACCCTGGACCGCCTGGTCGAGGCGACCTGGATCGATCGCTGGTTCCTCGACCAGATGCTGCTGGTCGCCGAGCTCGCGGCCGAGATCCGCACCTCGGAGGTCCTCGACGCCGAGCTGCTGGCCCTGGCCAAGCGGCACGGCCTGTCCGACGACCAGATCGGTCGCCTGCGCGGACAGAGCGGCGACGTGGTCAAGGGAGTGCGCGAGGCACTGGGCATCAACCCGGTCTTCAAGACCGTCGACACCTGCGCGGCGGAGTTCGCCTCCCGCACGCCGTACCACTACTCCACCTACGACCAGGAGACGGAGGTCGAGCCGCGCGAGCGCCCGGCGATCCTGATCCTCGGCTCGGGCCCCAACCGCATCGGCCAGGGCATCGAGTTCGACTACTCCTGCGTGCACGCGGCCCTCGCGCTCGGTGACCGGGACCTGCCCGGCGGCGGCTACGAGACGGTCATGATCAACTGCAACCCCGAGACCGTCTCCACCGACTACGACATCGCGGACCGGCTCTACTTCGAGCCCCTCACCTTCGAGGACGTCGTCGAGGTGTACGAGGCGGAGAAGGCGGCCGGACCGGTCGCGGGCGTCATTGTCCAGCTCGGCGGCCAGACCCCGCTCTCGCTGGCGGACCGCCTCCAGGACGCCGGCCTGCCGATCATCGGCACCAGCCCCGCGGCGATCGACCTCGCCGAGGACCGCGGCCACTTCGGCGCGGTGCTCGCCGACGCCGACCTCCCCGCGCCGCCCTACGGCACCGCCTGGGGCCTCACGGATGCGACCGAGGTCGCCGCCGCCGTGGGGTACCCGGTGCTGGTGCGCCCGAGCTATGTGCTCGGCGGGCGCGGCATGGAGATCGTCTACGACCAGGAGGGCCTGGTCGACTACGTGAGCAGGAACCTGCCCGACGGGGGCCGCGCCGAGGCTCCGATCCTCATCGACCGCTTCCTGGACACCGCGATCGAGATCGACGTGGACGCCCTGTACGACGGGACGGACCTCTACCTCGGCGGCATCATGGAGCACATCGAGGAGGCCGGCATCCACTCCGGCGACTCCGCGTGCACCCTCCCGCCCGTCACCCTCTCCGACGACGTGATGGACCGCATCCGCACCTCGACCCTCGGGATCGCCGAGGGCGTGGGAGTGCGGGGCCTGCTCAACGTCCAGTACGCCCTCTCCCAGGGCACCCTGTACGTCCTCGAGGCCAACCCGCGCGCCTCGCGCACGGTGCCTTTCGTCGCCAAGGCCACCGGCGTGCCGCTCGCGCAGGCCGCGGCGCGGCTGATGGCGGGGGAGTCGATCGCCGAGCTGCGAGAGCGCGGCGTGCTGCCCGCCCAGGGCGATGGCGCCGACCTCCCCGACGACTCCCCGATCGCGGTCAAGGAGGCCGTGCTCCCGTTCAAGCGCTTCCGCACCCGTGAGGGTCGGGCCGTGGACTCGGTGCTCGGCCCGGAGATGCGCTCCACCGGCGAGGTCATGGGTCTGGACGCGACCTTCCCGCTCGCCTTCGCGAAGTCCCAGCTGGCGATCTCCGGGCAGGGGCTGCCGATGTCCGGCAGCGTGTTCATCTCGGTCGCCGACCGGGACAAGCGCGCCGTCGTGCTGCCCGCAGCCCGGCTCGCCGCGCTCGGCTTCGACATCCTCACCACGGCCGGCACCGGTCGCGTTCTGCGCCGCAGCGGAATCCCCTGCACGGTGCTGCGCAAGGCCTCGGAGACGGACGGCGAAGGGGCGAGCGTCATCGAGCTCCTCGAGTCCGGCGACATCGCCCTCGTGCTGAACACCCCCTCGGGATCGAACGCCCGCGCTGACGGCTACGCCATCCGCGCGGCGGCGACCAGCATGGACGTCCCGATGATCACGACGCTCCAGGAGTTCCAGGCCGCCGTGCAGGCGATCGAGGCACGCCCCGAGGAGCCGTTCGCGGTGGGCAGCCTGCAGGAGCACACCCGTCGCCTGGTCGAGGCCCGCGCGGCCGCGGTCGCCGAGGCGACGGCATGACGGGCGAGAACAGCGTGGACGTCACGGCCCCGACCCCCTTCGGCGCGCGCCTGCACCGGTCGGTGCAGGAGAACGGCCGGATCCTCGCAGGGATCGACCCCCACGCCTCGCTGCTGGAGGCGTGGGGCCTGCCGGACACCCCGGCCGGGCTCGCGGAGTTCTCCCGCGTCGCGCTGGACGCCGTCGCGGGGCAGGTCGCGGCGATCAAGCCGCAGTCGGCCTTCTTCGAGCGTCACGGATCCGCCGGGGTCGCGGTCCTCGAGGGCCTCCTGGCCGCGGCGCGCGAGCGCGGGGTGCTCACCATCCTCGACGTCAAGCGCGGGGACATCGGCTCGACCATGGGGGCGTACGCCCAGGCGCACCTCCTCCCGGGAGCGCCGCTCGAGGCTGATGCGATCACCGTGAGCCCGTACCTGGGGACCGGATCGCTCGACCCCGCGGTGCAGCTCGCCCTCGAGCACGGCAAGGGACTGTTCGTCCTCGCGCTGACGTCGAACCCCGACGGACCGCAGGTCCAGCACGCGCTGAGCGCTCCTGACACGCCGGTGGCGCTCGAGATCGCGCGACACGCCGAGCGGATCGGTGCCGGAGATCCGGGGGAGTGGGGGAGCGTCGGCCTGGTCGTCGGTGCGACCGTCGGAGATGCCTATCGTCGGCTCGGGCTCGACCGTGCGGCTCCCTCGGTGCCGCTGCTCGCCCCGGGCTTCGGAGCCCAGGGCGCAGGCCCCGCCGAGATGTCGGAAGTGTTCGGCGAAAATGCAGGTCACGTCCTGATTTCGCTGTCCCGGGGGATCCTGTCGCAGGGTCCGGATCCGGAGCGTCTGAGCCATATCGTCGGCCAGCTCCGGGACGAGTACAGCGCCCGGCCGTGAGCGGCTGAGCGGGGCGGCGCACACCGTCCCGGACGACGGTCCCAGGGGCGTCCCGGACGAGTCCGGGACGCCCCTGATCTGCATCCGACCTGGGGCTGAGCGTGTCAGAAGTGCCCTTGGCCACGATATTGGGGTTACGCTCTTCCCACACGCGAGGTCCTCCCGGATCCCGCCCGTCACCAGCAAGAGAAGATGAGGTAAGAACAGTGGCTCTCCCTCCCCTCACCCCTGAGCAGCGGGCCGACGCCCTGAAGAAGGCCGCCGAGGCTCGTCGCGAGCGCGCGGTCATCAAGGCCCGGCTCAAGGACAGCGCCGGCCACCGTGGCGCCGAGATCAAGAAGGTGCTCGTCGAGGCCGAGTCCAACGAGATCGTCGGTCGCCTCCGGGTCGCCGCGCTGCTCGAGGCTCTGCCCGGCGTCGGCAAGGTCAAGGCTCAGCAGATCATGGAGGAGATCGGCATCTCCCCCTCCCGCAAGATCCGGGGCCTCGGCTCCCATCAGGCGGAGAAGCTCGTCGCCCACTTCTCCGAGTGACCGATCCGTCAGGGGCCGGTGCCGTCACGGCACCGGCCCCCGTCACGGTCCTGGCCGGACCGACGGCCGTCGGCAAGGGCACGGTCTCCGCGGCGATCCGTGCGCAGTACCCCGAGATCTGGCTGTCCGTCTCCGCGACCACCCGGGCCGCACGTCCCGGTGAGGTCGACGGCGTGCACTACCGGTTCGTGGAGGAGGAGGAGTTCTCCCGCCTCATCGACACCGGGCAGATGCTCGAGTGGGCAGTCGTCCACGGTCACAACAAGTACGGCACCCCGCGCGGTCCCGTCGAGGAGAAGGTCGCCGAAGGGCGGCCCGTGCTGCTCGAGATCGACCTCGCCGGCGCCCGACAGGTCCGCGAGTCCCTGCCGGATGCGCGCTTCGTGTTCCTCGCCCCGCCGGACTGGGACACCCTGGTGGACCGGCTCGTGGGCCGCGGCACCGAGGACGCCCAGGAGCGCGAGCGCCGCCTGGAGACCGCGAAGGTCGAGCTGGCCGCAGAGAGCGAGTTCGACGTGACGATTATCAACGACACCGTGGATCGCGCCGCCGCGGAGCTCGCCGGACTGATCGGCGTGCGCGACCTCACCTGACCTGTGCGCAGGCGCGCTCGCCCCCGACCGGGTCGAGGGCGTATCCTGAAGCGTCGCACCCCGAAACTGACGAAGGGACTTCCGTGGCCGGAACAGTCGCTCAGCCCGAAGGCATCACGAACCCCCCGATCGACCGTCTCCTGGAGACCGTCGATTCCAAGTACGCGCTGGTGCTCTACGGCTCCCAGCGCGCGCGCCAGATCAACGCCTACTACTCGCAGCTCTCCGAGGGCCTGCTCGAGTTCGTCGGCCCGCTGGTGGACGTCGACAACCAGGAGAAGTCCCTGTCGATCGCGCTGCGCGAGATCGACGAGGGCCTGCTGACCGTCCGCGAGATCGACGAGGCCGAGTACGCCGCCCAGAACGAGCCCGATCCCGACGCCCCGGCGCCGCTCAAGCTCGGCGACGACGCCCCCGAGGTCCCGCCCTCCGGCTTCAGCTTCTGACCCTCACCCTCCACCGGGAGCTGCGATGAGCCTCGTGAAGAGCACCCTCGCTGGTGCCCGTGTCCTGGTCGGCGTCGGCGGAGGGATCGCCGCCTACAAGAACGCGCACCCGGNAGGGGCCGACGTGCGCGTCGTCCCGACCGCGTCCTCGCTGCAGTTCATGGGCGCTGCGACCTGGGAGGCCCTCAGCGGGCACACGGTCCTGACGTCGGTGTTCGAGGACGTCGACCAGGTCGCGCACGTCCGGTTCGGCCAGGAGGCCGACCTGGTCGTGATCGCTCCCGCCACCGCCGACCTGCTGGCGCGGATGCGAGCAGGACGCGCCGATGACCTGCTCACCGCGTCCCTGCTCGTGACCCGGGCACCGGTGGTCGTCGCCCCGGCGATGCACACCGAGATGTGGGATCACCCGGCCACCGTCGAGAACGTCGCCGTGCTGCGAGAGCGCGGCGTCATCGTGCTGGAGCCTGCCGTCGGCCGCCTGACCGGCCCCGACTCCGGACCCGGACGGCTGCCCGAGCCCGCTGCGCTCCTCGAGGCCGCGCGCGCCGCGATCACGGCACCGCGCGACGAGCGCGGGATGATCCTCCAGGACCTCGCCGGGCGCGAGCTGCTCATCACCGCCGGCGGCACCCGGGAGGATCTGGACCCGGTCCGCTTCCTCGCCAACCACTCGTCCGGACGGCAGGGCTGGGCCCTGGCCCACGCCGCTCTCGTACGGGGCGCCCGCGTGCTCCTGGCCGCAGCGAACGTCGACCTGGAGACGCCGCCCGGCGCCCGACGGCTCGACGTCGGCAGTGCCGCCGACCTCGCCGCGGCCGTCACCGAGCACCGCCGCGGCGTGGACGCGCTGGTCATGGCGGCCGCTGTGGCAGATTTCACCGCCGCCGAGCCGAGCCGGGAGAAGATCAAGAAGGACGAGTCCGAGGGCGACTCCGTGCCCACGATCGCCCTGCGCCGCACCGACGACATCCTGCGTCACAGCGTGCTGGATCGAGGCGACGGTGAGCGCCCCGCGATCGTCGGCTTCGCGGCCGAGACCGGCGGGAACGGCAGCTCCGCCCTGGAGCTGGCCCGTTCCAAGGCCCGTCGCAAGGGTGCTGACCTGCTGGTCTTCAACGACGTCACCGCAGGGGTGTTCGGCTCCCCCGACAACGCCGTGCGCATCCTGGACGGCGACGGGGGAGAGGTCGCCGAGGCGACGGGCAGCAAGACCGTCGTGGCTCACGCGGTGCTCGACGAACTCGCCGGTCGGCTGCCGCAAGTACCCTGGTCCGCATGACCTCCAGCGAGCTGCGCACCTTCACCTCAGAATCGGTCACCGAAGGCCACCCGGACAAGATCTGCGACCAGATCTCCGATGCGATCCTCGATGACCTGCTGTCCCAGGACCGCGACGCACGCGTCGCCGTCGAGACCATGGTGACCACCGGCCTCGTGCACGTGGCCGGCGAGGTCCGCACCACCGGCTACAGCGACGTCGCGACGATCGTGCGCGACGTCATCCGGGAGATCGGCTACGACTCGTCCGAGAAGGGCTTCGACGCGGACTCCTGCGGCATCGAGGTCTCCATCGGTGCGCAGTCACCGGACATCGCCCAGGGTGTGGACACCTCCTTCGAGACCCGCGGCGACGCCGCCGCCGAAGCCTTCGCACGGCTCGGCGCCGGGGACCAGGGACTCATGTTCGGGTATGCCTGCCACGACACCCCTGAGCTGATGCCGCTGCCGATCCACGCGGCGCACCGGCTCACCGCGAACCTCTCGGCGGCCCGTCGCGACGGCGTGCTGCCCTACCTGCGCCCCGACGGCAAGACCCAGGTCTCGATCGGCTACGACGAGGACGGGGTGGCCCGCACCGTCGAGGCCGTCGTCGTCTCCACGCAGCACAGCGAGGAGGTCGACCTCGCCAGCCAGCTCGCACCGGCCATCTCCAAGGTGGTCGTCGCTCCGGTCCTCGAGGACCTCGCGGCGCTGGGCCTGGACGTCTCGGACGTCACCACCCACATCAACCCCTCGGGCCGTTTCGTGCTCGGCGGGCCCAAGGGCGATGCGGGCCTGACCGGCCGCAAGATCATCGTGGACACCTACGGCGGCATGGCCCGTCACGGCGGCGGAGCCTTCTCCGGCAAGGACCCCTCGAAGGTGGACCGCTCCGGGGCGTACGCCATGCGCTGGGTCGCCAAGAACATCGTCGCCGCGGGCCTCGCGGACCGCTGCGAGGTGCAGGTCGCCTATGCGATCGGCGTCGCGGAGCCCGTGGGTCTCTACGTCGAGACGTTCGGCACCGCTCACCGTCCCGCCCACCAGATCGCGGCTGCCGTGCGGAAGGTCTTCGACCTGCGCCCCGCCGCGCTGATCGACGCCCTGGACCTGCTGCGCCCGATCTACGCCCTCACCTCGGTGCACGGCCACTTCGGCCGGGAGCTGCCCGAGTTCACCTGGGAGCGCGCCGATCGCGCGGAGGAGCTGGAGCGCGCGCTGTGACCACGCCCGCCGCCGCCCAGCCTGCTGCCCCGCAGCCCACCGCCACGCAGCCCGCCGTCCCCGTCTCGGGCCTGGACCCGGAGCTCGCCGCGCGTCTGAAGCGTGACGAGGCCGGCCTGATCACCGCCGTCGTCCAGGACGCCGCCGACCATCGTGTGCTGATGGTCGGCTGGATGGATGACGAGGCCCTGCACCGCACGCTCACCTCCGGCCGCGCCACCTACTGGTCGCGGTCCCGGCGCGAGTACTGGCGCAAGGGCGATACGAGCGGACACGTGCAGTGGGTCCGCTCCGTCGCGATCGACTGCGACGCCGACACCCTGCTGATCGAGGTGGACCAGGTGGGCGCCGCCTGCCATCGCGGCACCGAGACCTGTTTCGACGGCGGCGACCTGGGCGCCGTCGTCCTGGACCCCACGGAGCGCACCGCATGACCGACCGTCCCACCCCTGCCCCGACTGATCGCCCCGCCAGAGCATCCGCCGCCGGCAGCTCCGCCGCCGGTGACCGCTCCGAGGTCTACCCCGAGCTGGTCGCCGGCCGGGAGGGCGACACCCTGGGCGTGATCCAGCCCGACCGCGCCACGTTCCGGGCGCTGGCCGCCCGCCAGCGCGTGGTGCCCGTGAGCGTGCGGCTCCTCGCCGACGAGGACACCCCCGTGTCCCTGTACCGCCGCCTCACCGCGGACGGTGACGGCCGCGGCACGTTCCTCCTCGAATCCGCCGGCGAGGGCGAGTCCTCCCGCTGGTCGATCATCGGCACGCGCGCCCGCGCCGTGCTCACCGAGCACGAGGGCCGGGCCCGCTGGATCGGGGACGTCCCCAGCGGGGTGCCCGTCGACGGCAGCCCGGTCGAGGCGCTGCGCGAGGTCACCAGTGCCTTCCGCGCCGCCCGGCAGCCCCACCTGCCGCCGTTCTCCGGCGGCATGGTCGGATACATCGCCTACGACGCCGTGCGTCACTGGGAGAAGCTCCCCGACTCCCCGCCCGACGAGGTGGGCCTGCCGGACCTCTCCATGCTGCTGGCGCAGGACGTCGTGGTCCACGACGCCCATGACTCCACGGTCGTCCTGGTCGCCAACGCCCTGAACCTCAACGCCACGGACGACGGGGTGGACGCCGCCTATGACGACGCGATCGCCCGCCTCGACGTGATGCGGGACCGCCTGCGGACTCCGCTGAGCGGCGGTGCGATGGTCTACGAGACAGTGCGCGACCTCGAGCCGAAGTCCCGCACCGCGCGGCTCGACTACGAGCGGGCCGTGCACGAGGCGGTCCAGGACATCGTCGACGGCGAGATCTTCCAGGTGGTGCCCTCCCAGCGGTTCTCCCTCCCGGCCGCGGCGCACCCGCTGGACGTCTATCGGGTGCTGCGGCGCATGAACCCCAGCCCGTACATGTACCTGCTGCGCACGATCGACGCCGACGGCGAGCCGATCGACGTGGTGGGCGCGAGCCCGGAGTCGCTGGTGACCGTGCGGGGCCGGACCGCGACCACGCACCCCATCGCGGGCTCGCGGCCGCGCGGGGCCACCCCGGAGGAGGACGAGCACCTGGGCCAGGAGCTGCTCGCCGATCCCAAGGAGCGCTCGGAGCACCTGATGCTGGTGGACCTCGCCCGCAACGACCTCCAGAAGTTCTGCGAGCCCGGCACGGTGGTGGTGCGCGACTTCATGCACATCGAGCGCTTCTCGCACATCCAGCACATCGTCTCCACGGTGACCGGGACGATCCGCGAGGACGCCCTGGCCTACGACGCCCTGCGGGCCACGTTCCCCGCGGGCACCCTCTCGGGGGCACCGAAGCCCTCGGCGATGCGGATCATCGACCGGTTGGAGCCGGTGCGCCGCGGCGTCTACGGGGGCACCGTGGGCTACATCGACTTCGCGGGAGACCTGGACATGGCGATCGCGATCCGCACAGCGGTCCTCAAGGACGGCACCGCCCACGTGCAGGCCGGCGGGGGTGTGGTGGCGGATTCCGATGCCACCACCGAGTACCGCGAGACCCAGTCGAAGGCGGCGGCGGCCCTGCGCGCCGTGGCCTCCGCCGACACGCTGCGCCCCGCATGAGCACCCCGACACCGGCAGCGCCGATCGACCCGCAGCAGGATCGCCCGCAGCAGCGCACGTCCGGCCGCCGAACCGGCGCTCGTCCCGGCCGCGCCGTCACCGTGCTCGCGGGCACGGTCTTCTCCGGACTGCTGATCGGTGCCACGCGGCTGACCTGGGCCCAGGCGGACGCCCCTGATCTCACCGGCAGCGCGCAGTCCGTCGCGGTCACCGGCACCGACGCCGCCCCCGCGGTGCTCGCCCTGGCGATCGTGGCCATCGCCGCATCCCTCGCGACCTCCCTGGCCTCGTCCTGGGTGCGCTTCGTCACCGGGCCGGTGCTGATCGTGGCCGGGCTCGGCGCGGCCTGGTCGTCGTTCGCCGTCACCCTCGACCCTCAGGGAGCCGCGGCCGGAGCGGTCACCGAGGCCACCGGGGTGGTCGGTTCGCAGGTCGATGCCGCGGCCACGACGTGGCCCCTCCTCGCGATCCTGCCCGCGCTCGTCCTCTGCGCGATCGGGGTCGTGGTGCTCCTCGTGGGAGGGCGCTGGCCGCGAGGGACCCGCTACCGCAGCGCGGCGGTCGCCGCGCCGTCGGACCCGGCCGAGGACCCGGCCGCAGCCTGGGATGCGCTCACCCGGGGCGAAGATCCCAGCGCCGGCCTGCCGGAGCCGGAAGCCGGTCCACCTGCTCCCGAGGACGGAGCACAGCCCCCGCCCGGAGGGAGCGAGGACGGCTCGTCCGGGAGCCCCACCCGCTGACGGTGCTGGTGACGGTGCTCACCCTGGCCGCGCCACCTGCGGAGCTGTGCGGACGCCTCCGCGTCGACCCGCCGATGACGTGGCACAATGGCCTGGACCGGGCCCCTGACTGGAGAAGGATCATGACCAAGACCTACACCGTGCCGCCGCCCCCGCCCCACAACGAGGGCAAGACCGTGGCCGCCTACACGCTGAACTTCGGCGTGGTCCTCGGCGCCCTCTTCATCGGGCTGGGCATGGTCCTGCCGATGGTGCTGCTCGTGTGGATCGGCACCGGCGTGATCGCCGTGTCGATCATCGCCGGCATCGTCCTATCCCTCGCCGGCTTCGGTCAGCCCCGTCGTCGGGCCTCTGAGGCCGAAGCGCGGTGACCACCGGGGTGGGCGACCGGCACGGCGCTGCCGTGACGGCCGTTCCCGCCCGCGGACTGCGCAGGGCGCTGCTCCCGGCGGGCATCGTGGCCGGCGGCCTCGCCCTGGCGGTCGGGGTCCAGCTGGTCTTCGACCCGTTCCGCACGGACATCCCGCTGTGCATCGTCTACCACCTGACAGGCCTGTACTGCCCGGGCTGCGGCGCGATCCGTGCCGTGCACTCCGTGCTCGCCGGGGATCTGCTGCTCGCCCTGCGCAGCAATGCGCTGATCACCGTCGCACTGCCGCTGGTGGCCGCAGCCTTCGTGCTCTGGACGATCCGCCGGGTGCGCGGGCTGGCCACCGACCTGCTGCCCTCCACCCGGGTGGCATACATCCTGGTCGCCCTCATCGCCGTCTTCACCGTGCTGCGCAACCTTCCCGCCTTCTGGTTCATCGCCCCGATCTCCTTCATCGGCGCCTGAGACCGGACCCGAGGTGCTCGCGATCTGCGAGCATCGCCCCCGACTGCTGCAGGAGGTATCCGTGGTCACCACCGGAACCGTGCTCGACGAGATCATCGTCGGGGTCCGCGAGGACCTCGAGACCCGCCGCGGCCAGGTCCCTGCGACCGAGCTCGAGGACCTGGCCCGTGCGGCTGCCCCGGCGCTCGACGCCCGCGCCGCCCTGCACGGCGACGGCACCACGATGGGACTGATCGCGGAGGTGAAGCGCGCGAGCCCCTCGAAGGGCGACCTCGCGGAGATCCCGGTCCCCGCGGACCTCGCGGCGATCTACGCCGATCACGGCGCGTCCGCGATCAGCGTGCTCACCGAGCAGCGTCGCTTCCGCGGCACCCTGGCAGATCTGGACGCAGTGCGGGAGCGCGTCCGCGTGCCGGTGCTGCGCAAGGACTTCGTGGTCGACCCGTACCAGGTGCTCGAGGCACGCGCCCACGGCGCCGACCTCGTCCTGCTGATCGTCGCCGCACTCGAGGACTCCCAGCTCCAGGAGCTGCACGAGCAGATCACGGCGCTCGGGATGAGCGCCCTGGTCGAGACGCACACCGACGACGAGCTGGATCGTGCGCTCGCCCTGGGCGCCGACATCATCGGCGTCAACGCCCGCAACCTCAAGACCCTCGACGTGGACCTCGCCCGGGCCACCACCCTGCTGCGGCGCATCCCCGCCGGGCCTCTCGCGATCGGCGAGTCCGCCGTCGTCTCGGTCGCCGACGTCCAGGAGTACGCCGTCGCAGGGGCGGACGCCGTCCTGGTCGGCGAAGCCCTCGTGACCTCCGGCGACACCGGGGACGCCGTCTCCACGTTCCGCTCCGTGGTCCGTCGCGGCCGCACCGTCCCGGAAGGAGCTCAGGCATGAGCACCTCGGCCTCCCGACCCACCATCCCCGATCTCGCCCGACCGGAGGGAGAGCTGCGCTCCGAGGCCGGCCCGTACTTCGGCGGCTTCGGCGGCCGCTTCCTGCCCGAGGCACTGGTCCCCGCCCTCGACGAGCTGCGGGAGACCTACGAGAAGGCCGTGCTGGATCCCGAGTTCATCGAGGAGCTGCAGCGACTGGCCCGCGAGTACACCGGGCGTCCGTCCCTGCTGTCCGAGGCGCCCCGCTTCTCGCAGCTCGCCGGCGGTGCCCGGATCCTGCTCAAGCGCGAGGACCTCAACCACACCGGCAGCCACAAGATCAACAACGTGCTCGGCCAGGCGCTGCTGACCAAGCGCATGGGCAAGACCCGCCTGATCGCCGAGACCGGAGCCGGGCAGCACGGCGTGGCCACCGCCACGGCCGCCGCTCTGTTCGGCCTCGACTGCACGATCTACATGGGCGAGGAGGACACCGAGCGGCAGGCCCTCAACGTCGCCCGGATGCGTCTGCTCGGCGCCGAGGTGGTCGCGGTCACGCAGGGTTCCCGCACTCTCAAGGACGCCATCAACGAGGCGTTCCGAGACTGGGTCGCCAATGTCGAGAGCACCCACTACCTGCTGGGCACCGTCGCCGGCCCCCACCCGTTCCCGGTGATGGTGCGCGACTTCCATCGCATCATCGGGGAGGAGGCGCGGGAGCAGACCCTCGAGGTCGCCGGTCGCCTCCCGGACGCCGTGGTCGCCTGCGTCGGCGGCGGCTCCAACGCGATGGGCATCTTCCACGCCTTCCTCGACGACACCGACCCCCTCGTGCGGCTGGTCGGCTGCGAGGCCGGCGGCGACGGCATCGCCACCGGCCGCCACAGCGCGACCATCGGCGGCGGGACGGCGGGCGTCCTCCACGGGGCCCGCAGCTTCGTCATGCAGGACGAGGACGGCCAGACCATCCCCTCGCACTCGATCTCCGCGGGTCTGGACTATCCCAGCGTGGGCCCCGAGCACGCCTGGCTGGCGGACATCGGCCGCGCCGAGTACCGCGCGATCGACGACGGCCCGGCGATGGAGGCCTTCGCCCTGCTGTCGATGACCGAGGGCATCATGCCCGCCATCGAATCCGCCCACGCCCTGGCCGGTGCGCTCGAGCTGGGCCGCGAGCTCGGCGAGGACGCGGTGATCCTGGTGAGCCTCTCGGGCCGCGGCGACAAGGACGTGGACACCGCCTCGCGCTGGTTCGGCCTGGTGGGGGACGGTCCCGCCTCCGGCGACCTGGCCGCGCTGCGGGCCCAGGCCCGCGCCACCTCCGACAGCACCGATCCGAAGGAGACGCGATGACCGCCACCGACACCCACCGTCTGCGGTCGGCGGAGGCGATCGACGCCGCCCGCGCCGAGAACCGTGCGGCCCTGATCGGCTACCTGCCCGTCGGCTACCCGGACCTCGCCGGGTCGATCGACGCCGCAAGGGTGCTCATCGACCATGGGGCCGACATGATCGAGCTGGGCCTGCCCTACTCGGACCCCGTCATGGACGGCCCCATCATCCAGAAGGCCGCCTCCGCATCGCTGGCCGGCGGTACCCGGACACGCCATGTGATCGAGGCCGTCGAGGCGCTCTCGGGGCGCGGAGCCGCGATCCTGGTGATGTCCTACTGGAACCCGATCCTCGCCTACGGCCCGGATGCCTTCGCCCGTGATCTCGCGGCGGCAGGCGGCGCCGGGGTCATCACCCCGGACCTGATCCCCGACGAGGGCGCCGACTGGATCGCCGCGAGCGAGGAGCACGGCGTGGACCGGGTCTTCCTGGTCGCCCCCAGCTCGCCCCGCGACCGGCTCGCCCATGTGGTCTCCCACACACGGGGCTTCGTCTACGCCGCGAGCACCATGGGTGTCACCGGGACCCGCGCGAGCGTCTCCGCGGCGACCGAGGGCCTCGTCGAGCGCACGCGCGCTGCGGGTGCGCAGAACGTCTGCGTCGGCCTCGGCGTCTCCAACGGCGACCAGGCCGCGCAGGTCGGAGCCTACGCCGACGGGGTGATCGTCGGCTCCGCCTTCGTCCGGGCTCTGCTCGAGAACGAGGGGGACGGGACCGCCTCGCGCACCGCCCTGGCCGCCGTGGCCGACGACCTGCGTTCAGGGGTTGAACGCGCCCGCCGCTGAGCACCGTCGGGCAGTATTCTGTCGGCGGCGGGGATTCGATCCGAGGATCGCCCTGCCCCGGTGAGCGGGAGACATCAGGACCTGAGGGCCCCGATCACCAGCTCGACCCGACGACCTACCCGGATCGACCACCAGCCCGGCTCGACCACCAGCCAGGTTCGACACCAGCCCGCATGAACGGGGCACGACAGTGAGGAGTGCACGGACATGATCCCCAGCCCGCCCATCTCCTCCGTGTCCCTCGGCCCGCTCACGGTGCACTTCTACGCGATCTGCATCCTGGCCGGCATCGGGCTGGCCCTGTGGTGGTCCACCAAGCGCTGGGAGCAGCGCGGCGGCAACGCCGACGACCTCTTCGACATCGTGTTCGTCGCCGTGATCGCCGGCATCATCGGCTCGCGCATCTGGCATGTGCTGACCTCCCCGGCCCCCTTCTTCGGACCCGACGGCGACCCGCTCGCGGTGTTCTACATCTGGCAGGGCGGCCTGGCGATCTACGGCGGCGTGGCCGGCGGAGCCGTGGCCGTCTGGATCATGGCTCGCGTCAAGAAGGTCTCCTTCGTCGCCCTGGCCGACACGATCGGGCCGACGATCATGGCCGCCCAGATCCTCGGCCGCTTCGGCAACTGGTTCAACCAGGAGCTGTACGGACCGGAGCTGGACGCCTGGTGGGCCTGGGACGTCACCTGCGTGACGAACGGGCAGACCATCGGGGGCTGCGTCCCCGGGACATATCACCCCACGTTCGCCTACGAGCAGATCTGGATGCTCGCGGGGCTCGCCGTGCTGATGCTGCTGAGCCGACGCTTCCAGTGGGCCGGCGGTCGCGTGTTCTGGGCCTACGTCGTCATCTACTCCGCCGGGCGCGCTCTGGTCGACTCGATCCGCACCGAGCCGGTGCTGATGGTCGGCCCCCTGCGCATCCACACCCTCGTCGCCATCCTCATGGTGCTCTTCGGCGTCCTGGTGTTCGTGAACCTCACTCGGCGCAAGCAGCGCCGCGGGGGAGAGGTCGTCGCCGCCGACGGCTCGTTCGTGCTGTTCGCCCAGACCGCGGGCAACGGTCCCGATGAGGACGAGGTCGAGAAGTCCGGGACGCCTCCGTCCACGGGTGAGGATCCCTCACCCGGACCGTAGGCCACCCAGGACCCCGCGCGATGCAGATCGCCAGGTGGATCCCGGGCCTGCGACCGGGCAGTCGTCGATATCCGACGCCCCCCGCCACCGGCCGCCCACCTGGAAGGGCTTCGCTCCCATGCGATCTCTCGATTCTGATTCCGTTCTGTCCACCGGCTCCACGCACCCCACCGACGATCTGCGCTCGGCGCACTCCGTCCGGTCCTCCCGGTTCTCGGACTTCCCTGCGCCCCAGGGCCTCTACCACCCCGACAGCGAGGTCGACTCCTGCGGCGTCGCGATGATCGCGACCCTGCGCGGTCGCCCCGGGCACGACATCGTCGAGCACGCGCTCACGGCGCTGCGCAACCTCGAGCACCGCGGAGCCGTCGGCGCCGAGGAGGACACCGGCGACGGCACCGGGATCATGGTGCAGCTGCCCGATGCCTTCCTCCGCGAGGTCGTCGGGTTCGAGCTGCCGCCCCTCGGTGCCTACGCGGCCGGCACCGCCTTCCTGCCCCGTGATCCGGCCGGCAGAGCAGAGGCGCTGGACGCTCTCGGGACGATCGCGGCCGACGAGGGCCTGCAGCTGCTCGGACTGCGCGAGGTGCCCATCACCGACGGTCTCGTCGGCCCCTCCGCCGAAGCGGTCCGCCCCGACTTCGTGCAGGTCTTCCTGGCAGACGCAGCAGGTGCGGACGGCGCGGCAGGCGTGGCCGGAGCGGTCGACGGGGCCGGGGCGCGCACCGGCCTCGAGCTGGAGCGTGCGGCCTTCGCCGTGCGCCGCCGGGTCGAGCACACCACGGGGGCCTACTTCCCCTCGCTGTCCACACGGGTGATGGTCTACAAGGGCATGCTCACCCCGGTGCAGCTCGACGAGTTCTACCCGGACCTGCGCGACCCGCGCGTCACCTCCGAGCTCGCGATCGTCCACTCGCGGTTCTCGACGAACACCTTCCCGGCCTGGCCGCTCGCCCATCCCTTCCGGGCGCTCGCCCACAACGGCGAGATCAACACCGTCATCGGCAACCGCAACCGCCTGCGGGCCGCCGAGGGCAGCATGCGCACGGACGCCTTCGGGACGGATTTCGAACGGCTGCTGCCGATCAACACCCCCGGAGCCTCCGACTCCGCCGGTCTGGACGAGGCCCTCGAGCTGCTCCACCTCGCGGGCCGCTCCCTCCCGCACGCCCTCATGATGCTCATCCCGGAGCCGTGGGAGAACGACGCCACGATGGACCCCGATCTGCGCGCCTTCTACGAGTTCCATGCGGCGCTCCAGGAGCCCTGGGACGGGCCCGCCTCGGTGGTGTTCACCGACGGCACCCAGGTCGGCGCGCGGCTGGACCGCAACGGTCTGCGCCCGCTGCGCTACTGGATCACGGACGACGACCTGGTGATCCTCGGTTCCGAGACCGGGCTCGTGGACGTCCCACGCAGCTCCCTGGTGCGCACGGGCCGCGTCGCCCCGGGCGAGATCTTCCTGGTGGACCTCGCCGCGGGGGAGATCGTCCCGAGCGACCAGCTCAAGCACACCATCGCCACCGAGCGCCCGTACGGCACCTGGGTGCGCGAGCAGAAGGTGCAGCTGGCGGACCTCCCCTCCCGCGAGCACATCATCCACTCACGGTCCTCCGTGGTGCGCCGCCAGCAGACCTTCGGCTACACGGAGGAGGAGCTGCGGATCCTGCTCGCCCCGATGGCCGCGAAGGGCGCCGAACCGCTGGGAGCGATGGGCACCGACACCCCAATCGCGGTGCTCTCGGAGCGGCCCCGGCTGCTGTTCGACTACTTCACCCAGATGTTCGCGCAGGTGACCAACCCTCCGCTGGACTCCCTGCGCGAGGAGATCGTGACGTCGCTGGGGGTGGCCATCGGCCAGTCCCGCAACCTGCTCGACGCCACTGCGCAGCACGCCCGCCAGCTTGGGCTGGACTTCCCGATCCTGGACAACGACGAGCTCGCGAAGATCATCGCGGTCGATGCGAATCCCGCCACCGCGGACTTCCATACCGTGCGCCTGCGCGGTCTCTACCCGGTGAGCGGGGGCACGGCGGCGCTCCAGCGGCGGCTGCAGGAGATCTGCGAGGAGGCGGTCGCAGCGATCGATGACGGCGCCACCTTCCTGGTGCTCTCGGACCGCGACGCCAACCAGACGCTCGCGCCGATCCCGTCCCTGCTCCTGACCAGTGCCGTGCAGCACCACCTCGTGCGCACGGGTCGGCGCACCGCGGCCGCCCTGGTGGTCGAGGCCGGCGACGTGCGGGAGGTCCACCACGCCGCCCTGCTGATCGGCTACGGGGCGAGCGCGATCAACCCCTATCTCGCGATGGAGAGCGTCGAGGAGCTCGTGCGCCGTGGGGTGCTCAGCGACATCACCCCCGAGCAGGCCGTCCGCAACCTCAACAAGGCCCTCGGCAAGGGCGTCCTGAAGATCATGTCGAAGATGGGCATCGCCACGGTCGCCTCCTACCGCGGCGCCCAGATCTTCGAGGCCGTGGGCCTCTCGCAGGATCTCGTGGAGACCTGGTTCCCCGGCACGATCAGTCGCATCGGGGGCATCACCCTGGACGTCATCGCGCAGGAGAACGCGGCCCGGCACGCCCTGGCGTATCCGGTCGACGGCGAGCACCCTGCCCACCGCAACCTTCCCGTGGGCGGCGAGTACCAGTGGCGCCGGGAGGGAGAGCCGCACCTGTTCACCCCCGAGGCCGTGTTCCGCCTGCAGCATTCGACGAAGCACCGGCAGTACGAGGAGTTCCGGAAGTACACCGACGAGGTCGATGACCAGCACGAGCGGCTGATGACGATCCGTGGCCTGCTGCGGCTGCGCAGCCAGGAGGCCGAGCCGGTGCCGATCGACGAGGTCGAACCGGTCGAGGAGATCACGCGCCGCTTCATGACCGGTGCCATGAGCTACGGCTCGATCTCGCAGGAGGCGCACGAGACCCTCGCGATCGCGATGAACCGCCTGGGCGGCATGTCCAACAGCGGCGAGGGCGGTGAGGACCCCGAGCGCCTGCGCGATCCGGAACGACGCAGCGCGATCAAGCAGATCGCGTCGGGCCGCTTCGGCGTCACCAGCGAGTACCTGACTTTCGCCCGCGACATCCAGATCAAGATCGCCCAAGGGGCGAAGCCGGGCGAGGGCGGTCAGCTGCCTCCGGAGAAGGTGTACCCGTGGATCGCGCGCACCCGCCACTCCACCCCGGGCATCGGCCTGATCTCTCCGCCGCCGCACCACGACATCTACTCCATCGAGGACCTCGCCCAGCTGATCCATGATGCGAAGTCCGCGAACCCGGCGGCCCGCGTCCACGTGAAGCTGGTGTCCCGTTTCGGGGTGGGCACCGTCGCGGCAGGAGTCTCCAAGTCCCATGCCGACGTGGTGCTCATCTCCGGGCACGACGGGGGCACCGGGGCGAGCCCGCTGAACTCGCTCAAGCACGCCGGCACCCCCTGGGAGCTCGGCCTGGCGGAGACCCAGCAGACCCTGCTCCTGAACGGTCTCCGCGATCGCATCACCGTGCAGGTCGACGGCCAGATGAAGACGGGACGCGACGTCGTCATCGCCGCCCTGCTGGGCGCCGAGGAGTACGGCTTCGCCTCCGCCCCGCTGGTCGTCTCCGGCTGCGTCATGATGCGGGTGTGCCACCTCGACACCTGCCCGGTGGGCGTGGCCACCCAGAACCCCGAGCTGCGCTCGCGCTATACAGGGCGCGCCGAGCACGTGGTGACCTTCTTCCAGTTCGTCGCCCAGCAGGTGCGCGAGCACCTCGCAGCCCTCGGCCTGCGCAGCCTGGACGAGGCGATCGGGCGCAGCGACCTGCTGGGCCTGCGCGAGGACGCCCGCAGCGGGTCGGCCCTGGGCGCGGCCAAGCGGGAAGGGCTCGACCTGGGAGCGATCCTCGCGTCGCCCACCATCCATCCGGGCGACCATCCGCGGCGCCGCCGCGGCCAGGACCACCAGCTCGACCGCGCCGCGGACCACCCGTGGATCGCCCAGGCCGCGCCCGTCATCGACGGACAGTCCGCCTCGGTACGGATCTCCGACACCATCCGCAACGTCCAGCGCAGCACCGGGACCCTGCTGGGACACGAGGTCACCCGCCGCACCGGGGGAGACGGCCTCGCCGACGACTCCATCGTGCTGGACCTCGAGGGGACCGGAGGGCAGTCCTTCGGGGCCTTCCTGCCCCGCGGCATCAGCATGCACGTGACCGGCGACGTCAACGACTACGTGGGCAAGGGTCTCTCCGGCGGCGTGATCGCCGTGGGCCATGGCACCGCCACGGAGCCCTCGCTCACCTCGGCCGTGATCGCCGGCAACACCTGCGCGTACGGCGCCACCAGCGGCCGGCTCCTGCTCGCCGGCGCGGCGGGGGAGCGCTTCGGGGTGCGAAACTCCGGGGCGACGCTCGTCGTCGAAGGGATCGGCGATCACGGGGCGGAGTACATGACGGGCGGCGTCGTGATCGTGCTGGGCCCGACCGGCCGCAACCTCGGCGCCGGGATGAGCGGGGGCACGCTGTTCGTCCTCGACCTCGATCCGACGGCGCTGAACGCCCAGGACGCCGCCACCTTCGAGATCAGCGCCGTGCGGGAGGACCACCGGTCCTTCGTGTTCGACGCGATCTCCGAGCACGCCGAGCGCACCGGGTCCGACCGGGCCGCCGCGCTGCTCGCCGACCCCGAGGAGCTCCTCGGCCGGCTCACGGAGATCGCGCCCCGCGCGTTCCTCCGCATCACCGGGATCCGCGAGGACGCCCTGGCCCAGGGGATCGACCCCGATTCGAACGATGTCTGGAACGAGATCATGGAGAGCACTCATGGCTGATCCTCGCGGATTCCTGCGGAACCGAGATCGGGAGCTGCCGCCCCGTCGTCCCGTGCCGGTGCGGCTGATGGACTGGCGGGAGGTGTACGAGGCCCGCGAGAAGGGCACGCTGAACGTCGTGTCCCGCCAGGCCGGCCGCTGCATGAACTGCGGCATCCCCTTCTGCCATCAGGGCTGCCCGCTGGGGAACCTGATTCCCGAGTGGAACGACCTCGTCTATCGCGACGACTGGCAGGAGGCGGCCGAGCGGCTCCACGCGACGAACAACTTCCCGGAGTTCACCGGCCGTGCCTGCCCGGCGCCGTGCGAGTCCAGCTGCGTGCTGGGCATCAACCAGCCGCCCGTGACGATCAAGAACATCGAGGTCTCGATCATCGACCGCGCCTTCGAAGAGGGCTGGGTCGAGCCCGTCGAGGCCGCGCGGCAGACGGGTCGCGCCGTCGCCGTGGTGGGCTCGGGGCCGGCCGGGCTCGCCGCGGCCCAGCAGCTCACCCGAGCCGGGCACTCCGTCGTCGTGCTCGAGCGGGACGACCGCCTGGGCGGGCTCCTGCGCTACGGGATCCCCGAGTTCAAGCTCGAGAAGCGCCATGTGGACCGGCGCCTGCAGCAGATGCGCGCCGAGGGCACGCGGTTCCGCACCGGGATCGACGTGGGCGGCACGGGGGAGGGCGCCCTGTCCGTCGACGACCTGCGGTCCCGCTTCGACGCGGTGGTGCTCGCCACGGGGGCGAGCACGCCCCGCGAGCTCGCCGTCCCCGGCCACGACGCCGTCGGCGTGCATCCGGCGATGGAGTACCTGACCCAGGCCAATCGCCTGGTCGAGGGGGACTGGGTGGACAACGGGATCTCCGCGGAGGGCAAGGACGTCGTGATCATCGGCGGCGGGGACACCGGCGCCGACTGCCTGGGCACGGCGCTGCGCCAGGGCGCGCGGTCGGTCACGACCCTCGCGATCGGCACGCAGCCGCCTGCCGAGCGGAACGAGGACCAGCCGTGGCCCACTCACCCGGTCCTCTTCGAGGTCTCCGCCGCCCATGAGGAGGGCGGTGACCGCACCTATCTCGCCTCGACGACCGGCTTCGAGGTCGACGAGGACGGTGCCGTGACGGGGCTGAAGGTCGCCCGGACCCAGTACCGCGACGGGACCCGGGTGCCCACCCCGGGCACCGAGACCGTCCTGCCCGCGAGCCTCGTGCTCATCGCGATGGGATTCACGGGTGCCCAGGAGGACGGACTGCTCGCCTCCCTGGGAGTGGAGATCACCTCGCGTGGCAACATCGTGCACGACGAGAACTGGGCCACGACGGCGCCGAACGTCTACACGGCGGGGGACTGCGCCCGAGGTCAGAGCCTGATCGTCTGGGCGATCGCCGAAGGTCGCGCCTGTGCGGCGGCGGTCGATCGGGCCCTCATGGGCTCGTCCTCCCTGCCCTCGCCGGTGCGTCCCGGAGAGAAGCCCGTCACGGTGTGAAACACTAGGGGGACCACGCGACGCTGCGGCCAGTACGGCGAGCACTTCGTGGTGCCCGCCGGAGGGCCGCGGCCCTTACTCGAACTACTGATGGGTTGACATGCGCAAAGCGAAGATCGTCTGCACACTCGGTCCGGCGACCAACACCTATGACCAGATCCGGACCCTGATCGAATCCGGGATGAACGTGGCGAGGATGAACCTCAGCCACGGCACCTACGACGATCACGAGCAGGTCTACGCGAACATCCGCAAGGCCGCCGAGGACCTCGGGCGCAACGTCGCCGTCCTCGTCGATCTCCAGGGCCCGAAGATCCGGCTCGGCACGTTCGAGAGCGGCCCCCACCAGCTCGAGGTCGGCGACACCTTCGTCATCACGACGGACGACATCGTCGGCTCCAAGGAGCGCGTCTCCACCACGTTCAAGGGCCTCCCGGGCGACTGCCGCCCCGGTGACTCCCTGCTGATCGACGACGGCAAGGTGTCCGTGCGCGTCACCGACGTCACGGCGACGGACGTCACCACGGTCGTCGAGGTCCCCGGACCGGTCTCGAACAACAAGGGCATCAACCTCCCCGGCGTCGCGGTCTCCATCCCCGCGATGAGCGAGAAGGACATCGCCGATCTCCGCTGGGGCCTGAACCTCGGCGCCGACGTCATCGCCCTGTCCTTCGTGCGCGACGCCCATGACATGGACGACGTGCTGCGCATCATGCAGGAGGAGGGCCGCCGGGTCCCCGTCATCGCCAAGATCGAGAAGCCGCAGGCCGTGCGCGCCCTGCGCTCCATCGTCGGCGCCTTCGACGGCATCATGGTCGCCCGTGGCGACCTCGGCGTCGAGCTGCCGCTCGAGCAGGTCCCGCTGGTGCAGAAGCGCGCCATCGAGCTCGCCCGCCGCAACGCGAAGCCGGTCATCGTGGCCACCCAGGTCCTCGAGTCGATGATCACCAGCCCGCGCCCCACGCGCGCAGAGGCCTCCGACTGCGCCAACGCGATCCTCGACGGCGCCGACGCGGTCATGCTCTCCGGCGAGACCAGCGTGGGCGCGTACCCCTTCGAGGCCGTCCGCACGATGGCCCGCATCATCATCAACACGGAGGAGAACGGCGCCGACCGCATCCTCCCGCTGGGCACCATCCCCCACACCCGCGGCGGTGCGATCACCCGTGCGGCCGCCGAGATCGGCGACCAGCTCTCCGCGCAGTACCTGGTGACCTTCACGGAGTCCGGTGACACCGCGCGCCGGCTCTCGCGCCTGCGCCCCACCATCCCCCTGCTGGCGATGACCCCGTATCCCGAGGTCGCCCGCCAGCTGTCGCTGACCTGGGGCATCGAGGCGCACCTGGTGCCCATGCAGAAGGACTCCGACCAGATGGTCGCGGAGGCCGACGCGATGCTCCGCGAGAGCAAGGGCCTGCAGAAGAACGACCTCGTCGTGATCGCCGCCGGTTCCCCTCCCGGAGTCCACGGCTCGACCAACACGCTGCGCGTGCACCGGATCGGTGACCTCGACGGCACCGAGTCCGCTCGGATCGAGGCGGACCGCATCGCGGCCGGGCCCGAGAACTGAGACGCTGCACCGTATGAGACGGCGCCCGCGGCCGGAAGGCCGACGGGCGCCGTCTCATGGGCGGGCGCTCTGCGGAGGCGCCATGCCCTGCTCGTACCGGGTGCGGGACTCGAACCCGCACGCCCAAAGGACAGCGCATTTTGAGTGCGCCGCGTCTACCATTCCGCCAACCCGGCTCGCCCCCTCAGAGGAGGGCTGGACTAGGATACCGCTGATGACCACCGGCCTCGACCGCGTGGGTGCACGGCACCCCGCATCAGGCACTACCCGAGACACAGGGCGACATGACTGACGACACCACCCCCCTTCCCGACGATCAGCAGGACTTCTCCGGCCCGGACGAGGAGGAGACCCCGCGACGCACCGCCGTCGTGGCCGAGGACGAGAGCCTCATCCGCATGGACATCGTGGAGACCCTCACCGAGGCAGGCTTCGAGGTCGTCGCTGCGGTCGGTGACGGCGAGAGCGCCGTGACCAAGGCCCGCGAGCTGCGACCCGACGTGGTCGTGATGGATGTGAAGATGCCCCAGGTCGACGGCGTGACCGCCGCCGAGCGCATCGGCGAGGACAACCTCGCCCCCGTCGTGATGCTCACGGCGTTCTCGCAGGCCGAGCTCGTCGAGCGCGCCCGCGATGCCGGCGCGATGGCCTACGTCGTCAAGCCCTTCACCCCGGCGGATCTGCTGCCCGCGATCGAGATCGCGATCTCCCGCTACCAGCAGATCACCCAGCTCGAGTCCGAGATCGCCGACCTCGGCGAGCGTTTCGAGACCCGCAAGCGCGTGGATCGCGCCAAGGGCCTGCTGCAGACCAACATGGGTCTGTCCGAGCCGGAGGCCTTCCGCTGGATCCAGAAGACCTCGATGGATCGCCGCCTCACGATGCGTGAGGTCGCCGATGCTGTCGTCGATCAGCTCGGCGGGTCCGGCAAGGACTGACCGGAGACACCGGTCCGGCGTCGCACGCGCCGGACCAGAGGGGACGCGCGGACTCGATGTCGATCACACGGCGGTCGCTGGTGCGCGGGCTCGCCCCGGCGATCGTCGGCGCGGCGACAGGTGCCGGCGCCCTGAGCTCCTGCAGCAGCGACCGTGATCCCGGCGCCTCGGCGGAGGAGGCCGGGACGGGCAGTGCTGCCCCGCCCCTGCCGGATGCCCCGCTCGTCCTCGGATCGCTCGGGGCATCCTATGGCCGCGCCGCGACCTTCGAGACGCCGATCTCGATCGCCCTCAGCGAGGCGATGATCGATCTCAACGCCCGATGGGGCGGCGTGCTCGGCCGCGAGGTGACGATGCACGAGCGGCACGTCGCAGCAGCTGCGGGGGAGGACCTCACCGCGGTGATCGCGACGATGGCCGAGGCCGGGGTGGGCGCCGTGATCACCTCGCTCGACGAAGAGGCCCTCGTCGCGGCGATCCCCGCCCTCGTCGACGCGCAGATCGCCGTGATCGACGTCCTCACCTCCGGGACGAGCGTGCGCGAGCCCGAGGTGGCCAGCGCCACCATGCTGATCCGGCTCGCTCCCGATGATGTCGCGATCGCGTCCCTCTACGCCGAGCAGGCGTGGACGGCGGGGTCGGACAGGAGCGGGCTGGCCGGCACGCTCGCCTACGTCTCCGAGGACACCGCGCAGGGGCACAGCCTGCTCGGTGAGCTCACGCGGATCCTGGCCCCTCAGGGCGGGAAGATCCAGACGGAGCAGTTCTATCGCGCCGGGGAGTCGCCGGACCTCGACGCCGTGGTCGAGGCCATCCTGGCCGAGCCGCCTGCCCTGCTCGTCGTCAACGGCGGCCGGGAGGCGGGACCTCTCCTCTCCGCCCTGCACGACGCCACGCTGGACGGGTCGCAGGAGCCCACCGTGCAGATCGCCGCCCGGTTGAGCCCGGCGGCGACGGCGGACTACTCCGAGGACGACCTGGCGCTGGGGTGCCTCGCCTCCGCCACCGGATTCCTGCCCGGCGGCGAGCTGGACGACACCCACATCAACATGATGCTCAACGCCGACACGACGCTGCTGGGCACCGGGTTCGGGTACTCGCAGCAGGCCTACGACGCGGTCATGCTCGCCGGGCTCGCCGCGGAGGACGCCGTGTCGGTCGGGGGCGTCGACATCGCCGGGTCGCTGACGAAGGTGCTCACGGGGGCCCAGGAATGCACCGAGTTCGGGGAGTGCTCGACGCTGCTCCGCGATGCACGAGCTGCCGGGCAGCGCACCATGATCTCCTTCACCGGACGCTCGGGACCGCTCGAGCTGGGCTCGGACAACGACATCCGCACCGGGACGATCCGCAGCAGCACCTGGGACGACGCGAACGCGATCGAGCCCGGTCCCACCACGGATGTCGGCACCGGGAGCTGAGGCGCCGCCGGCGTCGACCGTTCAGCGCGGCGGGAGGAGCATCGTCTGGACGGTGATGGTGCTCAGCAGTGTTCCGCCCTCGTCGTGCACGTCCACGAGATAGCTGGCGACCTGCCGCCCCGCGTGCCGGCTGGTGCAGGTGGCCGTGACGACCCCGGCCCGGGCCGAGCGGTGGTGGAGCGCCGAGACCGAGGTGCCGACCGCCTGGGCGCCGTCGCCGTGGACCTCCCGGGCGCGGACGATCGCGGCGAAGGAGGCGACGGACTCGGCCAGGGCGATCGTCGCGCCGCCGTGCAGCAGCCCGGCCGGCTGCGTGTTCCCGGCCACCGGCATCGTCATGACGCCGCCGTCGGCGGACAGGCTCAGCAGCTCCATCCCGCACCGTTCCACGAGGGTCCCGCGGATCATCGGGGCGATGAGCTCGCGCAGCTCCTCCCCGGACAGCGGGGAGGGGGCGTTCTCGGTCTGGTCCGGTGCATCGTTCATGCCCACGAGGGTGCCACAGGCAGGGCATCCATCGGTGCGATCGCCGCAGCCGGAGCGCGAGGGAATGCACGTCCGTCGGGCGGACATGCGAGACTTCTCCTCATGAGTGCCAGCGACACCGGTGACCAGCGAATCCTCCTCATCGACGGGCACGCCATGGCGTTCCGCGCGTTCTTCGCGCTGCCTGCCGACGGGTTCAGCGACGGGCGGGGGCAGGCGACCAACGCCGTGTACGGCTTCACGCGGATGATCATCAACGTCGTCGCCTCGGAGAAGCCCACCCATGTGGCCGTCGCCTTCGACCTGCCCGGCGGAACCTTCCGCGACCGCATCTACGACCAGTACAAGGGCGGTCGCGACGAGACTCCGCCCGAGTTCGTGGGCCAGATCGACCTGATCATGCAGGTCCTGGATGCGCTCGGGGTGCGCTGGCTGACGGTCGAGGACTACGAGGCCGACGACATCATCGCCAGCCTCGCCCACCGGACCGCGACCGAGGGCGGCGAGGCGCTGATCGTCACCAGCGACCGTGACGCAATCCAGCTGGTCGGGGAGAGCGTGACCCTGCTGCAGCCGGTCAAGGGCGTCACCGAGATGCGCCGCATGAACCCCGCGGCCATCGAGGAGAAGTACGGGATCCCGCCCGAGCGCTACTCGGATCTCGCCGCGCTCGTCGGGGAGTCGGCGGACAACCTCCCCGGGGTCCCCGGCGTCGGCCCGAAGACCGCCGCGAAGTGGATCGTGCAGTACGGCGACCTGCCCGGGATCATCGCCCACGCCGGCGAGATCAAGGGCAAGGCCGGGCAGTCCCTGCGCGACCACATCGCCGATGTCGAGCGCAACCGGCTGATGAACGCCGCGGTCCTCGACCTCGAGCTGCCCGCGGATCCCGAGCACTACACCCTGGGCCGTGGCGACGGGACCGTGCTCAACGCTCTCTTCGACGAGCTCGCCTTCGGCCCCACGATCCGCAAGGACGTCCCCGCGGACTTCCTCGCCGGGGGTGCGGACGTGCCCCAGGCGCCGGCCCGCGAGCTGCCCCCGGTGCAGCGTCCCGCCTCCGCCGAGCTCCCCGAGCTGCTGACCTCCGCCTTCGGCGAGGGTGCGGCGCTCGCGAGCGACGGCAGCTGGGTGCTCGGGCAGGGAGACCTGCGCCGGCTCGCCCTGGCCACCGACGACGCGCTCGCGGTGCTCACGCTCGCCGATCTCGACGACGCCGCGGAGCGGGCTCTCGCCGCCTGGCTCGAGGACCCCGAGATCCCCAAGTCCGCGCACGACACCAAGAACCTCGCCCATCAGGCCCGTGGCCGCGGGCTGCGCATCGCGGGCTGGCGCACCGACCTCGCGATCGCGGAGTTCCTGTGCCGTCCCGACCAGCGGCCCACCGACCTCGCCGGGCTGACCCTGCGGCACCTGCAGGAGGACCTCCAGGTAGAGGCCGCCGCGGCCCAGCAGGAGCTGGATCTCGGGGCCGACGACGGCAGCGACGCCGAGGCCGAGCAGCTCGGCCGCGCCGCCGATGCGGTGCTGCGCCTGGAGCGGCTGCTGCGCTCCGAGCTCGAGGAGCACGCCGCGCTGTCGCTGCACGACGATCTCGAGCTGCCGCTGTCCGCCGTGATCGGTGAGCTCGAGGCCACCGGCATCGCCGTCTCCGACGACGTGCTCGCGGGCCTGGACCAGGAGCACGCGACCAAGCAGACCGAGGTCGCCGAGTCGGCGTTCTCCCACCTCGACGGCGATCGCATCAACCTCGGCTCGCCCAAGCAGCTCCAGGAGGTCCTCTACGAACGCCTGGGGCTCCCCAAGGGCCGCCGGACGAAGACCGGCTACAGCACGAACGCCGAGACCCTCGTGGATCTGTTCGAGAAGACCCAGCACCCCTTCCTCGCGGATCTGCTCGCGCACCGTGACGTGACGAAGATGCGGCAGATCATCGACACCCTGCGCCGGTTCATCTCCCCGGAGGGGCGGATCCACACGACGTTCCACCAGAACATCGCCGCGACCGGCCGCCTCTCCTCGAACAACCCGAACCTGCAGAACATCCCCACCCGCACCGAGGAGGGGCGACGGATCCGATCGGCCTTCGGGAACTCCGCGGGATACCACGCGCTGCTCACGGCTGACTACTCGCAGATCGAGATGCGCATCATGGCGCACCTCTCGGAGGACGCCGGCCTGATCGAGGCGTTCCGCTCGGGGGAGGACCTGCACCGCTTCGTCGCCTCGCGAGTCTTCGACGTCGAGCCGGAGGAGGTCGACGGCGCGATGCGGTCCAAGACCAAGGCCATCAGCTACGGGCTGGCCTACGGGCTGAGCGCCTTCGGCCTGGCCCGCCAGCTGCACATCTCCCAGGGTGAGGCGACCGCCCTGCGCGACGGCTACTTCGAGCGGTTCGGCGGGGTGCGGGACTTCCTGCGCGAGAGCGTCGAGAAGGCCCGTGCGACGGGGTACACCGAGACCATCCTCGGGCGCCGCCGCTACCTGCCGGACCTCACCTCCGACAACCGCCAGCGCCGCGAGAACGCCGAGCGCGTGGCCCTGAACTCGCCGATCCAGGGCAGCGCGGCGGACATCATCAAGCTCGCGATGCTCCGGGTCGACGAGCTGCTGCGCGAGAAGGAGCTGACCTCTCGGGTGCTGCTCCAGGTGCATGACGAACTGGTGATGGACGTCGCCGAGGGCGAGGAGGCGCAGGTGCGCGAGGTCGTGACCGAGGGCATGGGGTCCGCCTTCGAGCTGTCGGTTCCCCTCGAGGTCGGCATCGGCGTCGGCCCGAACTGGCTCGAGGCCGCCCACTGAGCCGAGCAACCGGCGGCGACCGCAGCCGGTCCTCCGGTCGCGCACCGCGGATCGGGTCGCGCACCGCGGGTCCACCCGGAGTGCGGTCGGTCCTCCGGTCGCGGATCGCGGGCCCGGTCGACGATCGGGGTCCGGTGAGGGACCGAACTCACATCGACGCACGACGTCGGAGCCGGTTTCTCCCTCGCGCAGGAATCGTCAGGCTGGTAACCTGGTCGAGGTCTGCGCGCGGGCCCGCCCTTCGTGGGATGCATGCGGTGAATGCCCATGTCCTCCCGAACCTGGCCGGGTGCGTGCGGATGTGCCCCTGAGCAGGGGCACTGCACGTCCATCGTTCCTACTCAATCCTGTCCCGACGGAGTCCTTACCTACATGACCGACACCACGACCCCCCAGATCGCCATCAACGACATCGGCGGCGCCGACGAACTCATGGCAGCCATCGATGCGACCATCAAGTACTTCAACGATGGCGACATCGTCGAAGGCACTGTGGTGAAGGTCGATCACGATGAGGTCCTCCTGGACATCGGCTACAAGACCGAGGGCGTCATCCCCTCGCGCGAGCTGTCCATCAAGCACGACGTCGACCCCGGTGAGGTCGTCGAGGTCGGCGACGAGATCGAGGCCCTGGTTCTCCAGAAGGAGGACAAGGAAGGCCGTCTGATCCTGTCCAAGAAGCGCGCACAGTACGAGCGCGCCTGGGGCACGATCGAGCAGATCAAGGAAGACGAGGGCGTCGTCACCGGCCGCGTCATCGAGGTCGTCAAGGGCGGCCTCATCGTCGACATCGGCCTGCGCGGCTTCCTCCCCGCCTCCCTCGTCGAGATGCGTCGCGTCCGCGACCTGCAGCCGTACGTCGGCCAGGAGATCGAGGCGAAGATCATCGAGCTCGACAAGAACCGCAACAACGTGGTCCTGTCCCGCCGTGCCTACCTCGAGGAGACCCAGTCCGCGGTCCGCTCGGACTTCCTGCAGACCCTGCAGAAGGGCCAGGTCCGCGAGGGCGCTGTGTCCTCCATCGTCAACTTCGGCGCCTTCGTCGATCTCGGCGGCGTCGACGGCCTGGTGCACGTCTCCGAGCTGTCCTGGAAGCACATCGATCACCCCTCCGAGGTCGTCGAGGTCGGTCAGAAGGTCTCCGTCGAGGTTCTCGACGTGGACATGGACCGCGAGCGCGTCTCCCTGTCGCTGAAGGCGACGCAGGAGGATCCGTGGCAGCTCTTCGCCCGCACCCACGCCATCGGCGAGGTCGTCCCGGGCAAGGTCACCAAGCTGGTTCCCTTCGGTGCGTTCGTGCGCGTCGAGGACGGCATCGAGGGCCTCGTGCACATCTCCGAGCTGGCCCAGCGCCACGTGGATCTGCCCGAGCAGGTCGTCACCGTCGACCAGGACGTCTTCGTCAAGGTCATCGACATCGACCTCGAGCGTCGCCGGATCTCGCTGTCGCTCAAGCAGGCCAACGAGGGCGTCGACCCCGAGGGTGACGACACCACCTTCGACCCGGCGCTGTACGGCATGGCGGCGGAGTACGACGCCAACGGCGAGTACAAGTACCCCGAGGGCTTCGACCCGGAGACCAACGAGTGGCTCGAGGGCTATGACGCCCAGCGCGAGGTGTGGGAGGCCCAGTACGGCGCCGCCTACGAGCGCTGGACCGCTCACAAGGCTCAGGTCGCCGAGGCCATCAAGGCCGACGAGGAGTCCGCGAACGCACCGGCCACCGAGACGTCCACCTCGACGCCGTCGGCCGCTCCGGCCCCGCAGGCGTCCTCCTACCAGTCGAGCACCACGGACGAGGGCACGCTGGCCTCAGACGAGGCACTGGCCGCCCTGCGCGCCAAGCTCACCGGCAACTGATCCTCGGATCGTTCTGCGGAACGCCCCGGTCCCCGTTCGGGGGCCGGGGCGTTCCGGCGTCCGGGGGCCGGGCGCCCGAGGACCCGCTGAGGCCGCTGCAGGGCATCTCCCGCAACGTGTTCCGCAGCTCATCGGGACGGCCTCGTGCGGGCGAGGGCGTTCTCGGTGCACACTGGTGGCATGACCACCGCGCTCGATGACCATCCGATCCACTCCTGGCTCACCGATATGGACGGCGTGCTCGTCCATGAGCAGTCCGCCCTGCCCGGCGCCTCCGACTTCATCGCGGCCCTGCAGCGATTCGGCCGACCGTTCCTGGTTCTCACGAACAACTCGATCTTCACGCCTCGGGATCTGCGTGCGCGGCTCTCGCGCAGTGGCATCGACATCCCCGAGGAGTCGATCTGGACCAGCGCGATGGCCACGGCACGCTTCCTCGCGGAGCAGGCGCCCGGCTCATCGGCCTATGTGATCGGTGAAGCAGGGCTGACCAGCGCGATGCACGAGGAGGGCTTCATCCTCGCCGACTCCGACGTGGAGTTCGTGGTGCTGGGGGAGACGCGCACGTACTCCTTCGAGTCGATCACCCGCGCGATCCGCCTGATCGCCAAGGGCGCGAAGTTCATCGCCACCAACCCGGACGTCAGCGGCCCCAGCGCCGAGGGGCCGATGCCCGCCACCGGGTCCGTCGCAGCGATGATCACCGCCGCCACCGGGATCCAGCCGTACTACATCGGCAAGCCGAACCCGCTCATGATGCGCACCGCGCTGAACCGCATCGGAGCGCATTCGGAGACCTCCGTGATGATCGGCGACCGGATGGACACCGATGTGAAGTCGGGCCTCGAGGCGGGCATGCGGTCCGTGCTGGTGCTGACCGGCTCCACCACGGAGGACGAGATCCCGCTGTACCCGTTCCGACCCACCGCGATCATGGACGGCATCGCCGATGTCGTCCCGCTGGTGGAGCAGCTGATGCCCTCCGAGGCGGTCGAGCTCGGGGAGGACTGATCCCGACCTCAGCACGCAGGGTGACGAGCACCTCCGGGACGGGCGTCCGCACAGCGCGGACGCCCGTCCTCGTGTCCAGGGCATCATGAGAGAATCGGCGGTATGTTGCGCTGGCTCACGGCCGGGGAATCCCATGGCCCTTCCCTCATCTCCCTGCTCGACGGCGTCCCCGCCGGGATCGAGCTGACCAGTGACGATCTGAAGGCGGCTCTCGCCCGTCGGCGGCTCGGACACGGCCGTGGCAGCCGCCAGAAGTTCGAGCAGGACGTGCTGACCGTGCACAGCGGGCTGCGGCACGGGCTCACCCTCGGCTCGCCGCTCGCGATCGAGATCGCGAACTCCGAGTGGCCGAAGTGGGAGAAGGTCATGAGCGCCGATCCCGTGCAGCCCGAGGATCTCCTCGTCGATGCCGGGACCGGTGACCAGCGGGAGATCGCCCGCAACCGCCCGCTGACCCGGCCGCGGCCCGGCCATGCCGATCTCTCCGGGATGCTCAAGTACGGGTTCGACGAGGCCCGTCCGATCCTCGAACGGGCCAGCGCCCGCGAGACCGCCGCTCGGGTGGTGGCGGGCCGCGTCGCCGCCGCGATCCTGGAGCAGGCCGCCGGCATCCGGCTGGTCTCCCACACCCTGTCCGTCGGCCCGGTGCGCGTCCCGGAGGACGCCCCCCTGCCGATGCCCGACGACGACCAGGCCCTGGACGCCGATCCGCTGCGCTGCTTCCACCCGGAGACCTCCGCCGCGATGGTCGCCGAGGTCGACTCCGCGAAGTCCGACGGCGACACCCTCGGCGGGGTCGTCGAGGTCCTCGCCTACGGCCTACCGGTGGGCCTGGGGTCGCACACGCAGTGGGATCGCAAGCTCGACGGCCGCCTCGCCCAGGCGATCATGTCCATCCAGGCGATGAAGGGCGTGGAGATCGGCGACGGCTTCGCGACCGCCGCCCGCCGCGGCTCCGTCGCCCACGACGAGATCCTCGCGGCCGGCGAGTCCGACAGCCGCACCGCGATCCCGCGCGCCAGCAACCGCGCCGGCGGCCTCGAGGGCGGCATGACCAACGGCCAGGTGCTGCGCGTGCGCGGCGCCCTGAAGCCCATCTCGACGGTGCCGCGCGCGCTGCGCACGATCGACGTGGCCAGCGGTGACCAGTCCACCGCCAACCACCAGCGCTCCGACACCTGCGCGGTCGCGCCTGCCGCGGTGATCGCGGAGGCCGTGGTCGCCCTCGCCCTCGTGGACGCCCTGTTGGAGAAGACCGGCGGGGACAGCGTCGAGGAGATCCGGGCGCACCTGGCAGGGACGGTCGAGCTGCAGTCACGCATCGTGGGCGGTGGCTCGGGCGCCGCCTCGTGAGCGGACCCGCAGTCATCCTGCTGGGCCCGATGGGCGCCGGCAAGACCAGCGTCGGGCGGGAGCTCGCGGCCCGTCTGGACGTGCCCTTCGACGATCTGGACGCGATGATCGTCGCCGAGGCGGGACGCCCGATCCCGGCCATCTTCGAGAGCGAGGGCGAAGCAGGCTTCCGGGAGCTCGAGGCCGCGGTGCTGGAGCGGGCCCTCGCCTCCTGCCGCGGTGTGCTCTCTCTCGGCGGGGGCGCGCCCCTGCACCCCGCCTCGCGCGAGCGGCTGCGGGGCGGGCCCGTCGTGCTGCTCGAGATCGATGAGCGCACGGCGACCAGCCGCATCGGCCGGGGCCATGGGCGCCCGATGCTCGCCGGCGGCGCGGACCCCATGGTCCGTTGGCGCGAGCTCGCCCGTGCCCGAGGGCCCGTCTACCGCGAGCTCGCCCGCTGGAGCGTCGACACCGGCCGCGGCAGCGCCGCCTCCGTGGCGCGCGCCATCACCGACATGATGGGCAGGGACCTGCTGTCCCTGCCCGAGGAGGAGAATCCATGAGCACCACCGTGATCCCCGTGACCACCCCCGTCGGCAGCTACGACGTCCTCGTCGGCCGCGGCATCATGCACGACGTCGGCGACCTGATCCCGGGGCGCACCCGCCGCGTCGTCATCGTCCATCAGCCCAGTCTCCGCGATGTCGCCGAGGAGATCCGCGCGACCATCGCCGGCACCGGTCGCGACGCCTTCGCCGCAGAGATCCCCGACGGGGAGGAGGCCAAGACCGCCCAGGTCGCCGGCTTCCTCTGGGGCGTGTGCGGGCAGGCGGAGATCGGCCGTGGCGACCTCGTCATCGGGCTCGGCGGCGGCGCCGCGACGGATCTCGCCGGCTTCGTCGCCGCCTCCTGGCTGCGCGGCATCGACGTGCTGCAGATCCCCACCACGGTCGCGGGCATGGTCGATGCCGCCGTGGGCGGGAAGACCGGGATCAACACCACCGAGGGCAAGAACCTCGTCGGCGCCTTCCACCCGCCGATCGCGGTGCTCGCCGACCTCGACGTCCTCGAGTCCCTCGGTGCCCACGACATCGCCGCCGGGCTCGCCGAGGTCGTCAAGGGAGGGTTCATCGCCGATGAGCGCATCCTGGAGATCATCGAGGCGGACCCCGCCGCGGTGCTCGACGTGACCACCGACGCCTTCCGCGAAGTCGTCGAGCGCAAGATCCGCATCAAGGCCGACGTCGTCTCCGAGGACCTCACCGAGCAGGGACGCCGCGAGATCCTCAACTACGGCCACACCCTCGCCCACGCCATCGAGCGCAACGAGCGCTACCAGTGGCGCCACGGCGCGGCGGTCTCCGTCGGCATGATGTTCGCCGCCGAGCTCTCGCACCTCGCGGGCAAGCTCTCCGAGGCCGACGTCGACCGGCATCGCAACATCCTCACCTCTCTGGGCCTGCCCACCACCTACCGGGACCGGCAGTGGCCCAAGCTCGAGGACGCCATGAAGCGCGACAAGAAGACCCGGGCGGGTCTGCTGCGCTTCGTGGTCCTGGACCGGGTCGGGTCCGTCTCCCGGCTGGAAGGCCCCGACCCCGCCCTGCTGCTGTCCGCCTACGCAGCGATCACCGCAGAATGACGGAGGACACCATGACCGACAGCACCCCCACATCCAGCACCCCCACGGATCCCACCGCGACCGAGAGCGCAGGGACCACGGTCACCGCCACCGTGCGCGGCATCGAGCTCGGCCGTGCGCGGCCCGAGATCATCGTCCCGCTGGTGGGCGACGACCACGACGCCGTGCTCGCGCAGGCAGATGCCGCGCTGAAGACCCCGGCCCGCATCATCGAATGGCGCATCGACCGCTTCCGCCCCGACCTGGAGGATTCCGAGGACCACCGCGACGTGGTGCTCGCGACCCTTCCGGCGCTGCGTGCGAAGCTCGGACCCGACAAGGCGCTGCTGGCCACCGTGCGCACCGATGCGGAGGGCGGGTCCCGTCGGATCCGCGACCTCGACCTCGCGGTGCTGCTGGAGGCGCTCATGGGTTCCCGACGAGCCGGCACCCAGTCCCAGGTCGACATGATCGACATCGAGACGTCGCGTTCGCCCGAGATCGTCGCGCGCGTGATCACGACCGCGCACCGCAACGGCGTCGTCGTGATCGGCTCCTTCCACGACCTCGAGGGCACCCCCGACGAGGCGGAGATCGCCGAGCTGCTGCGCTCCCAGCGCCGCCTCGGAGCCGACGTCCCGAAGATCGCCGTGACCCCGCGGACCGCCCGCGACGTGCTGACGCTGCTCTCAGCGAGCCTGACGGTCGCCTCCGAGCGCACCGGGCCCCACATCGCGATCAGCATGGGGACCCTCGGCGTGGCCAGCAGGGTCTCTGCGGAATCCTTCGGCAGCGCCGCGACCTTCGCGACGGCCGGGGCGGCTTCCGCCCCGGGCCAGCTGGGGGCTGACGACGTGGCCCGGATGCTCGAGCTGCTGCGCCCCTGAGCGCTGTCGGCCCGACGGGTGGCCCGACGGGTGGCCCGTCGTGCGGGTCCGCTCAGCGGGCGTCGGACGGGTCCGGGCTGCCGGGGTGGTCCGTGTCGCCGGTGCCGTCCGTGCTCCGGGGCGCGACATGCCCTGTCCCTGTCCCGTGCCCGTGCCCGTGCCCGTGCCCGTGCCCGGAATCGGGCCCAGGGAAGCGGACGGCGTCCCCGTCGTGGTCCGCGAACGCCCGATCGGCGTACTGACCGGCATCGGCATCCAGGAAGCTGAAGTCGTCGGCGAGATCGTCGACCGTGGCATCGACCACAGGGATCGCCCCGGTCTCCTGCGCGACCCGCTCGCGCTCCGAGCGTCGCGTGCGCCGCACGAGGGCCTTGACCTGCGAGGCGGACATCGTCACCTGCCATTCCCCATGGGCGGGCAGCGACCAGCGCCGCCAGGCCGCGAGCCCGGCGAGGAGCGCGCCGAGGGCGACGGCCACCAGCACGTAGGGCGACTCCAGGCCCATGGCCGTCACGCCCCAGGTGCCGATCGCGGTGACCAGGGCGCCCGTCGCATACAGCGGCCCGCCGCCGAAGATCGCGGGGATCCTGCCCACGAGGACATCGCGGATCACGCCGCCGCCCACGGCGCTGGTCACCCCGAGCAGGATCGCGGGCAGCGGATCCAGGCCGTAACCGATCGACTTCGCCGTGCCGGTCGCCGCCCACAGCGCCATCGCCGCGATGTCCAGCACAGTGACCAGGCCCCGCCACCAGGGCCCGTCGGCCGCGATCACGAAAGTGAACAGCGACCCGGCGAGCGCACAGGTCAGGTACCAGGGGCCGTCGAAGGCGGCCGGTGTGCCGTAGTCCAGGATCAGGTCGCGCACCAGGCCTCCGCCGAGACCGGCGACGATCCCGATGATCGCGAACCCCACGGCATCGAAGTTCAGGCGCGATGCGAGGGCGCCTGCGGCGACACCCATCACGAAGACCCCGATGAGGTCCAGCACGCGCAGGAAGTCGTTGGTGACGAGCAGTTGGAGAGGATCCACGTCTCGACGGTAGTCGGCTCGGACGCCGTGTGAGGATCCGGCGCGATGTGAGACGGCATCCACCTGCCCGCCCGGGAGGCGGGGGAGCGATGCCCCGTACGATCGGCGCATGACGATCTCCGCTCGTGCCACCCCGCCCCGCATCGGTCTGACCGGCGGCATCGGCTCCGGGAAGTCGACCGTCGCGGCGATCTGGCGAGACGCTGGGCACCGCGTGATCGACCTCGATGCGCACTCCCGAGCGGTGCTCGACACCCCCGGCGACGGGGTCGAGGAGGCCGTGACCCGATTCGGGGAACGATTCCGCACCTCCGGCGGGATCATCGATCGGGCGGCGCTGGCGGCCCTCGTCTTCGCCGATGACGAGGCCCGGGCCGATCTGGAGGCGATCGTGCTCAGCCGCGTCGACCGCGCGGTCGCCGCGGAGGAGCGGGAGGCGGCCGCGGCGGGCGAGGCGCTCGTCGTGCATGACAGCCCCCTGCTGCTGGAGAAGGATCGCGGCCTGGACTACGCCGCCGTCGTCGCCGTGCTCGCCCGCTGGGAGGACCGCATCCACCGGGTCGTCCGCGACCGCGGCAAGGACCGTGCCTACGTCGAATCGATCATGGCCGCCCAGGTCACCGACCTCGAGCGGATCCGTCGGGCGGATCGCCTCGTGCTCAACACGACGGATCGGGGGACCCTCGCGCAGCGCGCGCGGCACGCCCTGGCCGTCCTCGTCGACGCGCTCTGACCTCGGACACCCTCGTGAGGGGGGTGGATGATGCCCGCGGACGCGGAAGACGCCGGGATCACGCAGGATTCTGCCGTGCGCTGACGCACAGGCCGTCACCTTTCGGCTGTCGGACCCGGGACGTAGGCTCGACGCATGCGTCCCGTCACTGATCTGGTCCGCGCCGAGCATCCCTTCGAGGTCGTCTCCGACTACTCGCCCTCGGGCGATCAGCCGCGGGCGATCGCCGACCTCACGCGTCGTATCAACGACGGCGAGCAGGACGTGGTGCTGCTGGGCGCCACCGGTACCGGCAAGTCCGCGACTACGGCCTGGCTGATCGAACAGGTGCAGCGCCCCACCCTGGTGATGGCCCACAACAAGACCCTCGCCGCGCAGCTGGCCAGCGAGTTCCGGGATCTGCTGCCGAACAACGCGGTGGAGTACTTCGTCTCGTACTACGACTACTACCAACCCGAGGCGTACGTCCCCCAGTCGGACACCTTCATCGAGAAGGACTCCTCCGTGAACGCCGAGGTGGAACGGCTGCGGCACAGCGCCACCAACTCCCTGCTCACGCGCCGCGACGTCGTCGTGGTCTCCTCCGTGTCCTGCATCTACGGCCTGGGCACCCCGCAGGAGTACGTGGACCGGATGGTGCAGCTGCAGGTGGGCCAGCAGCTGGACCGCGATGAGCTGCTGCACCGCTTCGTGGACATGCAGTACGACCGCAACGACGTCGCCTTCGAGCGGGGCACCTTCCGCGTGCGCGGCGACACTGTCGAGATCATCCCGATGTACGAGGAGCTCGCGATCCGGATCGAGTTCTTCGGCGACGAGGTCGACGCGCTGTACACGCTGCACCCGATGACCGGCGAGGTGATCCGCGCCGAGGACCACATCCACATCTTCCCGGCCTCCCACTACGTCGCCGGCCCCGAGCGCCTCTCCCGCGCGATCGGCACCATCGAGGTCGAGCTCGCCGAGCGGCTCGAGGAGCTCGAGCACCAGAACAAGCTCCTCGAGGCCCAGCGGCTGCGGATGCGCACCACGCACGACCTCGAGATGCTCCGCCAGGTCGGGTCGACCAACGGCGTGGAGAACTACTCCCGGCACCTCGACGGCCGTGACCCCGGCACCGCCCCGAACACCCTCATGGACTACTTCCCCGAGGACTTCCTGCTGGTCATCGACGAGTCCCATGTCACCGTGCCGCAGATCGGGGCGATGTTCGAAGGCGACCGCTCCCGCAAGCGCACGCTCGTCGACTTCGGGTTCCGCCTGCCCAGCGCCCTGGACAACCGGCCGCTCACCTTCTCGGAGTTCACCGAGCGCACGGGCCAGACGGTCTACCTCTCCGCGACCCCCGCGGACTACGAGCTCGGCAAGGCGAACGGCGTGGTCGAGCAGATCATCCGGCCGACGGGCCTGGTCGACCCCGAGGTCATCGTCAAGCCGGTCAAGGGCCAGATCGACGATCTGCGCGAGGAGATCGAGAAGCGGGTCCAGCGCGATGAGCGCATCCTGGTGACCACGCTGACCAAGCGCATGGCGGAGGACCTCACGGACTTCCTGCTGGAGAACGGCGTGCGGGTGCAGTACCTGCACTCGGACGTCGACACCCTGCGCCGCATCGAGCTGCTGCGCCAGCTGCGCACGGGCGAGTTCGACGTGCTGGTGGGCATCAACCTGCTGCGTGAGGGGCTGGATCTCCCGGAGGTGTCGCTCGTCGCGATCCTCGACGCGGACAAGGAAGGCTTCCTCCGCTCGCGCACCTCGCTGATCCAGACCATCGGCCGCGCCGCCCGCAACGTCTCCGGCCAGGTGCACATGTACGCCGACCGGATCACCGACTCGATGCAGTCCGCGATCGACGAGACCAACCGCCGCCGCGAGATCCAGGTCGCGTACAACACGGAGCACGGCATCGACCCGACGCCGCTGCGCAAGCGCATCGCGGACGTCACCGACATGCTCGCCCGCGAGGACATCGACACCGACACCCTCATGGCCACCGACTACCGCTCCGGCAAGGAGCGGGTCTCGCGCGACCGCGCCCGGGCCAATGCGGTGGACGCCGTCAGCGGCCGCACGGTCGACCTCGGGGACGATCCCGTCGGCTCCCTGACCGGCATGATCGACGAGATGACCGCGCAGATGCACCAGGCCGCCGAGACCCTCCAGTTCGAGCAGGCGGCTCGGCTGCGCGACGAGGTCCAGGAGCTCAAGAAGGAGCTGCGGGCGGTGCAGCGCTCGTAGGGACTGTCCCCGAATCGGTCCGACCGTTCGCCCCGCATCGGGCCGGTTGGCGTGGGACGATCGACAGGGTTGCCGCCCGGAGGCATCCAGGTCGAGTTCGACAGGGGAGCATCGTTGCGCACCATCGCATGGATCTCCCGGCGTGCCCTGGCGGCCGCTCCGGTCATGGTTGTCTGCACGACGCTGGTGGCGCTCGTCCTCGCAGCGGTTCCTGCGCTGCAGGTGCTCGTCATCGCCGAGCTGATCGCAGCCCTCGGGGAGGCAGAACGGCTTCAGGACATCGCCGGCGCGCTGCTCGCCATGATCCTGCTCGTGGGACTGACGCCGTCGATCTCGATGATCTGCGGCGACTTCCAGATGCGCGCCGCCCAGAGGCTCCAGGCCGAGCTGAATGCCTCGCTCGTGCGCGAAGCGGCGAGGATCTCGCCGGAAGAACTGGTCAACTCCTCGATCTCGTCGCAGGTGGAACGGCACTCCCGAGCGATCGGTGAAGGCATTTCGTGGTCGTTCAAGCAGTACATGACAGCGTTCATGGGACTTCTGTCCTCGATCGGCGTGATCGCCGCTGTCTTCTCGTTCAGCGCTATCGCCGGTGTGCTGACGCTGATCGCGCTGATCCCGCCTCTGATCTACTCCCGGCATCTCTCAGGTGTCTGGGAACGGCAGTGGGCGGAGGTCAGCCCGCACTACGACCGAGAGCGCTACCTCCGTGAGCTCATCGTGCGTCAACGGCCGGCGACCGAGCTCGCCGGATTGGGCACCTCCGAGCGGGTCGGGGAAATGGTCGCGGTGCGCTGGCGGATCGTCGACTCGATCATGGCCAAGGCGCTGCGGCCCGAGGCGCTCGGGAACGCCGCCAGCGGGATCGTATCGACAGTCCTGCTGGGCGGGGCGATCCTCGCCGTGGTGGTCGGCGCCCACTTCGAGTCATCGGCCGTGGCCGGCATCTATGGCGTGATGGCTGCGATGACCGCCTCTGCCGGTGCCGGGCTCAATGCGGGGCTCGCGATCGAGACTCTTCCCTTGGCACGAGGGCTCCATCATTTTCTGGCCGTGGCCCGGCCCAGCCGGGTGCATCCCGTCGCCCCTGCGGTCCGGGAGCTCCGGGCGGAGCGCCTCACGCATCGCTACAGCGGCAGGGATACGGACGCGATCACCGACGTGAGCATCGAGGCTCGACTCGGCGAGGTGGTGGCGCTGGTCGGCGTGAACGGCGCGGGAAAGACGACGACGGTCAACGCACTGCTCGGACTGGTGACGCCGCAGGCGGGGGAGGCCCGGCTCGACGGGGCAACCCGCACCGAGCTCGGGGAGGCGGCCTGGCTCGCGAGGTTCGGGCTGCTGACCCAGGAGTTCGGGCGCTTCGAGCTGACCGTGCGCGACGCAGTGCGTCTGGGGTCGCCGCGAGAGGACGTGTCCGACGAAGAGGTCTGGACCGCGCTGCGATCGGCTCACGCGGAAGCCATGGTCGAGTCCATGCCGGACGGTCTGGACCAGCAGCTCGGTGAGCAGTGGGGCGGGGTGGGCATCTCCGGGGGCCAGTGGCAGCGGCTGGCGCTGGCGCGGATCTATCTCCGGGATGCGCCGGTCTGGGTGCTGGACGAGCCGACGTCGGCGATCGATGCGGAGGCCGAGCAGGAGATCTTCCACGAGCTGCAGCGGACGAAGCACACCAGGATCACGGTCGTCGTCTCGCACCGTGCCTGGACGCTCAAGGAGATGGACCGGATCTACGTCATCGATGAGGGCCGGGTCGCCGAGCAGGGGACCTACGAGGAGCTGCTCGCGCTCGACGGCAGGTTCGCCGCGATCTTCGCCGAGCAGAGGTGACGGGCAGCGTTGTCAGAGGTGACGGGCCACGTCCTGCGGAATCACTCCTCGTAGGTGATCGCGTACGTCGTCCCGCCGTCCATGGTCGGGGTCGTGATCTCCAGAGTGTCACCGACGGCGACGGTGAAGGACTTCTGGTTGGTGGTGAGGTCGATCCCGCCGGTCTCGGAGCGCTCGGACATCGGCTGGCTCGTGCGCAGCGTGAGCTCCTCGTCGTCCACCGACTTCACCGTGAAGGTGAGTTCGCCGCCCACGCCGTCGCGCGTGAACTCGGATCCCTTCGTGACGCTCTCGGACGCTGATTCCGGCGCTGGCTGATCCTTGCTCCAGCCGGTCCAATCGCTCGAGATCACGGTGAGAGTGACTGTCGGGGACGGGTTCAGGGCCTCCCCGAGCCCGCACCCGGCGACGAGGGTGCTCATCGGCAGGAGGAGAAGCACGCAGCGGCGCGTCCTCAGAATGCCGGCGCTTCGGCGTTCGGCCGCCCGGGTGGTCGTCGTCGTGCTCGTGCTCATGGGTCCTCCTCCGGCTGCGGATGGCGTCTGCTCGGAGGCTATGCCGATCGTGCGTCGAAGCCGATGGGGAGGACTCCCCAGCGCCCCGTCATCTGCCGGCGCGTTCCCAGGACTCGACATCGCCCGGCACCGCCACGAACAGCGGATGCAGCTCCGGTCCCGTCCGGGCGGACTCCCGCTCCCAGCGCTCGGCGTCCCGGTCGGACAGCTTGAGCAGCAGATGCTCCCACTCCAGCGCGACCTGGCCGGTGGTCACGGGGATGCGACCGTCGGCAGAGGGCGCGCCGTCTCGCTGTTCCCCGTCGGCGCTCGGTCGGTGGTCTATACGGGTGCGGTCGAACCGGTACCCGCGCTCGGTGGCCTCCTCGGCGATCGCCTCGAGGTAGATCCCGACGGCGGCGAGCGGATCGTCCTGAGCGCGGAACCGTTCGAGCTGCGGATGCGCACGGTATCCCGTCGTCCGTCCGGCGAGCACGGCCTGAGCGAGCAGCGACTCCCGCCAGCAGCCGGTCAGGCCGGGGCGATCGAGGTGACGGGGATGCAGGGACCACAGGCGCATGGTCCCAGCATGCGGCATGTGGCTGACGACGCGGTCGGTCGACGGGGACCAGTATTCGATGGACGTGCCCGCGGCGACACCGCATGATCGCTGCATGGAGATCACTCTGCAGCCCCTGTCGGTCGAGGACGCCGAGGACCTGGTCGCTGCCGAGGACGAGGAGACGATCCGCTGGTTCTCCGGCGGACGCAGCACGGTCGAGGGCACCAGGCGGTATGTGCAGCTCCTGGAGCAGCGGGCGGCTGCTGGCAGCACCAAACGGGCCTTCACCATCAAGGTGGACGGGCGATGCGTGGGCTCCATCGACCACGACGCCGATCCGCAGGACGGCATCGGTCCCGGGGACGTGAACATCGCCTATGCGATCGCCCCCTGGATGCGCGGGCAGGGGATCACGGCTCACGCGGTCGGCCTGCTCTGCGCGCAGCTCAGCGAACAGGCGGAGGGGGAACGCGCAGTGATCCGCTGCGAGGCCGAGAACGTCGCCTCCGGACGAGTCGCCGAGAAGGCGGGGTTCACCCGTACGCGTGAGGTCCCCAGCACGAATGAGCTCGGCGAACCCGTTGACATGCAGGTGCACGTCCGCGAGCTGTGAGGGTGACAGCGCGCTCCAGCCGCGCCCCGGCCCGTCGGTCGTCGCGACGATCCATCCGATCGTCGGGGTCCTGACGCCGTCTGCTTCGATACCGTCGATCACCGGAGCGACGACGACGGCGCGCAAGACGTCGGCGCGGCAGACTGCTGCGCGACAGCGTCGTCCCCAGGAACCGACCACAGGCCCCGACCCCAGGAGCGACCCGAGCGATGCACGCACCACGACAGGACCAGATCCTTCCCCTTGCCGTGGGAGGTGTGGCTGCTGCGGCACTGGGCACCGTTCCGCTCCACCGGCTGCCGCGTCCCCTCCGGATCGCCTATGTCGTCATCCCTGGAGCGCTGACCGCGGTCCTGACCTACGCCGCCTTCGGGAAGCCTGGCCAGCGACCGGCCCGCGACGCCGGTTCCGCCCCCTTGACGGCAGCGGCTGTGGAGACGAGGGACGAGGCCGAGACGGTGGGGGAGACGGCTGGGGCGGACGACCCGGCAGGATCCGCCCACGAGGGCGAGGACGAGGACGAGAACGAGGGCGAGGACGCAGGTGAGGACGAGGTCCCGACATCACAGGGCTTCCGGCTCGTGCTGTCCCTCGGGCTCGGGTCTCTCCTCGTGGGAGCCGGTGCAGCCGCGATCTGGGTGGACCATCGCATCGAGGATGCCCTGCGTTCGCGGGGAGTCCCTGCGCCGCGGCTGATCATGGGGCTGGCGACCGGGCTGATCACGGTGGCGATCACGGCATCCGACACCGACGAGTCCGGGCACGCGTCGCACTCCGACAGCTGATCGGCAGGTTCCGCTCGCCCGCCGGCGTTGTCGAGCGCACCGAACCCCGGAGATCCCCGGGCACTGGCCCGAGGGCGTCCGAGGAGCTGGGTCGGGACCGATCCGTTCCGCCGGTCCCGTTCCTGCGGGAACGTCCCGTGATCGCCGCTCGCCGAGGCTCCGTCTGCCGTCCGACACGAGTGACGGCACGCGGAACGCGAGATCAGGCGGCGGTGGGGTGCACGACGTTGCGGCAGAGGGCGTCGACGCAATCGGCGAGACGGAAGTCGGCCCCGCCGGTGGTCGCGGCGATCCGTTCCGGGTCCGGATCGATACCGCCCCCGGTCTCGCGCCCGGCCGGAGGAACGAGACGAAGCGCCAGGGTTTCCAGCATCGCCGGCCATCGTGCCTGCACGGGTCGGCCCGCTGCGTCCACCACCTCGAATCGAGGTGGGAACGGGATGGATGGGGCAGCGATCGGGACGAGACGGAGCCCGCCCTCATGGACCATCACGTGGTGGCGGCGGCACAGCAGGGCGAGTCCGTCGATGTCCGTCGGACCGCCCTGGGACCAGGGGGTCGTGTGGTGAGCATCGAGATGCCGGGTCTGGTGGCAGCCGGGGAAGGTGCAGGCGGCGTCACGGAGTCTCAGAGCACGGCGCTGGGCACGGGAGGCGAGCCGGCGGGAGCGGCCCAGATCGAGCACCTCCCCGCCGGCGTCGGTGATCATGAGGGCGACCTTCCCGGTGCAGGCCAGACGTTCTGCCGTGCGGGGCTCCAGAGGTCCCAGGCCGACGACCCCGCAGAGTGAAGACGTTCCCGCGGGAACGCCCTCGGCAGGAGCCGGCGTCGGTGATCCTGCCGCGGCGAGGTTCTTCGGAGCGGCGTCCCCGGGGGAGGGCGACGGTGGGCCGACCGAAAGGACCGCGGCAGGGGAGGAGGGAGACGTTCCCGCGGGAACGCATCCCGTGAGTGCCTCCGCGCTGACCTGGACGACGACCAGATGACGGTCCTCCCCGGAGCGATCCTCCGGCTCGGCGTAGAGGAAGGTCCGGGCGAGGTTGTGCAGAGCGTCCGCCTGGCGCTGCTCGAGGGTGGGTGTCGTGGAGTCGGCGGCGTAACGCGCCGTCCTGTCGACCTCCTCGGCCCCGTCGTCGGCGTTCGACAGGGAGGAGCCGGCGACAGGGGCCGAGTCGGCGGGGGCGGCAGAGTCGTCGAGGGCGCCACGGTCGGGGTCGTGGCCGTCGCGAGCCAGGGAGAGGTCCAGGGCAGTGATCAGCTCGGCGCCCATCTCCGCGGGGAGGACTGCGCGGATCTCGACCAGTCCGTCCTCCCTGGTCTGCCAGCGCGCATGGCGGATGGCGTCCTGGGAGAGGCGGCTGCCGTCGACGGCTCGGAACGAGGAGATGGTGCGCGCCAGCTGGGAGGCGGTCATCGCCCGGGCCATCTCCACCAGCACCGACTCCTCGACCCGGTCGGAGACCCTGCTGATCTCCCGGACCTTCGAGTAGGACAGACGGCCGGTGCGGAACTCTGCGACGGTCAGGGGCATTCCCGGGAGAGCGCGCGCCACCCGCACATGCTCCCGGGCGGTGCCCGGCGTCATCGAACAGGCCCACGCCAACCAGTGGCTCGTCGACTTCAGCCCGGTGTACCAGTCGAGCCCTCCCCGAGCATCGAAGTCTCCGAGGGTGAGCAGCAGCTCGCAGGTGGCCTCGGCGATCATGGCCGCCTGCTGCTGGATGCGCTCGCCGAGCTCCTCGGCTCCCTGGCGATCGAGACGGGCCCGGGGAGTGAGGGGTTGCTCGGGAGAGTGCTCGCTCGTCCCGCTGGCAGCTGCTGATCCACTGTCGGGGTTGGGGTTGGGGTTGGGGTTGGAGCCGGTGCCGTGGCAGCGGCTGAGGTCGGGCTCGGGCTCGCGGTCGGCGTGGGGCTCGGGGACTTCGTCGAGCGGATCGGGCCCGGGCCCATCGGGCACTTCGGGCCCGGGCGTCAGCGGGATCAGGGACATGGCGGCCTCCAACCGGCAGGAGCTCTGGACTCCGTTCCAGTCAAACCGTCGGCCGCCGATCCGTTGTCCGGACCCTGCGCAGTGTGGACGGGGCGGCGGTGTGGAGGAAGCAGCTCGGCCCGCGCTCTTGTGCGAGTCCGTCCGTCCGTCCGACCACGTGTGTGCGTGTGGGTGTGTGTGTGTGGACGTCCGCGAGCGTGTACGCATCTGCGCCGAGGCGGCGCCTCACTTCGCGGGGGAGCGCTCGGTGATCGTCAGGTCCAACGGGAAGTCGACCGGGCTGCCAGGGAACAGCAGACGGCCGGCGGCGTCGGCGGCCTCTCGAATCGCGGTGGCCGCGGCATCGGCCTGGTGGGCCGGGGCGTGCACGATCACCTCGTCGTGGAGGAAGAACGCGAGGTGTGCGCGGCGGGCGAACACCGGGCCCGACGCGTGCGCCCCGGCCGCGGGGGCCACCGGTTCGAAACGGGCCAGGGCCAGGCGCAGCGCCGCCAGCCACGACAGAGCCCATTCCGCTGCGGTGCCCTGCACGACGAAGTTGCGGGTGAAGCGTCCGCGATCCCGGGCAGAGCGCCTCGCGCGCTCCTGCTCACCGGCCGCCGAATCGGGGAGGTAGGCACTGGTCTGCGCCTGCGTCCACGCGGTCTCGGGTGCGGGGGAGGAGCGTCCCAGCCAGGTCGAGACGGTCCCGCCGCGCTCGCCGGTCGCGGCGGCCCCGTCGACGAGGGCCATCGCGTCGGGGAAGTTCTGCCGCAGCCGCGGCACGACGCGGCCGCTGTCCCCGGTGGTGCCGCCGTACAGCGCGCCGAGGACCCCCACCTTCGCCTCCTGCCGAGAAGCGACGATCCCCGCCTCGACGATGCCGGAGTACAGGTCCTTGCCGGCGCCGGCGGTGGCCATCGCCGCGTCGGCGGACATCGCCGCGAGCGCTCGCGGCTCCAGCTGGGCCACGTCGGCGCTGACCAGACGCCAGCCCTCGTCGGCCCGCAGCGCCGGCCGCAGCTGACGGGGGATCTGCAGGGCCCCGCCGCCGCTGCTGGCCCAGCGCCCGGTGACCACCCCGCCCGGCACGTACACCGGTCGATAACGGCCCTCGTGCACCCATTCGTCGATCCACGCCCAGCCGTTCGCGGTGAGCAGGCGCGACTGCTTCTTGTAGCGCAGCAGCGGCTCGATCGCCGGATGGTCGTAGCGCGTCAGCTCCCACTTCGAGGTGGACTCGACGTCGATCTCCGCCCGATGCAGAGCGCGCAGCAGGCGGGGCGGCGAGTCCAGCGCCAGCTGAGGGTCGCCCAGCGCGGCGCGCACCTCGGAGGCGGAGGCGACCATCTTCGAGGGCGGATGGCCGGGTGCGGGACGCGGCCCCAAGGACTCGGTGAGGATCCGGTCGTGCTCGGCGACGTCCCAGGGGATCCCGGCCGCATGCAGCTCGGCCGCGATCAGGCCCCCCGCGGATTCGGCGGCGACCAGCAGTCGCAGTCGGGAAGCAGCCGTGGCGGCGTCGATCGCGGCGAGCTGCCGGGCCAGCTCCGCGAGCGCCGCGTCGATATCGTGCGGGACCCCTCCGCGCCGGGCCGACGACGCATCCAGGTCGAAGAGGGTCGCTCCGACCGTGCGGTCCTCGAGCGGGAGATCGAGGGGAGCGTCCCATGCGGTCGCATCACGGATCTCCTCGGCGTCGCGGACCAGCTGCGAGTGGCGCAGGATCACGTGGATCAGGCGCAGGTCGTGACAGCGGGCGACCGTCACTCCGGCGGCGAGGAGACGGGCGTACCAGGTGGGTGTATCGCTCCAGACCCAGCGGGGGGAGTGCTCGGCCTCGCGCCGGGAGACGGCGTCGGCCAGCTGCGCGGGCTCGAGCTCGCGGGAGCCGATCCGCTCTCCCTGCGCGTCGAGGTCGACGAGGGCGGTGCGCCCGCCGGTGCCCCGGCCGACGACGCACCAGACGGGGGACGGCCCCGTGCTCACCAGCCCCGCTCGCGCCACTGGGGGAGCGCGGGACGCTGCTCACCGAGCGTGGTGTCGTCGCCATGGCCGGGGTAGACCCAGGTGGAGTCCGGGAGCTCCGCGAAGATCCGCTGTTCGACGTCGTCGAGCAGCTGGGTGAAGCGCTGCGGATCATCACCCGTGTTGCCCACTCCTCCGGGGAAGAGGGAATCCCCGGTGAAGAGGTGGTCGCTGGGGTCCCCGGCGTCGTCGACCCCGCTCCACAGCACGGCGACCGAGCCCGGGGTGTGGCCCCGCAGGGCGATGATCCGCACCGACTGCTCCCCGAACTCGAGCACCTGGCCGTGGGTGAGCGGCAGGTCGATCTTCGCGACGATCTCCTTCGCGTCCTCCGCCCCCGCGGCGGTGCGGGCCCCGGTGGCGGCGGCCAGCTCCTCGAGCGCGCCCACGTGATCGTGATGGCTGTGCGTGGTGACGATGAGATCGAGCCAGTTGTGCTCCGCGCCCTCGGCGACCAGGCGTCGCAGGCGATCGGGCTCCGCCGCGGCGTCGATCAGGAGCTGCGCCCCCGTCGACCGACAGGTCAGCAGATAGGCGTTGTTGTCCATCGGTCCCACCGACGCCTTGCGGATCTGGAGGCCCTTCAGCGTGCGTACGCCGCTCTCACCATGGGGTTCGACGTGTCCGGTGTATTCGCTCTCGTCCATGGCCCCAGTATGTCGCGTTCGTCTCCGGCGAACAGCTGTTCGAACGTCGTGTCCCGCTCGTAGGATGATCCGGTGACTGAATCCCTCGTCGTCCGCGGTGCGCGCGAGCACAACCTCAAGAACATCGACATCGATATCCCCCGGAACCGGCTGGTGGTCTTCTCCGGGCTCTCCGGCTCGGGCAAGAGCTCCCTGGCGTTCGACACGATCTTCGCCGAAGGTCAGCGTCGGTACGTGGAGTCGCTGTCCGCCTATGCCCGGCAGTTCCTGGGCCAGATGGACAAGCCCTCCGTCGACCTCATCGAAGGCCTGTCCCCGGCGGTCTCGATCGACCAGAAGTCGACCAACCGCAACCCGCGCTCCACCGTCGGCACGATCACCGAGATCTACGACTACCTGCGCCTGCTGTTCTCCCGCACCGGCGTGCAGCACTGCCCGGTGTGCGGCGAGGCCGTCAGCTCCTCCTCGGCGGAGCAGATCGTGGACACGCTGCTCGAGCAGAGCGAAGGCACCCGCTTCCAGCTGCTGGCACCCGTCGTCCAGGGCCGCAAGGGCGAGCACGCGGATCTGCTGAGCTCGCTGCGCTCCCAGGGGTATGCCCGCGCGCGGATCGACGGGACGACGCGTCGGCTCGACGAGGAGATCTCGCTCGACAAGAAGTTCAAGCACACCATCGAGGTCGTCGTGGACCGCCTGGCGGCCAAGCCCGACGCGCGTCGCCGCCTCACGGACTCCGTCGAGACCTCGCTCCGCCTCGCCGAGGGCGTGGTCCTGGTCGACTACGTGGACCTCGAGGAGGAGGACGCGGAGCGCACCCGTCGCTTCTCCGAGAAGCGGGCCTGCCCCAACCTCCACCCCCTCGCGATCGACGACATCGAGCCGCGCACCTTCTCCTTCAACGCCCCCTACGGCGCCTGCCCCGAGTGCACCGGCATCGGCATGCGCCTCGAGGTCGACCCCGAGCTCGTGATCCCCGACGAGGACCTCACCCTCGCGGAGGGTGCCATCGCCCCCTGGACGATGGGCTCTTCCGATCACCACCAGGAGGTCATGGCGGCGCTCGCCGAGGAGCTCAGCTTCTCGATGGACGTGCCCTGGCGGGCCCTCCCGGAGCGCGCCACCGAGGCGCTGCTGCACGGCAAGGACCACAAGGTCCACGTGAAGTACCGCAACCGCTTCGGCCGCGAGCGCACCTACTCCACCGGCTTCGAGGGCATCATGCACTTCCTCGAGCGCCGTCACTCGGACACCGAGTCGGACTGGGCCAAGGAGCGCTACGAGCAGTTCATGCGCGAGGTTCCCTGCCCCGCCTGCAAGGGGGCGCGGCTGCGCCCCGAGGTCCTCGCGGTCACCGTGGGCGGCCGCTCCATCGCCGAGGTCTGCGCGATGTCGCTGCGCGACGCGCTCACCTTCCACGAGGGGCTCCGGCTCGGCGTGCGCGAGGCCGCGATCGCCGACGAGGTGCTGCGGGAGATCCGCTCGCGCCTGGGCTTCCTGCTCGACGTGGGCCTGGACTACCTCAGCCTCGAGCGCGCCGCCGCGACCCTCTCCGGCGGCGAGGCCCAGCGCATCCGCCTGGCCACCCAGATCGGCTCGGGACTCGTCGGTGTGCTGTACGTGCTCGACGAGCCCTCGATCGGTCTGCACCAGCGCGACAACGCCCGCCTCATCACCACCCTGAACCGGCTCCGCGACCTGGGCAACACCCTCATCGTCGTCGAGCACGACGAGGACACGCTCAACGCCGCCGACTGGGTCGTGGACATCGGTCCTCTGGCCGGTGAGCACGGCGGCAGGGTGGTCCACTCCGGCAGCGTCGAGGACCTCAAGAAGAACCCCGAGAGCCTGACCGGTCGTTACCTCTCCGGCGACCTCGAGATCCCGCTCCCGCTCGCGCGGCGGCCGGTCGACAAGGACCGCATGATCAAGGTCATCGGCCCGCGCGCCAACAACCTCAAGGGACAGGACGTCAGCTTCCCGCTGGGCGTGCTGACCGCCATCACCGGAGTCTCCGGCTCCGGCAAGTCGTCCCTGGTCAACGACATCCTCTACTCGGTGCTCGCCAAGGAGCTCAACCGGGCCCGGATCGTCCCCGGCCGGCACAAGCGCGTCACCGGCCTCGAGCATCTCGACAAGGTGGTCCACGTCGACCAGTCGCCGATCGGGCGCACCCCGCGCTCGAACCCCGCGACCTACACGGGCGTGTGGGACCGCGTGCGCACCCTGTTCGCCCAGACCAATGAGGCGAAGGTGCGCGGTTACACCGCCGGGCGCTTCTCCTTCAACGTCAAGGGCGGCCGCTGCGAGGCCTGCTCGGGCGACGGCACCTTGAAGATCGAGATGAACTTCCTGCCCGACGTCTACGTCCAGTGCGAGGTCTGCCACGGTCAGCGCTACAACCGCGAGACGCTCGAGGTGAAGTTCAAGGACAAGAACGTCGCCGAGGTGCTGAACCTGTCGATCTCCGAGGCGCTCGAGTTCTTCGACGCGGTCCCCCCGATCCGTCGTCAGATGCAGACCCTCGTGGACGTGGGCCTGGGCTACGTGAAGCTCGGGCAGTCCGCGACGACGCTCTCGGGCGGCGAGGCGCAGCGGGTGAAGCTCTCCTCCGAGCTGCACAAGCGCTCCAACGGTCGCAGCATCTACGTGCTGGACGAGCCCACCACCGGCCTCCACTTCGAGGACGTGCGCAAGCTGCTCGAGGTGCTCGGCGGTCTGGTCGACAAGGGCAACACGGTGCTCGTCATCGAGCACAACCTCGACGTCATCAAGACGGCGGACCATGTCATCGATCTCGGCCCCGAGGGAGGAGCCGGCGGCGGCGAGATCGTCGCCAAGGGCACCCCGGAGCAGGTCGCCGCCGTGGCCGGGTCCTACACGGGGCAGTTCCTCGCCCCGCTGCTCGAGGTCGGGCGCGCGGGCCGGGGCGTGTGAGCGCGAGCCATGGCTGATCCGTCGACCTACCGTCCCGAGCGGGGCACCATCCCCGTCCGCCCGGGGGTGTACCGCTTCCGGGACGAGCACGGGCGCGTCATCTACGTCGGCAAGGCGAAGAACCTCCGCCAGCGGCTCTCGAACTATTTCCAGGACCTCTCGGTGCTCCACGAGCGCACCCGGCGCATGGTCACCACCGCGGCGAGCGTGGAATGGACCGTCGTGGGCACCGAGGTCGAGGCGCTCACCCTCGAGTACACCTGGATCAAGGAGTTCGACCCGCGGTTCAACGTCAAGTTCCGCGACGACAAGTCCTATCCCTACCTGGCTCTCACGATGGGGGAGAAGGTGCCGCGGGTGCACATCACCCGTCGGCCGCGCGCCAAGGGCGATCGCACCTTCGGGCCCTACCCGCAGGTCGGCGCCATCCGCGAGACGCTCGACCTGATGCTGCGGGTGTTCCCGATCCGCTCCTGCACCGCCGGCGTGTACCGGCGGGCGGAGCGGTCCGGCCGGCCGTGCCTGCTGGGGTTCATCGGAAAGTGCTCCGCGCCGTGCGTCGGCGACATCACGCAGGAGGAGCATCGCCGCCTCGCGGAGCAGTTCGCGGACTTCATGGCCGGCAACACTGCGACCTACACCCGGCGCATCGAGAAGCAGATGCGCGACGCGGCCGCCGCCATGGACTACGAGACCGCCGCCGGGCTGCGCGATGACCTCGCGGCGCTGGACAAGGTCATGGAGAAGAACTCGGTGGTGCTCTCCGACGCCACCGACGCGGACCTCATCGGCCTCGCGCAGGATGAGCTCGAGGCGTCCGTGCAGGTCTTCCACGTGCGTGGGGGCCGGATCCGCGGCCAGCGCGGCTGGACCGCGGAGATCCTCGACGAGTCCAGCGCCCCGGACCTCATCGAGCGCGCCCTGACCACGCTGTACACCGAAGGCGCCGCACCCCGGGAGGTGCTGGTCCCCGTCCAGCCCACCAACCGCGAGCAGGTGCTCGCACTGATCGGGAAGCAGGTGGACCTGCGCATCCCGCAGCGAGGCGAGAAGAAGGACCTGCTGGCCACCGTCACCGACAACGCGGTCGACGCGCTGCGGCTCCACCGGCTCAAGCGCACCGGTGACATCACAGCACGCACCAAGGCCCTCGAGGACCTCGGTGAGGCGCTCGATCTCGCGGAGCCGCCCCTGCGCATCGAGTGCTATGACATCTCCCATTCCCACGGGACCAATGTCGTCGGCTCGCAGGTCGTCTTCGAGGACGGCCTGCCCAAGAAGAGCGAGTACCGGCGGTACTCGGTCAGCGGGGAGGCTGCGCGCGATGACACCGCGTCGATGTACGACGTCATCTCCCGCCGCCTGAAGCACCACCTGGATCCGCCGGAGAAGACGGAGGAGGAGTCGCGCCGCTTCGCGTACCCGCCCTCCCTGATCCTCGTCGACGGCGGCGCGCCGCAGGTGGCGGCCGCGCAGCGAGCCTTCGACGACCTCGGGGTCACCGATATCGCCCTGGCCGGCATCGCGAAGCGTCTGGAGGAGATCTGGCTCCCCGGGGACGAGTACCCGGTGATCCTGCCGCGCACCAGCGAGGCGCTCTTCCTCGTGCAGCGGCTGCGGGACGAGGCGCACCGCTTCGCGATCACCTACCACCGCTCCAAGCGGGGCCGGGCGATGCAGTCCAGCGCCCTGGACGGCATCCCCGGGCTCGGTCCGGCCCGTCGGCGCGCCCTGCTCGACGGATTCGTGACCGTCTCCGCGATCCGCGAGGCGGGCGAGGAGGAGCTGCAGGAGGTCGACGGGGTCGGGCCCGCGTTGGCCGCGCAGATCATGGTCGCGCTACGATCCGAGCAGGCGACCGACACGGACGCCGCGACGGATTCTCCACAGGGCGATGAACCGCTCGACGTCGCGGTCGACATGGCCACGGGCGAGATCCTCGACCGCTGACCCGCCCGTCCGCGTCGCCGTGACCCTGGAAGGAGCGCCTCGTGCACGACGAGTCCTCGCTGGCCCCTCGCTCCGACACGACGGGAGACGTCGTGATCATCACCGGTCTCGCGGGTGCCGGCCGTGAGACGGCCGCCCATGCCCTCGAGGACATGGGCTGGTACGTGGTCTACAACATCGCCCCGCAGCTGATCGGCACCCTCTACGAGCTGCGCGCCTCGGCCGTGGGCCGGGAGAACCGCTTCGCCGTCGTCGTCGATCCCCGCTCCGGCCCGTTCTTCTCCGAGCTCGCCGATGTGGTCGCCGAGCTGCGTCGCGCCGACCTCCGCCTGCGCCTGCTGTTCCTCACGGCCGACGAGTCCACCCTCGTGCGGCGCTTCGACTCCGTGCGTCGCCCCCATCCGCTGCAGGGCGAGGAGGGCGTGCTCGAGGGGATCCGCCGCGAACGCGAGATGCTCGCGCCCTACCGGGCGATGGCCGATCTGGTCATCGACACCTCCCCGCTGAACGTGCACCAGCTGACGATGAAGATGCGCACCGTCTTCGGGACCAGCGAGGAGCAGCAGCTCACCGTGACGATGCTGTCCTTCGGGTTCAAGTACGGGATCCCGCTCGAGGCCGATCACGTCAGCGACGTGCGCTTCATCCCCAACCCGTACTGGGTGCCCGAGCTGAAGCCCAAGCGCGGCACCGATCAGGAGGTCGCCGACTTCGTGCTCGGCGACGCCAACGCCGCCGAGTTCGTGGACAGGTACCTCGAGATGATCACGCCCGTGCTGCGTGGCTACAGCGCCGAGAACAAGCACTTCACCACCCTCGCCATCGGCTGCACCGGGGGCAAGCACCGCTCCGTCGCGGTCGCCGAGCGGATCGGTGACAGGCTCCGCAGCGCCGGCCATGCCGTCCGGATCCGGCACCGAGATCTGGGGCGCGAATGAGCACCATCGCCTCCCGCTCCGGCGGCCATCGCCTGCGCACCGCCGACCGGTCCGCCAGCGCCCGCCGCGGCCGCCGCGGTGACCCGCAGCGTCCCCTGCGCGTGGTAGCCCTGGGCGGCGGCCACGGGCTCGCCGCGAACCTGCGTGCGCTGCGCCTCCTGGCCGACGACATCACCGCCGTGGTCACCGTGGCGGACAACGGCGGCTCCTCCGGCAGGATCCGCACCGAGATGCCCGTGCTGCCGCCGGGCGACCTGCGGATGGCGCTGGCCGCGCTGTGCGAGGACTCCGACTGGGGATCCATCTGGGGCGACGTGATCCAGCATCGCTTCGAGACCGACGGCGAGCTCGACGGGCACGCGCTGGGCAATCTCCTGATCGTCTCCCTGTGGCAGATCCTCGGCGACCCGATCGAGGGCCTGGATCAGATGGCCGAGCTGCTCGGGGCACGCGGACGCGTGCTCCCGATGGCGCTCGAGCCCCTCGACATCGAGGCCGACGTGCGCGGCGGCGACGGTGAGCTGCGCACCGTCGCCGGGCAGTGGCAGGTCGCGACCGCCGAAGGACGGGTGGAGCAGGTGCGGCTGGACCCGCCGCGGCCCCGCGTGCCCGAGGCGGTGCTCGAGGCGATCGGGCGTGCCGACTGGATCATCGTGGGACCGGGCTCCTGGTACACCTCGGTGCTGCCGCACCTGATGATCCCGGAGATCGCCGAGGCGATCCGCACCAGTCCCGCCCGTCGCTGCATCACCACGAACCTGTCCGTCGGCTCGCAGGAGGCCGAGGGGATGACGAGCCTGGACATGCTGGAGGTGCTGCTCGAGCAGGCGGGGGACTGCCGTTTCGACGCCCTGCTGGCCGACCCCACGACCCTCGACGATGCGCTCGAGCTCTCCGAGGCCGCCGAGGCGCGCGGGATCCGCACGCTGCTGCGCCAGGTGAGCGTCGGGGACGGCCAGCCCCACCACGACCCGGTGCGCCTGGCCGCCGCCTATCGTGATCTCTTCGACGACGCCTACGGTGATGTCGAGTCGAATCCGAGCACGCGGGGCGACGCTGCCAGGGCCACCCCGTACAGTGCATCGACGGCGGACGCACCATCGAACGAGGAGGACCCGCATGGCACTGACGGGTGATGCCAAGGAGGAGCTGAGCCACCTCGAGGTGACACGGCCCTCCGCCCGCAAGGCGGAGGCCGCGGCGATGCTGCGCTTCGCCGGCGGTCTGCACCTGGTCGCCGGGCGGGTCGTGGTCGAGGCGGAGCTGGACTCCGCGGCCGTCGCCCGCCGGCTGCACGCGATCATCGGCGACATGTACGGCCATCGGGCCGATCTCGCGGTGCTCGCCCCGTCGGGGATCCGTCGCACCACGCGCTACATCGTGCGGGTGGACAGGGAGGGCGGCATGCTCGCCCGGCAGACCGGACTGCTCGACGCCCGGGGCCGGCCCGTGCGCGGCATGCCCCCTTTCGTGGTCGGCGGCGCCGCGGTCGATGCCGAGGCCGCCTGGCGCGGGGCCTTCCTCGCCCGGGGCACCCTCACCGAGCCCGGCAGGTCCTCGGCCCTCGAGCTGTCCTGCCCGGGGCCGGAGGTCGCCCTCGCCATGGTCGGCGCCGCCCGCCGTCTCGGAGTGGCCTCCAAGGCCCGTGAGGCCCGGGGTGCGGATCGGGTGGTGCTGCGCGACGGCGACGCGATCTCGACGCTCCTGACCCGGATGGGCGCCCACCAGACCGTCGTCACGTGGGAGGACCGCCGTACCAAGCGCGAGGTGAAGGCGACCGCGCACCGGCTGGCGAACTTCGACGACGCGAACCTCCGACGCAGCGCGCGGGCCGCCGTGGCCGCCGGGCAGCGCGTCCAGCGCGCGCTGGAGATCCTCGGGGACGACGTGCCCGAGCACCTGCAGGCCGCCGGACAGCTGCGCCTGGAGCACCGCCAGGCCAGCCTCGAGGAGCTCGGGCGCCTCGCAGACCCGCAGCTCACGAAGGATGCGGTCGCCGGGAGGATCCGTCGGCTGCTCGCCATGGCGGACAAGAAGGCCGACGATCTGGGGATGCCGGGCACCGAGGACGGCGTCAACGAGGAGCAGCTGCCGCCCTCTCCCGATCCCGTCTCCTGATCCCGGGGGATGAACGTCCTGCAGAAGCACTCTGTGACATTGATAGGATCGTCCCGGTCGTCGGTCACAGCCGGCGCCGTCCGAGCGTACGAGGGCGTGCGCGCCACTGTCCATATTTCGCAGATCCCCTGCGAATCTAGGAGGAACCGTGACCATTAAGGTCGGAATCAACGGATTCGGTCGTATCGGCCGCAATTTCCTGCGCGCCGCGCTCGAGCAGAAGGCTGACATCCAGATCGTCGGCGTCAACGACCTCACGAGCAACGCCACGCTCGCGAATCTCATCAAGTACGACTCGATCGGTGGCGTGCTCCCGTACGACGTCTCCTTCGACGACGACACCATCACCGTCGGCGAGACCACGATCAAGGCGTTCGCCGAGCGCGATCCCAAGAACATCCCGTGGGGCGAGATCGGCGCGGACGTCGTCATCGAGTCCACCGGCATCTTCACGGACGCCGAGAAGGCCAAGGCCCACCTCGAGGCCGGCGCCAAGAAGGTCATCATCTCCGCTCCGGCGAAGAACGAGGACGCGACCTTCGTGATCGGTGTCAACGAGGGCGACTACGACCCGGAGAAGCACCACATCGTCTCCAACGCGTCCTGCACCACCAACAGCCTCGCTCCCGTGGCCAAGGTGCTGAACGACGAGTTCGGGATCGTCAAGGGCCTCATGACGACCATCCACGCCTACACCTCCGACCAGGTGCTGCAGGATGGCCCGCACAGCGACCCGCGTCGTGCACGCGCCGCCGCGCTGAACATCATCCCGACCACCACGGGCGCGGCCAAGGCCGTCGCACTGGTGCTCCCGGAGCTCAAGGGCAAGCTCGACGGCTACTCGCTGCGCGTGCCGGTCCCGACCGGCTCGATCACCGACCTGACCTTCGAGGCGTCCCGCGAGGTCACCGCCGAAGAGGTCAACGCCGCGGTCAAGAAGGCGGCGGAGGGCCCCCTCAAGGGCATCCTGCGCTACACCGAGGACCCCATCGTGTCCAAGGACATCGAGGGTGACCCGCACAGCTCGATCTTCGATGCGCAGCTGACCAAGGTCAACGGCAACCTGGTGAAGATCTTCTCCTGGTACGACAACGAGTGGGGCTTCTCAAACCGCCTCGTCGAGCTCTCGCAGCTCGTGGGCAAGTCGCTCTGACTTCCCTCTGAAACCCGTGTCGTCCCCGGACGACCAGGACATCTCCGGAGCCCGCCGGTCGCCACCCCGAGGGGTCGGCCTCCGGCGGGCTCCGCTCGTCCCACGGCCGTCGCGGCGCCCCGGCGCCGCCCGGCCTCGAACCGAAGGAACACCTATCGTGCTGAAGACCATCGATTCGCTCGGAGAGCTGCGCGGCAAGCGCGTGCTCGTCCGAGCCGATCTCAACGTCCCGCTGGACGGCACCACGATCACCGACGACGGCCGCATCCGCGCCGCTCTGCCCACCCTCACCCGCCTCGTCGAGGCCGGTGCCCGGGTCGTGGTCATCTCCCACCTCGGTCGCCCCAAGGGCGCCCCGGAGGACAAGTACTCCCTCAAGCCCGTCGTGGGTCGGCTCGGCGAGCTGCTGGGCCAGGAGGTCGCCTTCGCGACGGACACCATCGGCGATTCCGCCCGTGGCGTCGTCGCCGCGCTTCAGGACGGCCAGGTCGCCGTGCTCGAGAACCTCCGCTTCAACCCGGGGGAGACGGCGAAGCAGGACGGTGAGCGCCACGTGTTCGCCCAGGCCCTCGCCTCCCTCGGCGATGCCTTCGTCTCCGACGGCTTCGGCGTCGTGCACCGCAAGCAGGCGTCCGTCTACGAGCTCGCCTCGCTGCTGCCCTCGGCGGCCGGCGAGCTGGTGCTGCGCGAGGTCGAGTCGCTGCGCAAGGTCACCGACTCACCGGAGCGTCCGTTCGTCGTGATCCTCGGCGGCGCGAAGATCGCCGACAAGCTCGGGGTCATCGACGCGCTGCTGGGCAAGGCGGACCGCATCCTCATCGGCGGCGGCATGGCGTACACCTTCCAGAAGGCGCTCGGCTACGAGGTCGGGCTGTCCCTGCTGGACGAGAGCAAGCTCGACGTGGTCCGTGAGTACATGGAGCGGGCCGAGAAGAACGGGGTCGAGCTGGTGCTGCCGGTCGATACCGTCGTCGCGCCCGAGTTCTCCGCCGACGCCCCGGCCACCGTGGTCAAGGCCACCGAGATCCCGGCCGACCAGGAGGGCATGGACATCGGCCCGGAGACCGCGAAGCTGTTCGCCGAGAAGGTCTCCGACGCCGCGACCGTGTTCTGGAACGGGCCCATGGGCGTGTTCGAGTTCGAGGCCTTCGCCGAGGGCACCAAGTCCGTCGCCGAGGTGCTCGCCACGGCCGACGGCTACACCGTGGTCGGCGGTGGCGATTCCGCCGCCGCGGTCCGCATCCTCGGATTCGATGAATCCGCGTACTCGCACATCTCCACCGGCGGTGGAGCGAGCCTCGAACTCATCGAGGGCAAGGACCTGCCGGGCATTTCGATCCTCGAGGAGGGCACCAAGTGAGCACCCGTACCCCGCTGATGGCGGGCAACTGGAAGATGAACCTCGACTGGAAGCAGGGCCTCGCCCTGGTCGAGGAGCTGGGCGACCAGCTCAAGGGCTTCAACACCGACGCGGTCGAGGCAGTCGTGCTTCCCCCGTTCGTCGACCTGCGCACCGTCCAGGTCGCCGTCGACGCCGGCAAGCTGCCGATCGCCTACGGCGCCCAGGACATCTCCGCCTTCGAGTCCGGTGCCTACACCGGTGAGGTCTCCGGCTCCATGCTGACGGCGCTCGGCGCGACCTATGTCGCGGTGGGGCACTCGGAGCGTCGCCAGTACCACGGCGAGGACGAGCAGGTCACGAGCGCGAAGGTGAAGGCCGCCTTCGCGGCGGGCCTCACCCCGATCCTGTGCGTCGGGGAGCCCCTCGAGGAGCGCAAGGCCGGCAACCACGTCGCGTACACCCTGGCCCAGCTCACGGGCGGCCTGGAGGGCGTGGACGCCGAGCAGGCGAAGCAGGTCGTCATCGCCTACGAGCCCGTCTGGGCCATCGGCACCGGCGAGGTCGCCAGCGCGGATGATGCGCAGGAGGTCTGCCACGCCATCCGTGAGGCGCTGCGCGAGCTCCACGGCGACGTCGTCGCCGATGCCGTGCGCGTCCTGTACGGCGGCAGCGTGAAGTCCTCGAACGTCGTCGAGCTGATGGGCAAGGCCGACGTCGACGGCGCCCTCGTCGGCGGCGCGTCGCTCAAGGCCGAGGAGTTCGCGAAGATCGTGGGCTTCCAGGGCTGAGAGCCCATCGCGCGGCTCCGCCCCGGCGAGAGCCGCGCCACGCGGGCCGGACCTGCTCGGGGTCCGGCCCGTGCCGTATGCTGGATCGGTCCGTCCGACCTCGTGGAAGGTGCTCGCCCTCGTGGATCTGCCCCTCCTGAAGCTCATCCTTCAGATCTCGCTGGCTGTTCTCAGCCTGCTCGCCATCATGTTCGTGCTCCTGCACAAGGGACGCGGCGGCGGCCTCTCCGACATGTTCGGCGGCGGCGTCTCCTCCTCGGCCAGCGCCTCCGGCGTGGCCGAGCGGAACCTCAACCGGCTGACCGTGACGGTCGCCGTGCTGTGGGGCGCGGCCTGCGTCGGTCTCGGCGTGGTGGAGCGCTTCCTCTGAGCGCTCACCCCTGACACTCCCACGACGGGCCGGTCACCGTGAGGTGATCGGCCCTTCGTGCTGTCCGGGGCGTTCGCTGCCCGCGGCACGTCGTGGGACCCGGAGCGGGGCGGCTCCGCTCAGTACGGGCCGTGGCCGTCAAGGTAGTGCAGGCGCGCCGCGAGATCTCGTTGCGCCCGCCTCTCCTGGATCAGGGAGGCGGCGATCCGGGAGCGAGTGGTGGCCAGCATGGTCAGATCTTCCCAGAACGTGGCTGAGCTTGGGACCGTTCCACCGCCGCGACGACGGACCGGCCGCCGCAGATCGAGGATCTGCGGCGGCCGGTCCGGGCTGTCAGCGGGTCAGGCGTCCAGCGGGTCAGTCATCCAGCCGGGAGGCCGCCGCGGTGTCGAGGAACCAGGTCGTCGACTCCAGGCCGCGCACGGCGGAGGCCGGCACGGGCCACGGGTTGATCTCCCCGTGGGCCGCCGCCACGGCCTCGGCCTTCTCCTCGCCGGCGACCAGGAGTGCCACGTGGCGGGCGGAGTTCAGGACCGGCCAGGTGAGCGAGATCCGCTCCGGCGGCGGCTTCGGCGAGTTCGTCACCGCGATGGCGCTCGCGCTGACGGATCGCTGATCCGAATGCTCCGGGAACAGGGAGGCGATATGGCCGTCGGGCCCGACCCCCAGCAGGAGCACGTCGAAGAACGCCCGGCCGCGGGTGCGGAAGGGCTCGTCGCCGCCAGAGAGGTCGAGCTGCTGCCCGTACCAGGCCGCGGCATCGTCCAGGGACATGCCGTCGGCGGGCGAGGGCATGACGTGGATGTTGCGCGCGGGCAGTCCGGCCTCCTGGAGCGGCTCCAGCAGGGGGTCGCGGACTCCGACCTCGTTGCGGTCGCTCGAGTCGGGGTCGACGAAACGCTCATCGCCCCACCAGATGTGCAGGCGGGAGACGTCGACACCCGCGGCGGAGAGCGCGGCGGGGAGTGCCTTCGCGGTCGCCGTGCCGACGGTGCCGCCGGTGACCACGAGGTGCGCGGAGGAGCGCGCCTCGAGGGCCGTGGCGAGCTGCGCCGCGGTGGCCTCTGCGGCGTCCGCCGCGACGGCCTCCGCATCGGCGCTGATCGAATCCGTCGGTGCCGGCTTCCCGCTGGCGTACGTGCCCATGTCGTCGATCCCGCTGAAGGCGGTGGCGAGGACCTCGCCGTAGACCTCGTCGGGGTCGAGCCGGCGCAGCTCCTCGGCGAGGAGCTCGTTCAGGGTGCGTCGCGGCATCGTCACGTGCTGACCGGAATCATCGGTCGGCAGCGTGAGCACGATGGCCTCGTCGCTGACGCGCGTGAGATCGATCGTGCCGTCCTCACGGGTCAGTCGCACGCCGTGCACCCCGGCGTAGTCGGGGGCGCCGTCCGAGGGGTCGACGATCTGCGCGTCGACGCCGAGGCTGCGCGAGAGCCACGCCGCCATGAGCACCACGGAGGGGTTCTCCTCGGAGCCAGCGACCTCGACCTTCGTGGGGACGGAGACCGGCGGGACCTCGTAGGCGCTCGCGACGAGCCCGCGCCAGCGGGTCAGCCGCGACCAGGCCAGGTCCGAATCGCCGTGGGAGTACCCGCGGCGGAGCCGCTTCAGGGTCGCGATGGGCCCGGAGCACGCCGCCGAGTCCGTGATGCGCCGCTGGGACATGGAGCCCAGCACGTCATGGACAGGGGAGGACGGAGCGGACTCCGGCCACCAGGTGACGATCGGGGCATCGGGCAGCAGGAGGGCCATGACCAGCGTGTCCAGGGACGCCATGATGTCGCCGCGGGCGCGCAGGATGACGATCTCGCCGGCTCCGGCATCGCGACCCACGCGGATCTCGGCATCCAGCCCGGAGGTCTCGGCGTCGGGGTCGGCATGGACCACGAGGACCCGGGCAGGGTGCTCGTGGCTCGCGCTGATGGCGGCGCCGAGGGGCTCCTCGATGTCGCCGGTCGCGATGATGATGAGCGTGAGGACACGGCCGATGGTGTTCGCACCGAAGGTCTCCCGCATCTCGATCATCGTCTTGTCGATGGCCGATGCGGTGGTGTCGGTCAGGGTGGTGATCACGGTCGCCTCCAGGTACGTCCGTCACGGGCGAGCATCTCGTGCGCGGTGTCGGGGCCCCAGGTTCCGGGGCGGTACGGCGCCGGCTTCATGTGCTCGGCCCAGTAGTCGGTGATGGGGTCGAGGATCTTCCAGGAGAGCTCGACCTCCTTCTGGCGGGGGAACAGCGGCGGATCGCCGAGCAGCATGTCCAGGATCAGACGCTCGTAGGCCTCCGGCGACTCCTCGGTGAAGTTCATGCCATAGGCGAAGTCCATGGTCACGTCCCGCACCTCCATCTGCGTGCCGGGCACCTTGGAGCCGAAGCGGATGGTCACGCCCTCGTCGGGCTGGACCCGGATGACGATCGCGTTCTGGCCCAGATCCGCCGTGTCGGTGGAACGGAATGGCAGGAACGGCGCCTGCTTGAACACCAGGGCGATCTCGGTGACCCGTCGTCCCAGGCGCTTGCCGGCGCGGAGGTAGAACGGGACGCCCGCCCAGCGGCGCGTCGCGATGTCCAGGCGCATGGCCGCGAACGTCTCGGTGGTGGAGTCGGCGGGGATGCCGTCCTCCTCCATATAGGGACGCACCTCCTCGCCGCCCTGCCAGCCGCCCACGTACTGGCCGCGGGCGGTGTGCTCCCCGAGGTCCTCGGGGAGCTCGATCGCGGAGAGCACCTTCTCCTTCTCCGCCCGCAGATCCGAGGCGCGGAAGGAGACCGGCTCCTCCATCGCCGTCAGGGCGAGCAGCTGGAGCAGGTGGTTCTGGATGACGTCGCGGGCGGTGCCGATGCCGTCGTAGTAGCCCGCGCGCGATCCGATGCCGATGTCCTCGGCCATCGTGATCTGCACGTGGTCGACGTAGCCGGCGTTCCACACCGGCTCGTAGAGCTGGTTGGCGAAGCGCAGCGCGAGGATGTTCTGCACCGTCTCCTTGCCGAGGTAATGGTCGATGCGGAAGACGTCCTCGGGACGGAAGACCTTCTCGACGACGTCGTTGAGCTCGCGGGCGGAGGCGAGGTCGTGGCCGAAGGGCTTCTCGATGACGACGCGGCGCCAGGAGCCGTCGCGCGGGGTGTTGAGCCCGGACTCGGCGAGCTGGCCGCACACCTTGGGGAAGGCGTCCGGCGGGATCGACAGGTAGAAGGCGTGGTTGCCGCCCGTGCCCCGGGTGCGGTCGAGCTCGCCGACGACCTCGGTGAGCTTCTCGAAGGCGGCGGAGTCGTCGAAGGTGCCGGTGACGAAGCGGAGCCCGCCGCGCAGCTGCTCGAACACGCTCTCCGAGAAGCCGGTGCGGGAGTGCTCGGACACGGAGGTGCGCACGTAGTCGGCGAAGTCGTCGTCGGACCAGTCACGACGGCCGAAGCCGACGAGGCCGAAGCTGGGGGGCAGCAGGCCGCGGTGGGTGAGGTCGTAGATCGCCGGGAGGAGCTTCTTCCGGGCGAGGTCGCCGGTGACGCCGAACATCACCATGGAGCTGGGCCCGGCGATGAGGGGGAGTCGGCGGTCGCGGGGATCGCGCAGCGGGTTGAGGCGGTCCTCGGCGTCGGCCCCGGCAGGGGGAGTGGAGGTATCGGTCACGATGGTCCTTTCTCGGACACGGACGGCAAGAGCACGGCCCGCCCCGGAGGGCTGGACCGTGCTCGTGGGGAACTCAGGCGCGGGCGGAGTCGATCGATTCCGACACGGTCGCGAGGAGCTCCTCCCAGGCCTTCTCGAACTTCTCGACACCTTCGCGCTCGAGGAGTGCGAAGACGTCGTCAAGGTCCACGCCCGCGGCGGCGACGCGCTCGAGCACGCCCTCGGCGGAGGTGGCGATCTCGGCGTTCAGCGAGGCGGCGGGCTCGGAGTGATCGGCCGTCGCGTCGAGGGTCTTCTCGGGCATCGTGTTCACGCTCGGATCGGCGACGAGGTTGTCGACGTAGAGAGTGTCGGAGTACTCGGGGTTCTTCACGCCGGTCGAGGCCCACAGCGCCCGCTGCACGTTCGCGCCCTTCGCGGACAGCGCCGAGTAGCGCTCCGAGCCGAAGGCCTCGAGGTACTTGCCGAAGGCCGCCTGGGCGTTGGCCACGCCGGCGGCGCCCTGCAGGGACACGGCCTCGCCGCCCAGATCGGTCAGACGCTTGTCGATCTCCGCGTCCACGCGGGAGACGAAGAAGGAGGCGACCGAGTGGATCGTCGAGAGATCCTTGCCGGCCGCTGCGGCCTGCTCGAGGCCGGTGAGGTAGGCGTCGATGACCTCCTCGTAGCGGGCCACCGAGAAGATCAGGGTCACGTTGACGCTGATGCCTTCGGCGATGGCCGCGGTGATGGCGGGCAGGCCCTCGACCGTGGCGGGGATCTTGATCATGACGTTCTCGCGACCGACGACCTCGTACAGGTGCTTGGCCTGCGCGATGGTCTTCTCGGTCTCGTGGGCGAGGCGGGGATCGACCTCGATGCTCACGCGGCCGTCGAAGCCGTGGGAGGTCGTGTACACGTCCGCGAAGAGGTCCGCGGCGCGGCGCACATCATCGGTCGTGACGGTCTCGACGACCGCGTCGACGTCCTTGCCCTCGCCGGCGAGGCGGGCGATGTCGGCGTCGTACTCGGAGCGGCCGGAGATGGCCGCCTGGAAGATCGACGGGTTCGTCGTCACGCCGACGATGTTGCGGGTGTCGATGAGCTCCTGCAGGTTGCCGGAGTCCATGCGCTGGCGCGAGAGGTCGTCGAGCCAGATGGAGACGCCGGCATCGGAGAGGGTCTGCGTGCGGGGATTCTGGGTCATGTGCGTTCCTTCCGGGCGCTGCGCGCCCTGTGTCGAACTGCTGGTGTCCTGCTCAACGAGATCCGGGACGGCACCCTTCCCACCTGTGGCGGAAGGAACGTCGAGCGATGGGGCGGGCAGGACGGAGGAGAGGTGCGGGGCGGGGCCCGGAGGCCCCGCCCCGCGGTCGATCAGGAGCCTGCTGCGGAGAGCGAGTCCTTCGCGGCGGCCACGACGGCCTCCGGCGTGAAGCCGTACTCACGGAACAGGGTCTTCGCATCGGCCGAGGCGCCATAGTGCTCGAGCGAGACCGCGCGGCCGTGGGTGCCGAGGAAGCGGTACCACGGCATGGCGATGCCGGCCTCGACGGAGACGCGGGCGGTGACCGAGGAGGGGAGCACGGACTCCTTGTAGTCCTCATCCTGCTCGTCGAACCACTCGACGGACGGCATCGAGACCAGGCGCGTGGGCGTGCCCTCGGCCTCGAGCTGCTTCTGCGCCTCGGCGGCGTACTGCACCTCGGAACCGGTGGCGATGAGGATGACCTCCGGCGTGCCGGTGGAGGCGTCCTTCATGACGTACCCGCCCTTGGCGAGGTTCTCGGCGCCGGCGTACTCGCTGCGGTCGAAGGTGGGCATCGCCTGACGGCTGAGGATCAGGCCGACGGGGCCGTTGTCCCGCTCGAGCAGGATCTTCCAGGCCTGAGCCGTCTCGTTGGCGTCCGCCGGGCGCACGATCGAGAGGTTCGGGATCGCCCGGTAGGCGGCCAGGTGCTCGACCGGCTGGTGGGTCGGGCCGTCCTCGCCGAGGCCGACGGAGTCGTGGGTCCACACGTAGGTGGCCGGGACCTTCATCAGCGAGGCGAGGCGCACTGCGCCGCGCATGTAGTCGGCGAACTGGAAGAAGGTGCCGCCGTACGGACGGGTCAGCCCGTGCAGCGAGATGCCCGAGAGGATCGCGCCCATCGCGTGCTCGCGGATGCCGAAGTGCAGCGTGCGGCCGTACTCGTCACCGGCGAACTCGGAGGAGCTGTACTCCTTGGGGAGGAACGAGGGCTCGCCCTTCATCGTGGTGTTGTTGGAGCCCGCGAGGTCGGCGGAGCCGCCCCACAGCTCGGGCATGACGGAGGCGAGCTCGCCCAGCACCTTGCCGGAGGCGGCGCGGGTCGCGATGCCCTTCTCGTCGGCCTCGAAGGCCGGGAAGGCCTCGGCGAAGCCCTCGGGGAGCTCACGGGAGACGAGACGGTCCAGCAGGGCTGCCGCGTCAGCGTTCGCGGAGCGCCAGGCCTGGTAGCCCGTGTCCCACTCGGCCTTGTCGGCGGCGGCGCGCTCGGCGAGGGAGCGGGTGTGGGCCAGCACGTCCTCGTCAACCTGGAACTGCTGCTCCGGATCGAAGCCGATGGCCTTCTTCAGGCCGGCGACGCCCTCGGCACCGAGCTTGGCGCCGTGCACGGTGTGGCTGCCGGCGAGCTCGGGAATGGGCCAGCCGATGACGGTGCGCAGCTGGATGAAGGTGGGCTTGTCGGTGACCTTCTGGGCCTCGAGGATCTCGGCCTTCAGCGCCGCGACGTCCTCGACGTACCCCGTGCCTCCGTTGGTCCAGTCCACGGTCCGGACGTCCCAGCCGTAGGCGGCGTAGCGGGCCGCGGTGTCCTCGGTGAACGCGATCGAGGTGTCGCCCTCGATGGAGATCTCGTTGTCGTCCCACAGGACGATGAGGTTGCCCAGCTGCTGGGTCCCGGCGAGCGAGCTCGCCTCGCTGCTGACGCCCTCCTCGAGGTCGCCGTCGGAGGCGATCACGTAGGTGAAGTGGTCGAAGGGGCTGGTGCCCGGTGCCGCCTCGGGATCGAGCAGGCCGCGCTCGCGGCGCTGGGCCATCGCGAAGCCGACGGAGGAGGAGATGCCCTGGCCGAGGGGGCCGGTCGTGATCTCGACGCCCTTGGTGTGGAAGTTCTCGGGGTGGCCCGGGGTCTTCGAGCCCCAGGTGCGCAGCTCCTCGATGTCCTTCTTCTCGAGGCCGAAGCCGCCGAGGTAGAGCTGGATGTACTGGGTGAGGCTGGAGTGCCCGGCGGACAGCACGAAGCGGTCGCGGCCCAGCCAGCTCGGATCGGTCGGATCGTGACGCATCACGTCCTGGTAGAGGAGGTACGCGGCGGGTGCGAGGCTCACGGCGGTGCCGGGGTGGCCGTTGCCGACCTTCTCGACCGCATCCGCAGCCAGGACGCGGACGGTGTCCACTGCGCGCTTGTCGAGCTCGGTCCAGCCCTCGGGGGCCTTGAACGTTTCGGTCACGTCGATTGCTTCCTTTCACCGGAGTGCGGCCGCGATGGCCGCTCGGACGACAGCTTCGGCAGATCACCCTCGACGGGGTCCGTCGCGATGGGGGTCCACGCGAAGCGATGGCTCTACCTTAGTAGGGCCGGGGCCCATTCACCGCTCCCGTCCAGCCAGTTGCCTCGCCGCGGCCCTGCGGTGTGCCCGTACGGTGCCGGGACTCACCCTGTGAACACTGGGTTCGCACAGCTCGAGCACCTAGACTGGTCGGGTTCACGCGACGGCAGCGTCGCGCTCAGGAGGAAGGACGGTGGGCGGTGACCGCCACCCAGGGAGCTTCGATCCGGCACGCAGGGCAGGGCGGTGACCACACCCCGCAACGCACTGCGCGGTCCGTGATCCGTGCGTACGTCGCCCTCACCAAGCCGCGGATCATCGAACTGCTGCTCATCACGACGATCCCGACGATGTTCCTCGCCGCAGGCGGATTCCCGTCGTGGTGGCTGATCGTCGCGACGCTGGTGGGCGGCTATCTCGCCGCTGGCGGCGCCAACACGCTGAACATGTATCTCGACCGCGACATCGACGCGAAGATGAAGCGCACGCGGAACCGTCCGCTCGTCACGGGCGAGATCTCCCCACGGGCGGCGCTGGTGTTCGGCATCGCGCTCTCCATCGGGTCCACCCTCTGGCTGGGCCTCCTGGTCAATTGGATGTCGGCCGCCCTCGCGCTGGGCGCCATCCTGCTCTACGTCGTCTTCTACACGATGATCCTCAAGCGTCGCACCAGCCAGAACATCGTCTGGGGCGGCGTCGCCGGCTGCATGCCGGTGCTGATCGGCTGGTCCGCGGTGACCGGCACGGTCTCGTGGACCGCGGTGCTGCTGTTCCTGGTGATCTTCTTCTGGACGCCCCCGCACTACTGGCCGCTGGCCGAGAAGTTCTCCCAGGACTACGCCGACGCCGGCGTGCCGATGCTCCCCGTGGTGGCCACGCGCACGAGCGTCGCCGGGCAGATGATCATGCACACGTTCCTCATGATCGCCGCGAGCCTCGCGATCATCCCGCTGGGGGAGACCGGCTGGGTCTACGGGGTCAGCGCCGTGGCCGTCGGCGCCTGGTTCGCCTTCCTCGTGATCCGGTACGCGGTGCGCGTTCGTCGTGGTCTGAGCGGCAAGAAGCTCGGCCCGATGACCGTCTTCCACGGGTCGATCACCTACCTCACGCTGCTCTTCGTGGCCCTCGCGATCGATCCCTTCGTCACGCTGTGAGCCTGGCCCTGTGACGCCGGGGGGTGATCCGCGACCATCCCGGGAGCAGGCCGCCCTGCGCCCCGGGGACAGCCGGATCCTCGAGCAGTACCTGAGCCATCTGCGCATCGAGCGCGGCCTCTCGGCGAACACGCTCGCCGCCTACCGTCGGGACCTGACCCGCTACCTCTCGCATCTGGCCCATGCCGAGATCGACCCGGTCGCGGTGGATCCTCAGGTCCTTTCGGCGTGGCTGCAGGCTCTCCGCACCGGGGCCGACGGCGGCTCGGCGCTGTCCGCGGCCTCCGCGGCACGGTCGCTCGCCGCGGTGCGCGGCCTGCACAGCTTCCTCGATGCCGAGCGCGTCTCGACCACCGGCGATCCCGCGCGCCTGGTCCCCACACCATCACTGCCCTCCCGCCTGCCGCACCCCCTGGCCATCGACCAGGTCGAGGCGCTGCTGGAGGCGGCAGGTCGGCCCGGCACCGGACGGGACTCCGCGCAGCGGGCGCTGCGCGACCGCGCGCTCCTCGAGCTGCTCTACGGGATCGGTGCCCGGATCTCCGAGGCGACCGGTCTGGACCTCGATGACGTGGACCGCGAGCAGCGCTCGGCGCTCCTGCGGGGCAAGGGTGACAAGCAGCGGGTGGTACCGGTCGGGCGGTTCGCGCTCGAGGCGCTGGATGCGTACCTCACCCGCGGCCGACCGGCCCTGGCGGCCCGGGGGACCGGCACGCCGGCCGTCTTCCTCGGATCCCGCGGCACCCGCCTGACGCGTCAGGCCGCCTGGCAGGTGGTCCGGCGCGCGGCGGAGGCCGCGGAGCCGGCGCTCACGGAGCCCATCAGCCCGCACACGCTGCGCCACTCCTATGCGACGCATCTGCTGCACGGCGGTGCCGATGTGCGCAGCGTCCAGGAGCTGCTGGGGCATGCCTCGGTCACCACGACGCAGCTCTACACGCAGGTGACGGTCGACTCGCTGCGCGAAACGCATGCGAGCGCCCACCCCCGTGCTCAGCGGGGGGCTTAGACTTGTCCGGCATGGCGCCGAGGGAGGACGAGAACAGACCTGTCCGCCCGGATCGCCGCCCCCAAGACCTCGACGACTGCTCGCAGCCGCCGCTCCCCGGGCTGGGACCCGTGGCCCGCCGTCCCCACGGCGGCCCGTCCCTCCCGCGCACAGCCCCTCGACGCCGACGACAGGACAACGACGTGAGCTCGACCTCCAACCAGCAGCTGGACATCGACCTCGGCCCCACCGGCCGACCGATGCCGGAGCTGCCGGAGCCAGCCCCTCTCGACGGTCACGGACCGGCTCGGATCATCTCGATGGTGAACCAGAAGGGCGGCGTGGGGAAGACCACGAGCGTCATCAACCTCGGCGCCGCCCTCGCGGAGCTGGGCCGCAAGGTGCTCCTGGTGGACCTCGACCCGCAGGGTGCGCTCAGCGCCGGGACCGGGGTGAACCCGTACGAGCTCGACGTCACGGTCTACAACCTGCTCATGGATCGGCAGCACGACGTGCGCGACGTCATCCAGACCACCTCCACCGAGAACCTCGACGTGCTCCCGGCGAACATCGACCTGTCCGCCGCCGAGGTTCAGCTGGTCAACGAGGTGGCTCGCGAGATGGCGCTCGCCCGCGTGCTGCGCCCGGTCGCGGACGAGTACGACGTGATCATCATCGACTGCCAGCCGTCCCTGGGCCTGCTCACGGTCAACGCGCTCGCGGCCAGCCACGGCGTGATCATCCCGCTCGAGGCCGAGTACTTCGCCCTGCGCGGTGTGGCCCTCCTGGTGGAGACCATCGAGAAGGTGCAGGACCGCATCAACCCGCGCCTGGAGATCGACGGGATCGTCATCACGATGTTCGATCCCCGGACCCTCCACGCCCGCGAGGTGTGCCAGCGCGTCGTGGAGGCGTTCCCCGACAAGGTCTTCCACACCACGATCAACCGCACCGTGAAGTTCCCGGACGCCTCGGTCGCCGCGGAGCCGATCATCTCCTTCGCGGGGTCCACCAAGGGCGCCGACGCCTACCGGCAGCTGGCACGGGAGCTCATCTCCCGCGGCGCGGCAGCCTGATGGCCGGTCCCACGGCGGAGGCCGGGCGTCCGGGTGCCTCGGGTCGGGGACCGCGTCGTCGCAGCGCCTTCACCCCGCCTCGCACCGTGAAGCTGCGCGACGACCAGGGGTCGCCGCGCCCGAAGGCCGATCGGTCCGCGGACGGCGACGGGCCGGATCTCCACCAGGAGGGTGCGGAGCGGCTGCAGAAGATCCTGGCCCGCGCCGGTTTCGGCTCCCGGCGCGCGTGCGAGACGCTGATCTCCACCGGCCGCGTGATGGTCGACGGCGCTGTGGTGAGCGAGCAGGGCATCCGCATCGAGGCGTCGGCCCACGTGATCCACGTCGACGGCCGCCGCCTCCAGCTGGACGACGCCAAGGTGACCGTCGTGCTCAACAAGCCGCGCCACGTCGTCTCCGCCATGAGCGATCCGGAGGGCCGGCGCGACCTCGCCGAGTTCACCGCGCCCTTCTCCCAGCGTCTCTACCACGTGGGGCGGCTGGACTACGAGACCGAGGGGCTGCTGCTCCTGACCAACGACGGCGAGCTCGCCCACCGCCTCACCCACCCCAGCTTCGAGGTCGAGAAGACCTACGTCTGCCGCTTCGACGCCCCCGGAGGCCCGCCCCGCGGGCTCGTGAAGGTCCTGCGCGACGGCGTGGAGCTCGAGGACGGCCCCGCCCACGCCGATCGTGCCCGGGTGCTCGCGCAGGACGGCCGCGAGGCCGTCGTCGAGGTCACCCTCCACGAGGGCCGCAATCGCATCGTGCGCCGGATGTTCGCCTCCCAGGGCTTCGAGCTGACGGCGCTCATGCGCACCCGGATCGGCCCTGTCGTGCTCGGCGATCTCGCCGCGGGGGAGACCCGCGAGCTGACGGGACGCGAGCTCGGCACCCTGATGGCCGAGGTCGGCCTGTGACGACTCTGGTGCCCTCGCCCGTGCGCGTCATCGGCACGGGCCTCATCGGCGGATCCCTGGGCATGGCGCTCGGGCGGGCGGGGGCCGCGGTCCAGGTCGAGGACGTCTCCCCGGGCACCACCGCCCTCGCCGTCGAGCTCGGGGTCGGGGCTCTCCCCGCCCCCGAGGATCCGGCGCCGCAGCTCGTGCTGGTGGCCGCGCCGCCTGACGTCGCCGCCCAGGTCATCGACCGGGCGCTGCGCACCTGGCCCGAGGCGGTCGTCGCCGATGTGGCGAGCGTGAAGACCACGGTGCTCGAGGGCGTGAGGGCGCTCGCCCGGGCCGAGGACCTCCCGCGCTACATCGGCGCCCACCCGATGGCCGGCCGCGAGGTCTCCGGCGTGATCGCCGCCCGGGGGGACCTCTTCCAGGGCCGCCCCTTCGTGATCGTCCCGCACCCCGGCACGGTGCCCGAGGCCGTGACCGCGCTGAAGGGCCTGGCCACCGAGATCGGGTCCGTCCCGGTGACGATGGACGCCTCCGCGCACGACACGGCGGTCGCCCATGTCTCGCACGTCCCGCAGGTGATGGCGAGCCTGGTGGCGGGCACCCTCCTGGAGCCCACCGAGGCGGCGCTCGGACTGGCCGGGCAGGGTCTGCGGGACACCACCCGGATCGCGGACTCCGATCCGCGCCTCTGGGTCGAGATCCTCGGCGCGAACGCCGCGGCGGTCGCCGATGTGCTCGGCGACGTGCGCGTGCGCCTCGACGACATCCTGGCTGCGCTCGACTCGCTGCGCGGCTCCCCGGATCCCTCCATCGGCTCACGACGGGCGCTGGCGGGACTCATCGCCGACGGCAACCGCGGGGTGCGACGCATCCCGGGGAAGCACGGCGGCGGCACCGACGCCTTCGCGACCGTGACCGTGCTGGTCCCGGACCGCCCCGGCGAGCTGGCGCGGCTGCTCACGGAGATCGGGCAGATCGGCGTCAACCTCGAGGACCTCCGCCTCGAGCACGAACTGGGACGCGCGGTGGGCCTCGCGCACGTCGCGATCGACGCCACGCGTGAGGACCTGCTCACGCGATCGCTCGCGGAACGTGGTTGGACCGTCGCCGACGCCTGAGCGACCCCTATCCTTGGGGGATGCACACCAGCGCGCCGCACGACCCCTCCGCCCTCGCGAGCCCGGAGCCCGGGGCCGGCATCACCATCGCGATCGACGGCCCGGCCGGCTCCGGCAAGTCGACCGTCTCCCGCCTTCTCGCCGAGGCCCTCGACGGCGGGATCCTCGACACCGGTGCGATGTACCGCGCCGTCGCCTGGACCTGCCTCGAGCAGGGCATCGACCTTGCGGATCGGGACTCCGTCGCGGCGGTCGCCGACTCCCTGGACCTGGACCTGGGCACCGACCCGGAGGGCGCGACGGTCGTCGTCGGCGGCACCGACATCACGACCGAGATCCGCACGCAGCGGATCTCCGAGCAGGTCAGCGCCGTCGCCACGAACACCCTGGTGCGCGCGATCCTCCAGCGCCGACAGCGCGAGGTCCTGTTCGCGACCGCGGCCGAGCGCGGATTCTGCGTCGCCGAGGGCCGCGACATCACGACGGTGGTCGCCCCCGACGCCCAGGTGCGCGTCCTGCTGACCGCGTCCGACCAGGAGCGGATGAGACGTCGGGCCAGCGAGCTCGACCTCGAGGACTCCGAGGAGACCCGCGCCGCCATGGCTGACCAGGTGCTGCGCCGGGACCGCGACGACTCCACCGTCTCGGAGTTCCTGACCGCCGCCGAGGGCGTGCACACGGTCGACACCACCGGTCTGGACGTCCCGGACGTCGTCGAGCGCGTGCTCATACTGGTGGCGGAGGCTGAGGAGGCCGAGGAGAGCGCCCTCCACGGCGCGCCCGAGCCCGCCCCGCGCGCCGCTGAGCCCGTCGCCGGCCTCGGCGGCTCGACCGGTGCCGACGACGCGCACGACTCCACCGGCTCGACCGACTCGACTGGCTCGACGGACTCCGACGGACCGTCCGACGAGGACGTCGAGTCCGCACTGCGCGCTGGGCTCTCCGGCTACGACCTGGACGAGGAGGACCTGGCCCTGCTCGAGGGCGAGGACGCCGACGACCCCCGTCCCTCCGTGCAGCGCAACCTGCCGGTCGTCGCGGTCGTCGGCCGCCCCAACGTCGGCAAGTCGACCCTGGTCAACAGGATCCTCGGTCGCCGTGAGGCCGTGGTCGAGGACCGCCCCGGCGTCACCCGCGACCGCGTGTTCTACGAGGCGGAGTGGGCCGGCAAGGACTTCTGGCTCGTGGACACCGGCGGCTGGGAGGACCGTGTCCAGGGCATGGCCTATCGCGTCGCCGAGCAGGCGGAGGTCGCCATCTCCCTGGCCGACGTCGTGATGTTCATCGTCGATGCGAACGTCGGCATCACCACGACCGACGAGCAGCTCCTCAAGGTGCTGCGCACGGCCAAGTGCCCGGTGGTGCTGGTCGCCAACAAGGTCGACGACCAGCGCGGAGAGCTCGAGGCCGCAGGACTGTGGAACCTCGGCCTCGGCGAGCCGTTCCCCGTCTCCGCCCTCCACGGGCGCGGCTCCGGCGACCTGCTGGACGCGATGCTCGCGGCGATGCCGGAGGAGGGACGGGGCGCCCCGGTCGACAACGGGCCGCGACGCGTCGCGCTGGTGGGTCGGCCCAACGTGGGCAAGTCCTCCCTGCTGAACCGCCTGGCCAAGGAGCAGCGCGTCGTCGTCGACGACGAGGCCGGCACCACCCGCGATCCGGTCGACGAGAGGATCACCCTCGCCGGCAAGGACTGGACCTTCGTGGACACCGCCGGGATCCGTCGGCGCGTCCTGCAGTCGCAGGGAGCGGACTACTACGCCTCGCTGCGCACCCGGGCCGCCCTGGATCGTGCCGAGGTGGCCGTGGTGCTGCTGGAGGCCTCGGAGCCCATCTCCGCCCAGGACCTCAAGATCATCGACATGGTGCTGGAGTCGGGCCGTGCGCTCGTGCTCGCGTTCAACAAGTGGGACCTCATCGATGAGGAACGTCACAAGCAGCTGGAATGGGAGATCGAGAAGGATCTCGCGCACGTGGCCTGGGCCCCGCGCGTGAACATCTCGGCCCAGACGGGCCGTCACGCCGACCGTCTCGTGCCCGCGATCGAGCGTGCCCTGGAGTCGTGGGACATCCGGATCCCCACCGGGCGCCTCAACGCCTTCCTGGGCACCCTGGTCGCGGCGCATCCGCACCCCCTGCGCGGCGGCAAGCAGTCCCGCATCCTCTTCGCGACGCAGGCCCGCACCCGTCCGCCCCGCTTCGTGATCTTCGCGAGCGGGTTCCTCGAGCACGGGTACCGGCGATTCATCGAACGCCGCCTGCGCGAGGACTTCGAGTTCACCGGGTCGCCGATCGTGATCGGTGTGCGGATCCGCGAGAAGCGCCGCCGCTGAGCGCACGCCGGGCCAGGCGGGCCCGGCGTGCTGAGGTGGCCGGTGAGCCAGTAGTCTGGGGACATGAGCACCCCGAGCGACAACGGCCCCTGGACGCCTCAGGGCGGCGACGACGCCCAGCAGGCGGGGCAGGGGACCCCTGGTCAGGACCCGTGGGCCGCCCCGCAGGATGCCCAGCCCGCACAGGACCCGTGGGCGCAGCCGCAGGACGGTCAGCAGAACCCCTACGGCGCGCCCGGTGGCGAACAGGGCGATCAGCAGTACGGCCAGCAGAACTCCTACGGTGCCCCGCAGGCCGGACAGCCCGCGGCCCAGCAGCCGTACGGCCAGGGATCGGGCGCGTCGGCGTCGGACCCGTACGGCCAGGCGTCCGGTGCGGGCCAGCAGAACTGGACCCCGGCCGGTGGGCCCGTCCCGTCGGGCGCAGATCCCTTCGGACAGCCCGGCGCCGCCGGATACGGTCCGCAGAGTGGCCCGCAGGGCGGCCAGCCGGCCCCGATGGGGGCCCCGCACGATCCCCAGGCGCAGAGCCGCCTCGTGGTCGGCCTGCTCGGCATCTTCCTCGGCGGCTTCGGTGTGCACCGCTTCCTGCTGGGCTACACCACCATCGGGATCGTCCAGATCCTCGTCACCCTGATCACCTGCGGGTTCGGTGCGTGGTGGGGCATCATCGAGGGCATCATGGTGCTCGCGAAGTCGCCCACCTTCGAGCGTGACGCCCGCGGTCGTCCGCTCACCGACTGACCCGTGATCGACCACGCCGCCGGAGGAGCACGATGAGCTATCCGCCCCAGGAATATTCCCCCGATCGGGGATCCATCCAGACCAGCGCGATCTGGTTGATCGTCGTCGGATTCCTCTGCGGAGGGACCATCCCGGCGATCTTCGGGATCATCGCCCTCGTGCAGCTGAACGCGGACCCGCGGCAGGCCCAGCAGATGAACAAGGTCGGCTGGATCATCTTCTGGGTGCTCCTCGGCGTGGGGCTCCTGATCGCCCTCGCCTATGTCGTGTTCATGGTCTTGGCGTTCGGCCTCGCGTTCCTGCCTGTCATCCTGGCTCTTCCCGGTTCGTGGTGATGGGGAGCGTCGCGTCGTTGACGTAGAACGG